>CAJXEC010000050.1 GCA_913052165.1 uncultured Rhodospirillaceae bacterium
GGCGGGTTTAGTTCGGGCGGGTTTGCCGATATTTTCGAGGAAATGTTCGGTGATTTCGGGGGTCGTCGACGAGGTAATGACAGTCCTAATCGTGGTAACGACTTACGTTACAACTTAGAAATTTCGTTAGAGGAGGCCTTCAAGGGTAAGGAGACCCGTGTTCGTGTGCCCACTGCTGTATCGTGCGATAGCTGTCAGGGCTCGGGAGCAGCCCCGGGTTCTAAGCCCACAAGTTGTCCCACCTGTAAGGGCCATGGAAAAGTCCGAGCAAGTCAGGGGTTCTTTACGGTAGAAAGAACTTGCCCCACATGCCAAGGGAATGGCCAAACAATCTCCGACCCATGTAATTCTTGTAATGGTATTGGTGCGGTTCGAAAAGAGAAGACTCTATCAGTCAACGTGCCCTCAGGGGTTGAGGACGGCATGCGTATTAGATTGTCTGGAGAGGGTGAGGCAGGGATGAGAGGGGCCCCTGCTGGAGACCTTTATATTCACGTGAATATTTTATCTCATGCTCTCTTTCAGAGAGATGGAACCAATACTTTTAGCCGGGTTCCTATTCGGATGACTACCGCGGCGCTTGGAGGAAATGTTGAGGTTCCGTCAATCGACGGGGGGCGGGCTAAGGTAAGTATCCCGGCGGGGACTCAAACCGGTCATCGTCTCCGGCTGCGTGGCAAGGGGATGTCGATATTAAATGACCAGCGGCGCGGTGATATGTACATCGAAATACAAGTTGAAACTCCTGTTAACCTCAACCGCGATCAAAAAGAAAAACTGAAGGCATTTGAGGAGTCTTTGGGGCTTAAACAAAATCGCAGTGGGAAATCTACAAGCCCAGAGTCTGAAGGGTTTTTTTCGAGGGCTAGAGAGCTATGGGATGACTTAACTGACTGATTTGGCCTTCCTGATAGCTATTTTTTGCTGTTTGGGTTAAATTATATCTAAAAGATGGTCAGATTTTTCGAGGTATTATGGCTAATCTGAGATTGGGTGTTATTGGGGCTGGCGGCCGCATGGGCCAAGCGGTAATTCAGCAAATAAAGCATTCCGCTGGCGTTGTTCTCGTAGCTGCTTGCGACCGTCCCGGGTCGGAGGTCATTGGTCAAGATGCGGGAGAGGTTGCGGGCGTTGGTCGTTCGGGCATTGAGATTGGAGACTCACCGGAAAACGTATTTGATACTGTGGAGTCTGTGATTGAATTTTCTTCACCAGAATCTTCTATCAAGAATGCTCTGAGGGCTGCGGACCGGGGGGGAGTTCATGTAATCGGGACGACTGGTCTGTCGATATCGGAAGAGGAAATACTGGCAAAAGCGGGTGAAAAGGCTCGCCTTGTCTACGCCCCTAATATGAGTGTTGCCGTAAATATTTTATTTGCAATCACTCGCCAAGTGGCCTCAATCTTAGACGATGACTTTGATATAGAAATCTTAGAGATGCATCACAGAAACAAAGTTGATGCACCCAGCGGAACGGCGCTTGGATTGGGCAGGGCCGCTGCGAAGGGGCGCGAGGTCGATTTTGGACCAAAAGCGGTTCTATCGCGTGAAGGACAAACTGGTCAGAGAAACCGGGGAGATATTGGATTCGCCACGTTAAGAGGAGGCGATGTAACTGGTGATCATACCGTTGTTTTTGCAGCGACAGGAGAGAGGCTAGAACTCAGTCATAAGGCGTCTAGTCGGACAATCTTTTCGAGAGGAGCCGTTAGGGCGGCGAGATGGGCTCAAGATCAAGCGCCCGGGGTCTATACTATGGCGGATGTGCTCGGTCTGACTGAGTACTCATAGGTGATGGTAATCGTAAAAGCTGTTACTTTTTGTTCTCGTGATTGGCTGACAGTCATTAAGTCTGCAGCATTTTGTCAAATTATTTTGTTTTTATGGCAAAATAAAAGAGTCAAATATGTACACATAAGCGTTGCAACGGGGGTCGGTTAGAACGCCCTGTCCTTAAAGCAAATCACTTGGCAGCAAAAGATGTGCATTCGTTCTTAAGTTTTTTAATTTCTGCGCGAAGTTGATTGGCTAGCTCCTTTTTTCTATCCGCACTTAAAAATCTAGCTATTTCCAGAGACTTCCCATGAGATCTCAAGTAGAGACTGTCGCGCGTTAGAAAGCCTTCGTTAAATTCTATTACTAACCAGTATGGGTGAAAGCATTTAGACAGGCGGTTTCCATTGGAATTTATTTGCTCCACTTGAAGAAGATTTCTGCTAAGATTTAGCGTTTCATACTTCTCGCTCGCTCGATAGTTGCGACGAAAGGCTATGTATACCAAGAGTATGTCAATACCAAAAAAACCGAAAACCGGCCACGCCCCGAGGATTATAAACCCAATCCCCAGTCCGAAGCTTGCGAGTCCAAATCCACCGACGACCCATAAAAAGGTCCGGTCGTTAAGGCTTTGGTTGGGTCGGATCTCTGTGTAAAAACGAGTCTCAGAGGTGGTTGAAATCCTGACGTTATCTTTACCAAATATTTTCATATTATGAGGAGTTTGTTGTATTTCTTAGGTTAGTTCTATTTTTCTAATAATCATACACTTTGGATATAACCTTATGAGCATGAAATTAAAAGATGTCGAACTTTTTTATCAACGCCTAGCTGAGGTTGATCCCGAGCCAAAAGGCGAGCTGATTTTCGTCAACACCTACACCCTTCTTGTGGCGGTTGTATTATCTGCCCAGGCGACAGATGTCGGAGTGAATCGAGCAACTCGTAGGCTATTTGAAATTGTTCGAACACCCCAGCAAATGGTTAAGTTGGGGGAAGATGCTCTAATAAAACACATCAGAACAATTGGTTTGTATCGGACTAAGGCTAAAAATATAATTTCTCTTAGTGAAAAACTTATTAAAGAACATGGTAGTGAGGTGCCAGACGATAGGAGCGCACTCGTTGGCCTTCCTGGTGTGGGAAGAAAGACTGCTAATGTTGTACTAAATATTGCCTTTGGGAGACCGACGATGGCTGTTGATACGCATATATTTCGGGTCGCCAATCGAACGGGTTTAGCGCCCGGAAAAAACGTTGATGCCGTGGAAAAGGCTTTACTTCGGCGGACGCCTAAAGATTACTTGCAAAATGCTCATCATTGGTTGATTTTATTTGGCCGCTATACGTGTAAAGCAAGAAAGCCCATGTGCGACTCCTGTAATAATTCAGATATTTGCCAATATAGGTAAAATCCAAGAGCTAATTCCCAAAATTTTGGGCGTTTAAAAAGAGTTTTTGCAGGCACTGGATTTGGTCGAGTGCCTGACCATTTTTATCGATTGTTTCCGAGTAAAAGACCCGATAATTACTATCACTGCCTTTGGGATACATCGCTATATTAAGCCTGCAATCTTCCCCCTCGTATCTCCAGAATTGAGTGCCGAGATCCTTGCGGACAAAACTCGGCATGCCAAATAGCTTCTGGATATTCTTGGCATCGCGACCCATTAGGGATTTAATTTTAGGTGTTTTAGTTTTGGTTGGTGGCCTTAAGTTCACAATTGTCGTTGGTTGAACGTTTTTATTTTTATTTTTTGAGTCGAACGTCAACTTTTCCGTCTTTGGTGTGTCAGCGGCTGGGCCCAATTCTGAGTCTATTGGGCCTGACACGCAACCCAATTGTGCAACAAAAGAGGTTAAGATTAGAGAGAACTTTCGAATTCCTAATCCCCTTGAATTTTAGAGAGATTCCCTATTATCTCTCCCCCGAGTTCGACTTCAAGTTTACCATAATTGAGGTCTCCCGATATACGTCCGCTACTTCTTAATCTTAAAAGATCAGCGGATAAAGTTCCGACAAACTCTCCGGCAATCTCGGCCATCTGAATTTTAGCCTCTCCTTTGAAGAGGCCTCCCCTGGCTATCTCCAATTCCTTGCATTCAGATATATTCGTCTCGACTGTCCCCGCAATAACAAGTTTGTCACAGGAAGTGATGGTGCCGCTCAGGGAAATATCTTCGCCTATCAGTAGTTGTTTATTTTGGGAGTCCTGTTCCGAGGACCGTTCGCTTATATCTAGATTCGAGAAAGCCGCTGGCTTTCGTGGTATGATCGGGTTAGATCTGACAGCCATGGCAGGAGGCATGTCAGCGGGACTCCCTCCTTTCAAATTAACTTTCTTCTCAGCCTCTTTACTTTTTTCAGGCACTTCCTGTTTAGAAAATTTCATTGCTTATGTCCTCACATAAATCAAAAATTACTTAATCGTTTTCTTTTTGCCAAATTCGATTAAAAGTGTGAACCATGTAAGCTACACCTATAGCTGGCATTAAAAAATTTATAACTGGGATACTATACAAAAAAGTAATTACCACCCCAGAAAATATTAATTGGATCCGATTGCGTCTCCAAAGGTTTCTGATGCGGTCCTTCCTAAGTCGACGACATGCTACCAGTTCAAAATATTCTCGCCCCAGAAGGTACCCATTTAGGGCCGTAAAAACAAAAATATTTATAGGGGGAAGAAATAAAAATATTAATATTATCGGTAGAGCGGCAAGATTAATCATCAGAGTTAAAAGACCAAACTTACAGCTCGACCACAAAAACCCTCCCTGGGGTTTCATGACATTTTCGTCTAAATCAGGATAGTGTAATTTCTCGACCTCTCCCACTAGGTCCTCGATAAAAAAACCCATCACTATAATTACTGTTCCGGGAAATAAGAACCACGACACGATTACAATCCCGGCCCAACTTATGGAGTCCAATAATATCTCAAGCCAATCTACATCGAAAAACTTTATCAAAGTGAGACCATACCAAGTTAGCGAGAGGAGCAAGCCGAATAGGACTAAACTACCTAAGAAAGCTTTTAAGATGATCCGCAAAAATTCCGGGTGGGAAGCACTTTCAATTGACTTGATGAGTGCGGCTATCATTGACCAAATTCCTTTATGCAGTGGAATCGGACTAATCGTATTTTCAGATCAGACGAGGACTAGAATTATATCAAATTTTATGAGAGAGAAGGAATGTTTTCTGAACGAGGGGGTTAAAATGTCCAATACGTCCATTGATGTAATTGGCATAGGCAATGCTATTGTTGATGTCATCTTTACAGCAGATGACTCCTTTTTGAAATCAGTTGATTTGGAGAAGGGTATGATGAAATTAGTGGACTTGGATCAAGCAGCTGAAATCTATGACGCATTAACACCGAACTTGGAAGTTTCAGGGGGCTCTGCCGCTAATACACTGGCTGGTATTGCCTCTCTAGGCGGCAGGGCAGCCTATATCGGAAAAGTGAGAAATGATGCACTGGGCGAAACCTTTCGGAGAGACATCCGAAAAATTGGCGTTGATTATCGGACCCGTGCTGCAACCAACGGCCCTTCTACCGCGAGGTGCTTGGTAATCGTCACGCCTGATGCTCAGCGCACGATGTCCACCTATCTTGGGGTCTCCGCGTGTTTATCGAGTGAGGATGTTGATGTTGATGCGATCAGGGCCTCCCAGATTACTTATCTGGAAGGTTATCTTTTTGATCCGCCCGAAGCTAAAAAGGCTTTTTTCTTTGCAGCTGAGGCGGCACATCATGCAGAAAGACAAGTAGCCCTGTCCTTGTCTGATAGCTTCTGCGTGGACAGACATCGGGCGGAATTTTTAGACCTTATCCAAGGGCACGTTGATATTTTGTTTGCCAATGAGGAGGAGATTAACGCGCTCTATGGAACTAAAAGCTTTTCAGATTCAATTTCAGCGGTTCGTTCCCAGTGTCAGATTGCTGTTTTAACCAGAGGTGCTCGAGGTGCTTGTATAGTCGCTGGCTCGGACATCTTAGATATCAAGCCTGCCCTAGTTTCAGAGGTGTTGGATACAACAGGAGCAGGTGATCTCTTTGCGGCGGGGTTCTTATTTGGTATTACAAGCGGCCGCTCACTTGAAGATTCAGGTAAGATCGGGGCGTTGGCGGCAGCAGAAATAATAGGTCATTTTGGTGCACGTCCCGAGGTTTCACTGGCGCAATTATTACTAGACAAAGGCCTATAATTCCCCTCTTTGCATATTATCTGAATGCATTATTTCCTGTGAAACCCGGGCTTATTAGTGTTTGAATTCCTCGGGAGGAAACTCAATGCTTGGCTCTGATAGATCATCCTCAAGCCGGGAGGCCTTTATTTCTGTGTTTGCGGATAGAAGACAATTAGTCATTTTACTGATGGGGTTTTCTAGCGGCCTGCCGTTGCTACTTGGTTTTTCGACTCTATCCTATTGGCTGGCAGGGGAAGGCATCACGCTAGGCGCCATCGGTGCTTTGGTCGCGGTGTCCGCTCCTTATTCCTTAAAGTTTTTATGGGCGCCTGTTTTTGATCTTGTAAGTCTACCAATCTTTGCCAAAAGGCTGGGTCGCCGACGAAGTTGGTTGTTGTTGATCCAGTTGCTTCTTATCCTCTCAATCATCACATTGGGATCCTGTCATCCGCGGGAAAATTTAGCTCTTCTGGCGGCAGCTGCTCTCATTATGGCCTTTCTTTCAGCGAGCCAAGATATAATCATTGATGCTTACAGGATCGAAATCCTCGAAGAGAGAGAGCAAGGTGCTGGAGCTGCGAGCACTCAAATAGGATATCGGGCGGGGTTATTGGCTTCTGGTGCCGGTGCCATTGCGCTTTCAGCTGTTCTCAGTTGGTTTTGGGTCTATACAATCATGGCAGCCCTGGTTGCGATTGGTGTTGTGGCCGCAACAATAGCACCGGAGCCAAAATCATCTATGATTGCCCATTCTGGATCGAGCCAAAAGAATGGTGCCGACTTTTTGAAGAGGTTCAAAGATAACGTCTTTCTACCATTTTCAGAATTACTGAGCCGACCAGGGATCATATTCGTTCTGGTATTCATTATTTTTTATAAGTACGGAGACGCCATCGCTGGGGCTATGGCAAACCCTTTTTACAATCAACTAGGATTCACTCCCCTGGAAATAGCGTCAGTTACCAAAGTGTTTGGAGTCGCTGCGACCCTTGTTGGCATAGCTGTGGGAGGACTTTTGGTAACGTGGTTAAATGTTTGGCCCGCACTATTGATCGGTGGCATTTGTCAGGCGGCTACAAATGTCCTTTTTGCTCTTCTCGCCAAGGCGGGACCAGATGTATATTTGCTCGGCGTTGCCGTGGGCCTAGATAATTTTGCGGGAGGCCTAGCTTCAACAGCCTTAGTGGCGTACCTATCGGGCCTCTGCCATAAATCATATACAGGCACCCAATTTGCTCTTCTTACATCTTTCATGGCGTTGGGGCGAACTATATTGGCAGTTCCTTCGGGAGCTATTGCGGGAGAGTTTGGCTGGGTTTTATTTTTTCTTTTAACCACCGCTCTGGCAGTCCCCGGAATAATTTTGTTGATTTGGATACGGCGATACCCAATTGGATCAAGTACCCGTAAATAATCGTGGTGTCCAAAGGGTCAAAGTTTCATAAACTGCGATTCGATTTGAAATCACAGCGACCATATTGTTTTTGTTCTCGAAATCGTATACCGAAAGCGGAATTTTTTGAAATTTTCATACATGGTGCCGTAATGCCCAGCGAATATATCAAGGATAAATCATATTGGTTTTTTATTGGCTTCGAGTTTTTGATTGATAATTAATCCCGGTGATTATGACGAGTTTGATCTCTGGCTGTCAGAAACGCAATAGTATCTGCTAAATCGTAAACCTCTAGTTATGCAAAATGATGACGACCTATGCTTGTGGGTGATACTCTGTAGGGATGATGCAGAAATTCGTAAATGCTCCTAGGAAAGGATCAAAAGTAACGCCCAACAACACCGTTACGCCGATGATGAAACAATTTTTAGCTATCAAAGCTTCTCATCCTGATTGTTTGCTTTTCTATCGCATGGGAGATTTTTATGAACTCTTTTTCGATGATGCTATCAAAGCATCATCGGCGTTGGATATAGCCCTGACTAAAAGAGGCAGGCATGACGGAGCCGACATACCAATGTGTGGGGTCCCGGTCCATGCCTCTGACTCCTATTTGGCTCGACTTATAAGAAGAGGATTTCGTGTAGCGATATGTGAGCAAATTGAGGATCCTGCCGATGCAAAGAAACGTGGATCTAAAGCTGTTGTTGCGCGCGATGTAGTTCGCATCGTAACACCGGGCACTCTCACAGAGGACGAGCTTCTGGCGTCAGACCAAAATAATTTTCTCGCTGCTTTAAGTTTTGTCGGAGGAATATTTGGATTGGCCTGGTTAGATATCTCAACAGGTGTCTTCCATGTTCAGGTGGAAGAGGAAATTAATGTATCATCCGTGCTTGCAAGAGTGGAACCAGGCGAACTTGTTGTATCTCAGTTACTCTTAAATCAAAAGTCTGACCAGAATTTTTTGTTGGAGTTTAAGGATATAATCACGCCGCTACCCAGCGTCCAATTTGACAGCGAGGCCGGACGGCTCAGGCTTCAGGCAGCGTACAAGGTTGAGTCTCTGGAAGTATTTGGAGACTTTAGCCGGGCGGAAATATCTGCTGCTGGGGCTCTTTTGGAATACACCAATCTCACTCAGAAGGGTCGATTGCCTCGGCTTAATCCGCTCAAGCAATTTTCCAACCAGACAACCATGGAAATTGATCCAGCTACGCGGCGCAATTTAGAAATTACTAGATCATTATCGGGAGAGCGCAAAGGTTCTTTATTGTCTATGATCGATTATACCTTGACGGGAGCTGGCGGCAGGCTACTAAGCGAGTGGGTGAGTGCTCCTCTAACCGATTTATCAAAAATTATTGACCGCCATGATGCGGTTGGGTGGTTCATGGCCTCTGGCGGTTGTTGCGAGTCTTTAGCCTCATTTCTCAGGGAATGTCCAGATATGGCTCGCTCGTTGTCACGTCTGGCCCTAGATCGCGGGGGCCCGAGAGACTTGGCAGTAATACGCGATGGATTGAAAAAAAGTACCGCGATAAAAAAGTTACTTTTGGAAAACGCTTACCCGTATCCTTTGACAGATTTATTGAAATCGGAGCTGGAGAGGCTCGGAGGATTTGAGAACCTTACTGAGATTTTGAGCCGCGCCCTTGGCCATAGTTTGCCCGTTGGTTATCGGGATGGGGGTTTTATTGCGAGAGGCTTCTCTCGAGAACTAGATAAATTTCTAGACCTTCGGGACTCGAGCCGAGAGTTTATTGTTGGATTGCAGGTCGATTATGCGAAAAGCACGGGCATAAATTCGTTAAAAATTAAGCACAACAATGCTATAGGATATTTTGTAGAAGTCACATCATCTAATGCCGACAAAATACTCCAATTCCCCGAGAGTAAGTTTATCCATCGGCAATCATTAGCTAATGTAGTGCGATTTACTACACCAGAATTATCTGAGCTAGACATAGAGATTTCAGGAGCCGCAAATGAGGCTTGCTCTCTGGAGCAGGGTCTTTTCATGAAGCTCGTAAAGAATGTCATGGATGGTTCAGAGGAAATTAGTCGCGCGGCCGGGGCAATTGCATGCATAGATGTTATTTTCTCCCTTGCGTCTCTAGCTACTTCAAAAAATTTTATTCGCCCGAATCTCTCAGCCGATACTACGTTCTGTGTCAAAGGGGGCCGTCATCCGGTAGTCGAACATGTTCTTGAGGCCAATGGTCAGAATAGTTTTATTCCTAATGATTGCGTTTTAAATGAACAGAGGAGACTTTGGCTTCTAACTGGTCCAAATATGGCCGGAAAAAGCACCTTTCTGCGCCAGAACGCAATAATAGTGATATTAGCTCAGGCGGGATCGTTCGTCCCTGCAAAAAGAGCAGATATAGGAATTGTTGATCGGGTATTTAGTCGCGTCGGTGCTGCGGATGATCTGGCTAAAGGGCGCTCAACCTTTATGATGGAGATGATAGAAACCTCTACAATCTTAAATCAGGCCACTAAAAATTCTCTTATTATTTTAGATGAGATTGGTCGGGGGACCGCGACTTTCGACGGCCTATCAATCGCTTGGGCAGTTTTGGAACACATCCATAACATTACTGAATGTCGAGCGATTTTTGCAACTCATTATCATGAGCTCACCGCTTTAATGGGCCAGCTTTCCGCTTTGGAGTGTCACGCGATGAGGGTGAAGGAATGGAAGCAAGAAGTGGTGTTTCTTCATGAAGTAATCTCTGGATGCTCTGATCGGTCATATGGCATCCATGTCGGAAAATTAGCAGGATTACCCACCAGTGTTGTAAATCGAGCGCAAGAAGTTCTAGCAGTTTTGGAGTCACATCCTCATGCTAATTCTCTTACAAAGCTTAACAAGGAACTGCCATTATTTGATCAAAATGCTGAGAAGAGGAGGTTAGAAACTAAAAAAAACACCGAGGTAGAAGAAATTTTAAGTAGTACCGAACCTGATCTGCTTACGCCCCTCGAGGCACTTGAGCTTGTTTATCGTATTAGAAAAATGTTGAGAAAAAATTAATTTTTCATACCAATTGCGCGGGATATTATATCTGGTACTGCGATCCAATATTCAAATTAGCATCGGACAAAATTATATGCTGGCAAAAACAATGCCCACCATAGTCAAACCCAAAGAGATCATTCACGTGGATCGTATGTTTCTGTCTTTCGATCGGGGCTGGGCAGAGGGGCAAAATGCCGGAGATGCGCGCAAACGGTTATTTGATATTTGCAAAGATGCATTAATTGGGGGGCGAGAAGAAATAAAGCGTCGGTTTGAGGAAGAAGATGATACCGGTGAGACTAACGTTTGTTCCAACTCCTTTTTGATCGATGAACTGCTGCAGTTTGCTCTCAAAGTTACGACAAACAAAATATATCCCACCGCTGAGCCAACATCTGGAGAGCGGATTTGCGTTGTCTGTACCGGGGGCTACGGGCGAGGCGAATTGGCCCCTTTTTCCGACGTTGATTTGATGTTTTTACTTCCGTATCGTCTCACGCCGCGGGTAGAGCAAATAATTGAGTCAATATTGTATCTATTGTGGGATTTGGGTCTGAAGGTTGGGCATGCGACCAGAAATGTCCAAGAAGTGCTGAGGCTCTCCCAGGAAGATATCACCATCCGTACCGCACTGCTTGAGTCACGCTTTCTTTGGGGAAACAAACAATTATTTAATGAGATGCGACGTATATTTAAAAAAAATGTAGTTGCTGAGTCAGGGCCAAAATTTGCGGAAGCAAAATTGGAGGAACGCGATAAGCGCCATCTTCATATGGGAGATTCGAGATACGTTTTGGAACCAAACATCAAAGAGGGCAAGGGGGGGCTCAGAGATCTTCATACGTTGTTCTGGATAGCGAAATACCTCTATCAGGTCGAATCTGTGGGACAGTTGCTTAATGAAGGAGTGTTAAATTCTAATGAAGTAAAACGGTTTTCTAAGGCCCAAAATTTTCTTTGGACTATCAGATCTCACCTTCATTATATCGCAGGGCGAGGCGAGGACCGTTTGACATTTGATGTTCAAGGAGAAATTGGCCGAAGGATGGGGTACCGGGACCATGCGGGAACGGTGGGTGTTGAGCGTTTCATGAAGCATTACTATTTGACCGCGAAAGAAGTTGGAGATCTTACAAGAATATTCTGCGCAGCGCTCGAGGCTGAACAAAAGCGCTGGAATGCGCTCCGTTTCAGAGCAAGGGATATCTTCCGCCGCGACCTTGATGGCTTCAAGATTGAGAGTGGCCGACTTACGGTGTCCTCTGGTGCTGAGCTCAGTAACGAGCCGATAAAAATTTTGAAGTTGTTTCGAGTGGCGCAAAAGCATAAACGAGATATCCATCCTCGGGCTTTAAGGCTTATTACAAGGCATTTGAGGGCTGTTGATGGCATAAGAGAAAATGAAGAAGCCAATAAATACTTTATCGATATGCTCACCGCCGAGAGCGGCTCTGAGATCACTCTAAGGCGATTGAATGAGGCGGGAGTTTTTGGTCGCTTCTTGCCTGACTTTGGGCGGGTAGTCGCCCAGATGCAACACGACATGTATCATGTCTACACCGTTGATGAGCACACAATATTTGCTATTGGCATTTTGCAGGGGATAGAGCAAGGAAAGTATAAAGAAGATATGCCCTTTGCCACCGAAGCAATGCAAAGAGTAGTCTCGAGACGTGCACTGTTCGTTGCGATGCTCTTTCATGATATCGCGAAAGGGCGGGGAGGAGATCATTCAATTTTGGGTGCCGAGGTGGCGAGACACATGTGTCCCAGGCTGGGTTTGTCTTCGGAAGAGACGGAAACAGTGGAATGGCTAGTTCGCTATCATTTGCTAATGAGCCACATTGCCTTCCATCGGGATTTGATTGACCCTAAGACAATCGTGGATTTTGTTGAAAGAGTACAATCATTAGAGCGTTTGAGACTTCTACTTTGTTTAACAGTCGCAGATATTAGGGCGGTTGGGCCTAATGTTTGGAACAACTGGAAAGCGTCGTTGCTTCGAGAGCTTTACCATGCAGCTGAATCATACCTCTCTGGGGGGCACGAATCTTCCGGAACTAATGTCAGAGTGGAGAATGCCCGCGGAGCGCTCGCGAGCAGTTTGCGTTTCGATGGTTGGGAGGGTTTCAAAATTGAAGAAGTTCTTGCACTTGGTTATCCTTCCTATTGGCTTTCATTAGATGCTGATACCCATCGCCGTAATGCAGATCTTATCTCAGCGGCCCAACAAGCAGATGAACCGATAAGAATTTCAGCGAGTCCGGCGGGTATAAATACTGTAACGGAGATTACGATTTATACTCCAGATCATCCCGGACTTTTCTCTACAATTGCGGGGGCGATTGCTGTACTCGGAGGCAATATCGTGGGGGCTAAGATTTTTACAATGGCAAACGGGATGGCTCTCGATATTTTTACGATACAAGATACCAAAGGTGGAGCGTTCTCGAATGAAAATGATCTAAAACGTTTAATTGAAAAAATAGAAGTTGCATTGAGGGGAGAGTGGAGTCCCGGGACAAATCTCAGGGAAAAGTCAAATTTTAAAGGTCGAGAAAATGTTTTTTTGGTTGCTCCAAGGGTTTTGGTTAATAACAGCGCTAGCAGAACGCATTCAGTTGTGGAAATTAATGGTAGGGATCGGCCAGGGTTTTTGCATGATGTCACGCACACACTCGCTAAATTAGGGCTCCAAATCTCGAGTGCCTTAGTTACAACATATGGCGAAAGAGTGGTTGATGTTTTCTACGTCAAGGATGTCTACGGAATGCAAATCACAAATAAGCGGAAATTAGAGCAAATAAGGGATAGGGTTCAAAAAACCATCGTCGTAAACTCTGGTGAAAGCAATTTTGATTAATTTTAGTAAAAAAAGTTGGGTCCGAATTGACCCTTTTCGGCATGAGAATAAAAAAGCATCACAAGTGTGCAGAACATCTGACAAAGAAATGATCTAAAATCATGGGATTTCTTAAGAATATTGCCACTGTCAGCATGCTGACATTTTTGAGCCGTATTCTTGGGTTCCTGAGAGATGTTCTAATCGCGGCTTTATTGGGAGCTGGTTCGGTGGCAGATGCTTTTTTTGTGGCCTTAAAGCTCCCAAACTTTTTTCGGAGTTTGACAGCGGAAGGCGCATTTAACGCGGCATTCATCCCTTTATTCGGTCGTGCAGTTTCTGAGGACGGAAAATCTAGCGCCCGAGAATTTGCATCTTCAGTGCTCTCGGTGATGATCCTCATTCTCTTTGGCTTCATATCATTGACGCAAATTTTCATGCCCTTCTTAATGTATGCTTTCGCTCCAGGGTTTTCTGAAGACCCTTCCAGATTCAATCTGGCTATCGATCTGACTAGGATTACTTTTCCTTATCTGCTTTTTGTGTCCCTGGTTGCCTTGCTCGGGGGAGTATTAAATTCTTTTAATAAATTTGCTGCAGCTGCATCTACGCCGATAATATTTAATGTTTGTCTCATTGGCGGTCTTCTTATTCTATCTCCGCTAGTAGAAACACCCGGGCACGGCCTGGCCTGGGGGGTCGCTATTGCAGGAGTCGTGCAGTTTTTATGGCTAATAATTGCTTGTCGACGAATAGACATGGTGTTCTTTTTGCGTTGGCCTAGAGTAACGCCCCAAATCAAGCGTCTATTCAAATTGGTTATTCCAGGCGCTATCGGCGCCGGCGTTATTCAAATTAATTCGTTGTTGGGAATTTTCATTGCCTCGTTCTTGCCTGCAGGGGCAGTCTCGTTTCTTTTTTATGCGGATAGACTAACCCAGTTGCCCTTGGGCGTAATTGGGGTTGCCATCGGCACGGTGATCTTGCCGGCTCTCACCCGCCAGATTAGCCATGGTGATCACGTATCCGCATTAGAAACAATGAATAGATCTATTGAATTAGGTCTTGTTTTTTCAGTTCCTGCTGGATTGGGATTATTGTTTTTATCCAGTCCAATTGTTGAGCTTTTGTTTCAGCGAGGAGCTTTTGATGTTGCTACCTCAAAGGCTACTGCGTTAGCCTTATCAGCTTATGCTCCCGGGTTACCTGCTTATTTCATGATCAAAGTGCTCGCGCCCGGTTTTTTTGCTCGGGGAGATACGGTAACACCTGTTAAAATTGCCGGTTTGTGTGTAATGGGAAACCTTATTTTAAGTATCATCTTCGTGCAATTTTTTGACCATGTGGGGATTGCTCTAGCCACTTCAATCTCGGCCTGGGTGAGTGTTGCTTTGCTATTAGGAGCATTAACGAGGCGGGAGTTTCTGAAGATTGATGGAAGATTGGGGTGGAGTCTTTTGGGAATTTTCCTCTCTTCTGCGGGAATGTTAGTGGGTTTGTTTTTGGGGCGTTGGGTAATTACTAATACATTCTCTGATACATTTTTTGAGAAATGTGTGGCCCTTGGGGTCCTTATTATTACGTGTATTTTCGTCTATGGCCTTATTGCCGTTTTAACGGGTGTGGTCTCGCTCTCTAAAATCAAAGACTTTAAACGGGAAAACGGCGATTATCTTGACCCGTGAAATAAAAGGATCCATAAGGCCTCGCTTAAGAACTTAATAAGGATCTTCCATGTCTCGTGTTTTTTCTGGCGTCCAGCCCACTGGAAATTTACATCTCGGTAATTACCTAGGCGCGATAAAAAATTTCGTTCGACTGCAGGAAAATCACGAATGCATATATTGTGTAGTAGACCTGCATGCAATTACTGCATGGCAAAGTCCACCGGAGCTGAGCCAAAATACTAGAGAGGTTGCGGCTGCCTACCTTGCAGCGGGTGTTGATCCGAAGAGGAGCGTTATTTTTAATCAAAGCGCTGTAACTGTGCATGCGGAATTAGCGTGGATTTTTAATTGTGTCGCAAGGTTGGGCTGGTTGAATCGTATGACACAATTTAAGGAGAAGGCGGGTAAAAATAGAGAGAATGCCAGTGTCGGATTGTATATATATCCATCATTAATGGCAGCTGATATTTTGGCATATCGGGCTACTCACGTGCCAGTTGGTGAAGACCAAAAACAACATTTGGAACTGACGCGTGATATAGCGCAAAAGTTTAACTATGACTTTGGAACTGATTTTTTTCCGATCGTTCAGCCGCTGATTTTTGACTCAGCTGCTCGCGTTATGAGTTTGAGGGATGGACGCAGAAAAATGAGCAAGTCTGATCCGTCCGATAATTCTCGCATCAATATTACTGATGACCCGGACACAATAGTTAGAAAAATCCGCCGCGCAAAAACCGATCCAGAACCTGTGCCTGACGGATCAGGAACTCTGGGGACACCCTCGACCCGGCCTGAGGCTTTTAACTTGTTGGAGGTCTACGCAGCATTAGGCGATTTTTCAAAATCTGAGATAATGTCTGAATTTGGCGGGCGACCTTTTTCAGAATTCAAGGCTCGTCTGGCGGAGGTTGCAGTCGAGACCCTAGGGCCTTTGGGTGATGAAATGCGTCGTTTAATGGGGGATCCTAGTGAAATTGATCGAGTTTTAATTGAAGGAGCCGCTCGGGCAGAGCATATAGCTCGGCCAATTCTTGGAGACATATACGATATTGTGGGTTTTTTGAAGACTGGATCTAGTTTTTCGGAAAATTGAATCTGGGAACCGTCCGGTTTTTTGGCCTTTTTATTTTGACGAGACTAATTGCTTTTATCGGGGGCGTATCAGGGTACCCCTAATTTCTTTTTAAGTGGGTCTCCGGGAGCTTTACAAGTGATATTGAGGTTAGCGCACGAGCGCAAACTCGACTGCTTTGGCACATAACTTTTCTCTCTCAATTTTTGGCTCTTTTGCGGTCAGAGCGGGTTTATTTATCTGCCCAAGCGAAGCCCTCTTTACCAGTTGTGATAAATGTGTCACCGATTCAATGATTATTGGAGGAAGGGCCTGTTTCAGGTGTGAGCCAAATTTTATATCGTCCTTTTGTCTTGGCCTTAGGGTTGATTGGGGTCAGGGGAGTCATTGCGTGTAGCTTGCCATTTGTGCTTTTTCTATTACCAAATGCGTATGCTAATGGGTTCCAAAACAAAGTGGCCCAGCTAGTCTCAAATATAGGAAAGGCCGCACCTTTTGAGCATAAAGTTTTATTGGATAAGGGCCGTATCCTATCTGCTGGCCTAAAACGTTATTCTTGGTCGATTGGTTTGGATATTAAAAACATTCGTGAGCATGGTATATCACCAGGATTGCTTCTGTCATCTCTTCCTTCTGACCTTCAACGGATCGATAGCCCTAAATTACGAAAAGTTTTATTTATTCAGGCTGCACTTCCATTGATACTCGAAGTCAACCAGAAACTCCTTTCAGACCGCTCAAAAATCAAGTCCACATTTAAAGAAAAGTCTCGAGGGATAATTCTTGATGCTTCTAAAAAGAAGTGGTTGGAGACTATTCAGAAGAATTATGGGCTTACCGACTTGGGGCAGCAATACAACGCGGCTTTTTTTGACGCTATGCTGAAAAGGGTCGATATCGTGCCTGTTTCAATGGCGCTAGCTCAATCTGCTGAGGAGAGTGGTTGGGGGACATCGCGGTTCGCTCATGAGGGAAATGCGTTATTTGGCCAGAGGGTCTGGAGGAGCGCGACTGGAATGATACCGAGGTTGCGCCCGAGGGGAGAAAAGTTTCTTGTCCGATCTTTTAACAATCTGCTTGAGAGCGTTTGGGCTTACGCGCTCAATTTGAACACCCATCCCGCGTATATTGATTTTCGGGTTGCTCGTAGGAACCTGCGGCTGGCGGGGGAAGATGTCGTTGGCTTAAAATTAATCGGCAAACTAGGAAATTACTCGGAGAAAGGCGAGGAATATGTTCGCAAAATTGAGAATATCATCAAACTTAATCAGTTAGAGCAATTTGATGGTGCAAGGCAGTTGAACTCCAAACAAAGTCCGGTTCCCTTCTGATCTTACGCGAGGCCTGATTGGCTATTAGGCTTTTTATCCAATTATTTTGGGACAAAAAATTGTCTGCCAAACCATCGCCAACGCCCGCCATCATCTAATACAGTGCAATTAATTCTTGATCGGCCTGCTGAGAACTTTTTATCCATGCGAACTTCAATCCTGGACTTACCAAGTCTTTCGATCCTTAATCGTGCGCCATTTGGAGCGTAGCAGTTAATTGGATTTAACTTTTTTGTTATTTTACCGGTCAATGTAAAACCAAATGCTGGAGGATTAAAGTTAGGCGTGAGGAAAGGGTCGGCTGGCGTAATATCAACAGCCCGGAGGGGCAAAGCCCTTGACGCTAACTTCAATCGGTTTACCCCGCCGAAGGTCTCGTTGAACGCGAATCGCGGCAAATAAAAAAAATCACTATCCGAATGGAGAACGCCTGAATGTTGACCAAAGCCAATGGTGAATCCAGCCGCTCTCACTGTCTTCCCCACAGCTAAACTATATTCTCCGTAGGGATAGGCGATTGTCTTGGGCACAATTCCCAATTCCTCCTGAAACCGTTTGGAAGACCTTATTAACTCCTCTTCTATTCTTGAAGTGGACAATAATGGCATGTGCGGATGAGAGGCGGTTTGGTTCCCTATCTCCACACCCGCCTTTTGCAGTGTTCGGATTTGGTTCCAGCTCATGTACCCGGGCAAATTCTTGTCTATGGGATCAGTAGCGATAAAAAGGGTGAAAGGTAGTTTGGCTTTCCGGAGGCGAGGCCATGCTTTTTGATATACCGACAGAAATGCATCATCAATTGAAATTCCGACCGTTTTATCAGGTAATGGATTGCCGTTTCTCAAGGCCGCGGTGATTTCTGTAAGGGATTTTACAGAAAACTCACCGCTGGTAA
>CAJXEC010000051.1 GCA_913052165.1 uncultured Rhodospirillaceae bacterium
TAGATCCTCTTTATTTTTACCTTTTAAAAAATTAGGAATTATAATTGTTGATGAGGAACACGATCAATCATTTAAGCAAGATGAAGGCATAATTTATAATGCCCGCGATATGGCAGTGGTTCGGGGCCGTGCAGCCGGGGTTCCAGTGATTTTAGCAACTGCCACACCGTCTTTGGAGACGGTCTTTAATATTCAAAACGGACGATACCAGAAACTGTGCCTACCAGAGAGACATGGTAGCGCATCTCTTCCCAAAGTGTTTGTGGTTGATATGAAAGCTGAGTCGCTAGAAACCGACAATTACATCTCAGCCGAGTTAGAAACACGGGTGGCAGAGACTTTTGAAGCACATCAACAGTCTATGTTGTTCTTAAATCGTAGGGGCTACGCCCCCTTAACCCTATGCCGAAATTGTGGTCATCGTATCACTTGTTCCCATTGCACGGCATGGCTAGTGGAACATCGATTAAAAGGAAAGTTAGAGTGTCATCATTGTGGTTCTTCGCGGTTTCTGCCTAAAGAGTGTCCGAATTGTTCCGCCAGAGGTTCCCTGGTTCCCGTGGGACCCGGCGTTGAAAGGCTCGCGGAAGAAGTAATGAAGAAATTCCCCTCAGCTCGCGTAGAGATTATGACTAGTGATACGATCCGTTCTCTATCGACTGCATCCTGCTTCATAAACAGAATGCAAAAATCGGAGATAGATATCCTTATCGGCACCCAAATAGTGGCCAAGGGCCATCATTTTCCAAATCTTACCCTAGTGGGGGTAGTTGATGCAGATCTTGGACTTTCGGGCGGAGATCTTAGGGCATCTGAGAGGGTTTATCAGACGTTACAACAAGTTGCTGGACGGGCTGGTCGGGCCGATAGAGAGGGGTCTGTGATCCTACAAACATACCAACCAGAAAATCCTATTATACAAGCGATGGTCTCTGGCGATCGAGATCATTTTCTCGATTTGGAGGGGAAAGCGCGTGAACATTATGAAATGCCACCGTACGGCCGATTAGCGGCATTAATCATCTCTGGTGAAAACATGTCTCGAGTAGAGGAGGCTGTCAATGGAATAGGAAAGGCTAGACCGACCATGCCGGGTCTTCAGGTTCTTGGACCCGCGGAGGCCCCATTGTCAATGCTGAGAGGGCGTCATCGAAGACGGTTCTTAATCAAGGCTCGGCTTGGTGTTCGCATTCAACCGGTTATACAATCTTGGCTTTCAAGGTCTCGGATCAAAAGCGGCATTAGAGTGCAAATCGATATTGACCCCTACAGTTTTATGTAATTTGACCATCTTGTTTGAGGATTTAACTTAAGTTTTTTCTTTGATCAAAAAACCGCTGGCCTTGTTAGACGATTTGAGCTGTTTTTAACGGGACTGTTCTGCCTTTGATAAATAAAGGACTGGGTTGCAAGCCTCTTTTGAGTGTGTTAGCAAACTTCACCCCTACGTAAAAAATCGAGAATTAGGTAATTTAATGTTCCTCGGTTAACGCGTAAAAGCTGAAATATTTCAGTGGGTTATTGGTTTCAACCGGTGCGAATTCGAAGGCAAAACACGTGGCGTCAGACCTTTCAGGGATAACAGGTGTTGCGAGCAGGTATGCAACGGCGTTGTTCGAGCTGTCTTTAGACAATGGCGAGTTGGAGACGGCAAACGCTGATCTCTCCAAGGTAAGGCTTTTGATTGAAGAGTCTGAAGAGTTAAAGAGCTTTATTAAAAGCCCTGTATTCACCCGAAAGGATCAGTCCAAGGTAATCAACGAAATTGCAACTAAGATTGGCCTGTCTAAAAACGTTACTAACTTTTTGAAGTTAGTCGCGAGTAAAAATCGCCTCTTCGCACTGGATGGTATGATTTCTGCCTGGGAGACGATGTTCGCTGCCTATTCTGGAGAAGTCAGCGCGGAAATCATTTCTGCTAGTGATTTAAGTAAAGAACAACGGGATGCCCTAGCGACTTGTCTTGAAGAGTCGATAGGGTCCACGGTAAAGATTGAGGAGTCTGTAGACCCAGCTCTTTTAGGGGGCCTTATAGTTAAGGTTGGTTCAAAAATGATTGACTCCTCATTGAAGACAAAACTGCAACGACTACAACTAGTTATGAAGGGGGCCGCGTGATGGATATCCACGCCTCGGAAATATCTTCCATTCTAAAGGAACAAATTGCTAATTTTGGTAGTGAGGCCGAAGTGGCGGAGGTAGGCAGGGTGCTGTCAGTCGGTGATGGGATCGCCCGTGTCTACGGCTTGGATAATGTCCAGGCTGGCGAGATGGTAGAATTTCCAGGTGGCATCGTCGGAATGGCTCTTAATTTAGAATCCGATAACGTGGGTATTGTTATATTTGGTGATGATCGGACAATCCACGAAGGCGATACTGTCAAGCGCACTGGGAATATAGTCGACGTCCCTGTTGGCCAGGAACTTTTGGGTCGTGTTGTTGATGGATTAGGTAATCCAATTGATGGCAAAGGGCCGATAGAGGGCTCTGAGCGCCGTCGCGTAGACGTAAAGGCTCCTGGTATAATTCCCAGACAATCGGTCAATGAACCTGTTCAGACGGGATTAAAAGCTATTGATAGTTTGATCCCAGTTGGACGCGGGCAAAGGGAGCTTATTATTGGTGACCGTCAAACCGGGAAAACCGCTGTCGCAATTGATACCATGATAAATCAGCGAGAGATTAATGCCGGAGATGATGAAGAAAAGAAACTTTACTGCATTTATGTAGCAGTGGGTCAGAAACGTTCTACGGTAGCCCAGATCGTCAAAGCGTTAGAAGATAATGGAGCCATGCATTACTCCATCGTGGTGGCGGCCACCGCTTCGGACCCTGCGCCTTTGCAATATTTGGCACCCTACGTAGGTTGCACGATGGGTGAATGGTTTAGGGATAATGGCAAGCATGCTCTGATAACTTACGATGACCTATCTAAACAGGCGGTCGCGTATCGTCAGATGTCTCTATTGCTTCGTCGGCCACCCGGCAGAGAGGCATTTCCAGGTGATGTTTTCTATCTGCATTCTCGGCTCCTCGAACGAGCGGCCAAGTTAAATAAGGACAATGGGGGTGGTTCCCTCACAGCACTGCCGATCATTGAAACCCAGGCCGGAGACGTATCGGCATATATTCCGACAAATGTTATCTCAATAACCGACGGACAAATTTTTCTAGAAACCGATTTATTTTATGCTGGAATTAGACCCGCAGTTAATGTTGGTATCTCGGTTAGTCGAGTTGGCTCAGCCGCTCAAACAAAGGCGATGAAATCGGTTGCGGGATCAATAAAATTGGAGCTGGCGCAGTATCGAGAAATGGCGGCGTTTGCTCAATTTGCATCGGATCTTGACGCTTCAACGCAACAACTCCTCAATCGCGGAGCACGTCTCACAGAGCTCTTAAAGCAGGCTCAATATTCTCCTATGCCAGTTGAGGAACAAGTTGTCTCAATCTTCGCTGGGGTGAACGGATATCTCGATAAAATTCCCGTGAGTTCCGTGACAAAATTTGAGCAGGGATTGCTCTCGGATATCAGAAGTCGCCACAGCGATATATTATCGGGAATCCGAGACACCGGGCAATTAAGCGATGATCTGCTTGCCCAATTGAAGGCTGCTGCTGATGATTATGCTAAAAACTTTATTGCGGAATAAAAGAGCAATAGTTTTTGAGGTTATGATTTAAGGAGCGTCACCGCGAATGCCCAATTTAAAAGACCTCAGAGTTAGAATTGACAGCGTTAAATCAACGCAAAAGATCACGTCGGCGATGAAGATGGTGGCAGCGGCAAAATTACGCCGGGCCCAGGAGCAGGCGGAGGCAGCGAGGCCCTTTTCTGATCGGATGGACCGAATGATGTCTTCATTATCTGATGGTGTTTCTGAAGGAGGGTCGGGGCCCGAACTCCTCGTCGGGAATGGAAAAAGTGATGCTCACCTTATTATAGTGATGTCATCCGATAGGGGGTTATGTGGTGGCTTCAACACTAATATCGTTAGGGAGGTTGCTCGCCGGATAGAGAGGCTCCTGAGTGAGAATAAAAAAGTAAAACTGTTATGTGTTGGCCGCAAGGCCAGGGATGTCCTAAGGCGAAGGTATGGAGACCTCATTCTAGCGTCCTTTGAAGATGTGGGTAGGCGTAATTTATCTTATGCTGATGCTCTTAAAATAGGTGAAAAGGTTTTGGACCTTTTTGACCAGGGAGAGTTCGACGTCTGCACAGTTGTGTATAATAAGTTTCAGTCTGCGATCAGTCAGACTGTGACTGCGCAACAGCTTATCCCCTATGGGAAGTCAGATAAAGATAACCAGCCAGAAGAGGATACAGGGTCAAACACCTCTGGTTCTGTGTATGAATTTGAACCTGATGAGAATGAGATTCTCGTTGAACTTCTGCCAAAGAACATTTCTGTGCAGATTTTTCGAGGGCTATTAGAGAGTGCTGCATCTGAACACGGGGCACGAATGACGGCCATGGATAACGCTACTCGTAACGCGGGTGAAATGATAGACGGCTTGACGTTGACTTACAATCGCACTCGTCAGGCAGTAATTACTAGTGAATTAATCGAAATTATCTCTGGGGCGGAAGCGCTCTAAATAGATAGAAGCGGACATAGAGGAACGGTTATGGCTGAAAGCACTAACAATACTGGAAAAATAAGTCAGGTTATGGGCGCTGTTGTTGATGTCCAATTTGAGGCGGGCGCCTTACCCGAAATTCTTAATGCTTTGCACTGCAAACATGAAGGAGGCAATTTAGTGCTTGAGGTGGCTCAGCACCTCGGTGAAGCCACCGTTCGAACAATTGCCATGGATGCGACCGAAGGTCTTGTGAGGGGGCAAGAAGTTGTTGACACTGGAGAGCCAATCTCAGTCCCTGTCGGGCCGGAAACATTGGGTAGGATAGTCAATGTAGTAGGAGAGCCTGTTGATGAGCGTGGCCCTCTAGAGACTTCCCAACGTTTGCCCATCCATCGACCTGCGCCGGAATTCATCGAACAATCTACGGAAACCGAAGTATTGGTAACTGGTATCAAAGTCATAGATTTGCTTGCCCCTTATGCCCGTGGCGGAAAAGTGGGCCTTTTTGGGGGTGCAGGCGTAGGAAAAACCGTTCTTATTATGGAATTGATCAACAATATTGCGAAGGCCCATGGTGGATATTCTGTTTTCGCCGGGGTCGGAGAACGCACTCGTGAAGGAAACGACCTTTATCACGAAATGATCGAATCCGGCGTGATTAATCTTGATGGTGAGTCTAAGGCGGCTTTGGTCTATGGCCAGATGAATGAACCACCAGGCGCAAGGGCCAGGGTTGCATTAACCGGCCTTACTCAGGCCGAGTATTTCCGCGATGCTGAAGGCCAGGATGTTTTGCTATTTGTCGATAATATATTCAGATTCACTCAGGCCGGTTCAGAAGTGTCGGCCCTTCTGGGGCGGATCCCTTCTGCCGTTGGCTATCAGCCTACTTTGGCCACTGACATGGGGGCGCTTCAAGAGAGAATTACCACTACAACAAAAGGGTCAATAACTTCAGTCCAGGCCATTTACGTGCCTGCCGATGATCTGACAGATCCTGCCCCGGCCACATCGTTTGCGCACCTTGATGCAACGACAGTGTTATCTCGCCAAATTGCGGAGCTTGGTATATATCCAGCTGTGGACCCATTGGACTCTACCTCTCGCATTCTCGACCCTCGCATTTTGGGAGAAGAGCATTATGCGGTCGCCCGCCAGGTTCAAGAAGTCTTACAAAAATACAAAAGTCTGCAAGATATAATTGCAATTCTGGGGATGGATGAGTTGTCCGAAGAGGATAAACTAGTAGTGGCCCGTGCCCGCAAAATACAGAGGTTCCTCTCTCAGCCATTTCACGTTGCCGAGGTCTTTACTGGTTTCTCCGGAGTGCTGGTAAGCTTAGAAGAGACCATCCGGGGCTTTAAAGGGCTCGTGGAGGGTGATTATGATGAATTACCCGAGGCAGCTTTTTACATGGTGGGTACCATCGAGGACGCTGTAGAAAAAGCCGGTAAAATGGCCGCTGATGCAGCCTAATCAAATAGGGACCAACTAAGATGAATAATAAAGTTGATTTTGAGTTGGTTTCGCCAGAAAAGTTGCTGATGTCCACTCAGGCGTCGATGGTTGTGATCCCAGGGACAGAGGGCGACTTTGGAGTTCTTGCTGGACACACTGACATTATCTCAAATATTCGCGCCGGAATTGTTTGTGTTTATGTGGACGAGATAATAGATCGACGCGTTTGTGTTTCCGGAGGTGTTGCGGAGGTTTCAGAGGACCGATGCACCATTCTTGCCGATGAGGCCATTTTCTTGGAGGAAGTTGACAAAAAAACCGCAGAAGACCGTCTGGTGGAGGCTCAGAAAATTTTAGACCAATCTAAAGATGAAGCTTCACGCGTTAATGCAGAACGGCAAGTAGCGATTGCACGGTCGCTTCTTGATGCAGTTACTGATTAAATCGGTATTGGAAGTAAAAATAATGTGCTCCTGACAAGAGTAAATGGGCTCGCAACAGTTTTCAATTATATATATTTAGTGCTTAACAATCGGCTTCTGAGTCAATTATGGCTTGTTTTACTGGCACTATCGCGGGGCTTCTACAATGTCTTCGGTCTTAAGCTTTGTCGGACCTTTGGGGGGCTAGTTCTAGGCCTTTTAGCCGAGCTAATTTATTGTGTTTGTTTCGATTTAATTAAACAAAAATTAAATAGTGGTAATTTTCTTGATGTTTTTTCTATCTGTGGCATAGGTGGTTTGACAGGAACACTCTTCACAGCTTTCTTGGCTTGGCCGCTCTTGTCTTAGTGGGCAGGGGCTTACTGTGGCGGGAAAGTTGGAAATACTGAGGCCTTTGCAGTTGCTGCCGGGTCGATTGATTTGAGTGTCGCCATTCTTGCTATCATTAGGTTGTTTATGCCCTCGCGAGTGTTTGAAGAAGATGAACCAGAGGGATTGGATGTTAAATCCTATGGGTAACGCGGATATACTTCGTAACCGTATTTTGCCCTGAAATGGGGATAAATCAGCTAAGTTGATTACGGCGATAGTCAAGCCTTCAAAATTAGAAGAGGTTAGAAGCGGGCTCTCTTCTTCGCGTTACGGGATTCTTGTATGTGAGGTTGAGGGCTTCAGTCTAAGGGGGCATATCTGGAGTAAACAGGGGTAGAATATGAGATGAACTTTGCGCCCAAGACTAAAATAGAAGTAGCTGTAAGTGACAAATATGTCGATCAGGCGATTGAAACTGTGCCCTCAGCAGCTAGGACAGACCGTATCGGGGATGGTAAGATATTTGTTTCTGATTTATCTTGGGCAGTAAGCATTAGGACCGGGGAAACCGACAGCGGAGCTCTTTCAATTAGCAAATGAGGGTTCGTTTGGTCACATTAAGGTCCATTTCTGGACATAACCCTCTCAGGTGCAAAACAGGTTTCTAAGAGACACAAGTCGCAGGTTTTTTACCAACCCAGGAAGATATAGCCTCAGTTGTTTGGACCTTTGATCTCAGGCAGTCCTCAGCTGATTGCGAATTTGGATAAACTCAGACACTACGCTTCGATATAGGTCACGCTTAAAGAAAACAATTAGATCCGGCAAAGTCTCAAGTTCTTCCCATCGCCATGCACGAAATTCTGGATTTTCTGTGTTAATGTTAACATTGGCGTCTGTTCCGTTAAATAAGTATGCTGTCGCTCTAACCTTCTGGCCAATCCATTTATTCCCCATCCAGTTTTGCCGTGAAGCTCGAGGCAAATCATATGTTATCCATCTTTTTGATATTTTTAGTAACGTTGCGTTATCCGTTCCGATCTCTTCTCTCATCTCTCTTTTCGCGGCCTCCGAGGTGCTCTCCCCAATTTCAATTCCCCCCTGAGGAAGTTGCCAAGTAGGCTTGTAAATATCATTTCGCTCACCGACTAGAACCTGTCCATCTTGATTAAGCAGAGCAATCAGGACGCAGGGGCGATAAGATTGGTCACTCATTGATAGTATTCGGTATTATAATTTGGCCAAAGCGGAAATCGGAGCTAGAGAGAACCCCCTTGAGTCAAGATTTTTTGTCCATGCCATTACCAACTCTAATGTTACCGGATAAAAAAACGCCATTACGATGACTTCCCCTTGGCTTTGAGCGATCTGTTCAGCTTCTTTCAGTCTTTTTCTTATAGCTGTTCTCGAGGCTAAGTTATCTAGAAAGATTTTATTTGCGGCAAATGGAAGTCTAAATTTATTTGATATGTTTTTTGAAAATTTTTCCTCCGTTGGACGGCTTTCTAGGAATAACAGCCCTTTTTCTCTCAATATTTGGAACAGTTTCTTTAAATCCTCTGCATCGAAATTAACCCCTGGAGGAAAATAGTTGGTTACTCCAATATAGTTTTTCTCTCGGTCTAAGACTGCGGATAATACATCAAGGGCATTATTAAACTTCCAATTGATTAGTTCCTGTCGCTCAGTTTGGTTCAATACCCGTTTTTTAATTGGCTCGGGCATGATCATTATCAATACTTCATGGCTGGCGGCACGGGCTGTATCTATCCAATCTCGCAAACGGGAGGCGTGTGGTGAAAAGGCTAAAGTTACTTCACCGGGGAGCCCCTGTATTGCCCTTCTAGTGGCTGCTGCACTAGTCCCCAGGCCATATATTACTATACCTATGCGGGGATGTTGCTTCTGGTTTTGATAAGGACGAGCTAATTTTTTCCATGGTTTTTTGCTTTCCTCATCTTCTCGATTTCCTTGGGAGCTCATCTTTATATTTGTGGTCTGGGTATTTCCTTTATTTTTTATGGATGGTTGAGAGGACACTGCTGGCGGTATAATTCTATTATCAGACCTAACGATTTCTCTCAATTTTACTATTTCTATTTGAGGCGCATAGGTCGCTTCATCTGAGGTGGGTAGGACGGGCTTATTGTCAGCTATTTTGGATATTTTTTTTGGACTTAATATATTTCGGCCCTCAAGCCCGAAATTGATGGGCTCGTGACGCGATTTGGCTGTTCTAATGGGTTTCGCAACTTTCGAGTGGTTCAAAGTATTATCGACAGTGATTTCAACTTCGGCCCCAACGGTTTCGTGAATATTAATGCTAGTGCCAGAGAGCAGCGAAAACCCGGTAACATTGATCACAGCTAAAAAACATACCAATGATCCAAGTGTATATAAATTTCTTCTGGTCAAAGGAAGTTTCTCCGTGAAATTCTGTTTTTTATGGCCCCGGCTCTCAGATTATCCTTTGATCCCCCGAGCAGACTTTTATTTTTTTTCTCTGGGGCCGTAAAGTGCTATGCCCCTCAGAAGGTCTAACGCTCGTGCGAGCTGATAGTCAAATCGCTCGAACCCGTCCATGGGTCCCTTGCTTTGTTTTTGTTTTTCGGGTTTTGCTGATCCTTCGTTTTCCTTTTTAGGGCCATCGGGATTTTTTAGGGCTCCCTTGAGGTCCGCTTCTCTTCGCTTGTTTGAGTTTTCCACTTCCGATAATTTTGCTTGCACAACTTTTATGTCTGGTTCTATTCCCTTTGCCTGAATAGATCGGCCTGAAGGTGTGAAATATTGTGCAGTAGTAAGTCGAATTGCCCCTTGGCCGGATAAGGGAATTATGGTTTGGACCGACCCTTTTCCAAAAGACTGAGTCCCTAGAATAATTGCGCGCCGATGATCCTGCAGGGCTCCGGCCACGATTTCAGACGCGGATGCCGAACCTCCGTTAAGCAGCACTATAATCGGCTTGCCAGATATTAAATCACCTTTTTGGGCATTGAATCTTTGAACATTCTCTGCGCGCCTTGCGCGAGTCGATACTATTTCTCCGCGATCCAGAAAAGCGTCAGAAACTTTTATGGCCTGGTCCAAAAGGCCACCAGGGTTATTTCTTAAATCCAGAACCAGGCCAAGCATTTTTTTTTTCAGTTTTTCCTTCAGTTTATTGACCGCTCTCACCAGTCCTTTTTCTGTTTGTTCGCTAAATGAGGTGATTCGAATATACCCAATGTTTTTTTCGGTTTGCCATCTAACTGACTGAATTTTTATAGCTGCCCTCGTTAAGGTCACAGAAAACGGTTCTCTTCCTCCTCGTCGTATTGTTAAACGAATGTCGGTGTCAATTTTACCCCGCATTTTTTTAACCGCCTCAGCGAGGGTCAGTCCCTGAACAGCTTGCTCATCAAGATGCGTGATAAAATCGCCCGCTTTGATTCCAGCCCTGAATGCGGGAGTGTCATCAATAGGGGAAACAACTTTAACGAAACCGCCTTCCATGGTGACTTCGATCCCAAGCCCACCAAATTCTCCGCGGGTTTGCACCTGCATATCTTTGAAACTGTCCGGTCCCATATAGCTAGAGTGTGGATCTAACGATGAGAGCATTCCGTTTATCGCAGCTTCAATCAATTCCTTGTCGCTTACTTCTTTTACGTAATCTGCGCGCACACGCTCGAAGACGTTGCCTAACAAATCAAGCTGTTTATATGTTTCCGAACTATTATTTTGTCCTAGAGTAGCGGTTGGGAGCGTTACAACTAGCATCAAGGAGGTCATTGAAAGGAATTTCTTTAACATCTTTTCTCTACTATTTGGGCCTAGATACAAGCCACGATGAAGGATCCACAGTATCACCATTTCGGCGAAGTTCTAAATAAAGCGTTGGGTCAGGATGCTTCTTTGTATCCATTGTTGCAACCTGCTGCCCCGCGGTAACTAGGGTGCCAAATTTGGCATCAATACGTCCCATCCCCGCCATCAACAAATGATATTCATTACTGCACTCAATTATCAAGAGTTTACCCAGTCCTTTAAAAGTTCCGGCAAAAACAATTTTCCCGGCTTGTGGCGCATAGATCTTAGCGCCTGGGGAAGTTTTATAGTAAACTCCGAGCGCTTTTTCCTCTTCCGAGAGTTTTCGCCCGTATGGAACAGCTAATTTGCCATTCAAGACGACAGTTGGATTTAACTTTGACTGACTTGGGCCGGATAAATTCGGATTTTGTGTGATATTTTTGGGTGCCTTGTTTCTTTTCACAGATGTTAGCGAAGAAAAAATTGGGCTTGAGTTTTGAGCCTTGATATCTTGGATATTTGTAAGTTTTCTGGTAATGATTTCAATTGATCCCTGAAGGAAATGGGCGCCCTTTATTAGCTTCTCATAATTCTGATTGAAGTTTGGGCCACCTCTGATGATCAGTAACGCTATCCTCTGAAAATTGGCCGTCAAAATTACCAGCTGATCATAAAGTTTTGAGAATTCTCGGCTGTTTGGCTTCAGTCTTTTTTGGATACCCGTGTATTTGTCTCGGAGATTAATGTCCTTTTGAAGCAATGGTCGGACTTCGGTATTCAGCTCAAAAAATTTGTTTGCCCGCACCTCATTTTGTTGTCCATTAAAAAGAAGCACGATGCAAATGAAAGCGCTGAAAAATAGAGCGCAACCATGGTCTTTGGTAAGACGAGTTGCTATGTCAGCATCCTCCTTCTTATAGGGCTTTTTTTAGTAGCGAGTTTCCAGTCATCAGAGACGGTTTTTTTATACCCATTAGCTCTAGTAGTGTTGGCGCAACGTCGGCTAATCTGCCATCAGCAAGCCCCTCTACACTGCTTGGGCCGTTAACAAGTATGGAGGGAACTGGGTTAGTTGTATGTGAGG
Organism: uncultured Rhodospirillaceae bacterium; assembly: GCA_913052165.1. Taxonomy (GTDB): domain Bacteria; phylum Pseudomonadota; class Alphaproteobacteria; order MPNO01; family UBA2964. Next base: position 11,671 of record CAJXEC010000051.1, read on the forward strand.
TAAATGGTGCCCCGGTCTCCGGGTCCAACATTGTCTCCGCGTTCCCGTGATCGGCTGTCACAAGCATGGTGGCATTAACAGTCTCAATAGCCCCAAGTATTTTCAATAGACAACTATCCACCGTTTCTATCGCCTTAATAGCAGACTCTAGGTTTCCCGTGTGGCCAACCATGTCGGGATTGGCAAAGTTGACAAAGATGAAGCCATACTTTTCTGATAAAATCTTTTCAATCAGAATGTCGGTTAATTCTGTTGCAGCCATCTCTGGTTTTTCATCGTAGGTCTTTACCTTAGGAGAAGGAACTAAAATTCTGTCTTCTCCGGCAAAGGGTTCCTCCTTTCCGCCATTGAAAAAGAATGTGACGTGTGCATATTTTTCGGTTTCTGCGATACGAAGTTGCGGAATACCATTTTTTGCGAGTACATCACCCATAATGTCTGTTAATTTTTCAGGTGGAAAAAGTGTTGTCATGAACTGATTTAGGCTTGTCGAATATTCGACAAGCCCTGTAGCGCTGGAAAAATCGGGTTTTGGGCCTGTCTCAAAGCCGTCAAAGCTCGGGTCTAACAACGCGTCCAAAATTTCTCTGGCGCGGTCAGCACGGAAATTGGCCATGAGCACCCCATCTCCGTCCCGCATTCCCTGATATGCTCCAATTACTGTCGGTAAGACGAATTCATCGCTCGTTCCAGAATTGTAAGCTGCCGTGATCGCTGCACTCGGTGAAAGGGCTTTTTCCCCTTCCGCCTTCACAAGGCATTTATAAGCGAGTTCAATGCGTTCCCAGCGGCTATCTCTATCCATTGAGTAGAAACGGCCAGATATAGATCCAATTTTAACATCCTTTATGTTGGAGAGATCCCTCTCAAATTCATTCATAAATGCATCGGCGCTTTGCGGTGGGGTGTCCCTACCATCTAAAAATGCATGAATTGTGACCGGCACATTAGCGCTAGACATCACCTGTGCGAGAGCTACAATTTGATTTTGATGAGAGTGCACACCCCCTTTTGACACCAGTCCCAAAAGGTGACATGTGCCGCCGTTGTTGCGGATGCTTGCAATGAAATTTTTCAGCGAAGGGATCTGATCAAGTCTTTGGCCCTGTATTGCTGCGTCGATGCGCCGAGTGTCTTGATTTACTATCCTTCCAGCGCCTATGTTTAAATGACCAACTTCGGAATTACCCATTTGAGGCTCCGGAAGGCCCACATCAAGCCCAGAGGTTTTTAATAGACTGTTAGGCCACTCCTTCAGCATTGCTTCAAAAGTTGGAGTTTGGGCCAAAGCTATGGCGTTTGAGTCTTTCTGAGGGCGTGAGCCCCAGCCATCTAGAACACAGAGAATAATAGGCGCTTTATTTTGGTTACCCATGCTTAATTACCTTTTTATTCGTGACCCATTTCTCGCATTAAAGGGATAGGATACATTTTTGAACGATCATAGAAAAGACCAGCGCCAAGGTCCTTTAACCACGGTGGTAAGGATGGCCAGCGAGAATTTGTTGCGCTCTGTAAAGCTGCTCCAATAGCATTGCCCTCACCAAAGCGTGAGGCCAGGTCATACGGCCGAATGATAATTTTCGGCTTACGTTCTGCAACACTTCTCCGGAGAGGCCATCAGCACCTCCAATGATGTATGTAAGATCTCGGCCTTCCTCTATTGCCGAGCGCATTGTCTCTGCGAATCCAAGGCTTGTTTCTTGGCCCCCTCCTTCATCTAGCGCAATTAATATTGTGCCTGTAGGACAGGATTCCAGAATTAGTGAACCCTCCCGTCTCTTGAGAATGTTGGTCGGAAAATTTCGTTTTTCCTCAACCTCCTTTATTATTGGAGTTGGGTGCATTCGCTTTAAATACCGATCACATATATCTTGCTCTAGAGAATTTTTAAGCTTGCCTACAGCTACGATCCTAACTTGCAATGAGAGCCTGCCTGGTCATTTCTAGAGTTTCTCAACTTCATCAGGCGAGGCTATATAGCCCTCCCACATTTTTTCTAAATTATAGAATTCTCTTACTTCTGGTCGAAATAAATGCAAGATGATATCGCCCGCGTCGATGAGTATCCAATCACCATTTTTTGCCCCTTCAGGCTTTGTTCCAGATATCCCAACGTTTTTTAAGGTTCTCATAACGTAGTTTGATAAAGTAATGACTTGTCGGCTGGAGTGACCCGAAGCCAAGACCATGAAGTCCCCAATGGTTGATTTGTCTTTAAGGTTTATGGTTCTGATGTCAACAGCTTTCCGGTCTTCCAACAGACTTAGGATAATGGATAGAAGTTTTTCAGAATTAGGAACCTCTTTAGTTTGAGTGATCTCTTTTGTAGTGTTTGAAGTCTCGATCAATATGACCCTCTTTACGAAAAGCAGAAGTTACAGATACTCGCCTTGCGACCGTATTCGGGTACCTGAGGCGGGGTGTCTTGGTATATGGAGATAAATCCACGCAGGTGGTTTATGACCTGAAAGTTGATGGGATCTCCTTCGTTTCAATCTATTCTGACTGTAAACATAAGCAGCCTTTGAAGCTAGCGCGCGGGTCGCGTATGGTGCCCGATCAAATACGGCTATAGGTATGCTGTTAATCAGTTCCCTCCAATTATGCCATTGCGAAATTTGACTCAAGTTATCCGCTCCCATCAACCATACCATTTGGTGATCCGGCAAGGCTTCCTTCAAATTCCTGATTGTATCAAACGAGAATCTGGTCCGAAAATGCGTTTCGATCGTTGTAACTTTTATTCTTTTCTCTAAAGCAACTAACTCAGTTGCCTTAGCTACTCTGCTTGTAAATTGTCCCATTCCACGTCTGTTTTTTAATGGGTTTTGTGGTGATACAACCCACCAGATATAGTCTAAAGACAATTCCCTAAGCGCGTGGTTGCTTATATGAACGTGGCCTTGATGAGGCGGGTTAAATGAGCCCCCAAGAATACCAATCCTCTTGCCGCCTTTTGCCAGGTCTTGAAATAAAGCAGCTCTTTCGAGACCTATCGGTTTTGTCACGTTCTTATTTGCCCTTCACCGCGGATAATGTATTTGAAAGTGGTTAATTGTTCTAGGCCGACTGGTCCTCTCGCGTGAAGCCTACCGGTAGAAATGCCGATTTCAGCACCCATACCGAACTCTCCACCATCGGCAAATTGTGTTGATGCATTGAGCAGGACGATCGCTGAGTCGACCTCTCGCAAAAATATGTTTGCAGCGTTTTTGTCTGTTGTGATTATTGAGTCTGTATGATGTGACCCAAAATGATTAATGTGCCTGATAGCCGCTTCAATGTTATCGATTTGCTTTATTGAAACTATCGCGTCAAGATATTCCTCCCCCCAGTCCTCATTTTTTGCCGGGATAACTCGGGGATCTAATTTGCATGTCTCTGCGTCCCCTCTCAATTCACATCCTGCATCAGCTAAAGCATCAAGAATAGGTGGCAAAAGTGCTGCGCTTGCTTCTTTATCAACTATAATGCTCTCGGCCGCTCCACAAATTCCAACTCGACGCATTTTGGAGTTGAATACGACAGATTTAGCTGTTTCCGCGTCTGCCGCGCGATGCAAATAGACATGACAATTACCATCTAAATGGGCAATTACAGGCACACGGCTCTCGCTTTGAACCCTCGAAATTAAGGATTTGCCGCCTCTAGGAACAATAATATCGAAAAGGTCAGGCATGGTTAGCATTGCGCCTACCGCGGCTCGGTCCACAGTAGGAATTCCCTGAATGGCGTCTTCAGGAAGAGACGCCTTACGCAGTCCCTCGTGTAAACATTCTAAAATCAACTTTGACGAATTGAAGCTCTCTGAGCCACACCTCAGAATCGCGGCATTGCCTGATTTTAAGCATAAAGCACCGGCATCTGCTGTGACGTTTGGTCGGGACTCATATATTATTCCGATGACCCCAAGAGGGACTCTAACTCTCTGAATATTGAGCCCATTGGGTCTTTTCCATTCGCCTATGCTACTCCCTACAGGATCATCTAATTGAGCGATTGCCTCTACCCCAAAAGCCATGGAGTCAATCCGTTCCTCTGTTAGCAGAAGCCGGTCTATCATTGCACGGCTATACCCTTTGTTTTCTGTCCCTAAGATATCATCTTGGTTCGCTGCCATGATTTTTTTCTTGTTTGATCTAATGGATGCTGCAGCATATCTTAACGCTGAGTCTTTGGCGGTCCGATCTGAGAGACCAACCACTGAGAGGGCAGTTTTTGCTCGTTCCCCAATTGTTCGAACCATATTGTTGCAGTCCTGATTTTCATGGGAACCGGTCATTTATCTCTCATTTTTATTATCATCGATAAAACTCTCTAATCTTCTAAAACAAGATCGTCACGATGAATTATTTCATCGCGGCCTTGGTACCCTAATAACTCTTCTATGTCTCCCGATTTTCGTCCTGCAATCATCCGTACGTCTGCTGCTGAGTAAGCGCAGATACCACATCCCAAGCGTTTCCCTTTGAGGTCGCTGACGATTACAGTGTCACCTCTCTCAAAAGATCCTTCAACATTATTAATCCCCGCCGGCAGCAGAGATCCTCCTGTTCCTAGAGCCTTTACTGCCCCTTCATCGATAGTTAGGACACCGGCATGAGAAACCGCCCCGGCTATCCAACGTTTCCGGGCGTTGCTGGATGTTTCAATTGGGATAAATCGAGTAAAGCGCCCTTCTAACCCTAATCGAGCTAAACTATGTTTTGGTCGGCCGTCTGCAATAATGACCTGGCATCCCGCTCTGGTTGCAATTTCAGCTGCAGCAAGTTTGGTCACCATGCCACCAGAAGAATTTCCGGGTGCCGCTTCTGACGCCATATTTTTGATATCTGGGGTTATTTCAGAGACTTCATCTATAAACTCTGCGGTTGAATCTTTTCGGGGATCAGCGGTGTATAACCCATCAATGTCAGAGAGTAAAACAAGAGTGTCAGCTATTATCATTTGTGCGACACGCGCTGCCAGGCGATCGTTGTCACCGAACCGGATCTCTTCTGTTGTGACGGTATCATTTTCGTTGATGATGGGGATGGAACCCAGTCCCAAAAGAGTTTCTATCGTATTCCTGGCATTTAAATGACGACGTCTTTGCTCTGTATCGCTGGGGGTCAACAATATTTGTGCGAGTACTATCTCATGGGCAACGAATTTTTCTTGCCAAATATTTGTTAATCGAATTTGCCCCGCAGCCGCTGCTGCTTGTTTTTCCTCTAATCGAAGCGTTTTGGTGCCTTGCTTGAGCACTGATCTTCCCGCGCCAATTGCCCCAGAGGAGACAATCACAATTTCAACTCCATCCCGTTTCAGATCTGCGATATCCGCACAAAGTGTTTCTATCCAATTATCTTTAATTTCATGCGAGGTATTGTCTATCAAAAGGGCCGAGCCCACCTTTATTACAAGTCTCTTCGTATCTTGAAGGATCATGGCTGGTATCCTGCTTTGTAATATGACCTTTTAATGCCCGTGCGATGCCGTGCTATTTCTATCCAGAGTTTTGATAGGACCTCATGGGTTCCTTCTCTTGATGTTCCAGATATTACAAAAGCATCGGAACCTGAGATGATTTCAAGACTCCGCCGTTTGAGCTCCATTTCAGCGGATCCAATTGCGTCACTTTTATTGAGGGCGATTATCTCTGGTTTTTCAGCCAATCCATTGCCATAAGATTTGAGCTCTTCGCGGATCGTTCGCCATCGGTCGGTGACGTCATCTTCCGTACCATCGATGATATGTAAAAGCACGGCGCAGCGTTCCACGTGTCCTAAAAAACGGTCACCTAGCCCGGCACCTGCGTGAGCCCCCTTTATAAGTCCGGGAATGTCAGCCAATACGAATTCCACATCTTCAAAGCGAATGACGCCTAAACCCGGAGTTAGAGTAGTAAAGGGATAATCGGCTATCTTGGGTTTGGCGCCACTGACTACCGACAGGAATGTCGATTTTCCGGCGTTGGGTAGGCCAATCAAGCCTGCATCGGCTATAAGTTTCAGCCTCAGCCAAAGCCAATACTCTTCTCCAG
>CAJXEC010000052.1 GCA_913052165.1 uncultured Rhodospirillaceae bacterium
TGCTCATAGCAAGTGATGTCACTAGTCGGGTTAATTCGGCGTTTTCTATACTTTCCCAATTCACTTTGATTTTTCGGAAATTCAAATACTTTCTTAATTTTTCCAGAAATTCGGAACGATTTATGGAAAGGGGAGTCTCTGCGTCATTTTGGTCCGTCGGAAAACTACCATAGTCGGGTTTTATTCTTCTGTACCCATCGCGCGGTTGTTCCTCTTCAAGGATTTTATAACGAGTGATACCGTAAAGTGTGACGAGGAATCTGCCATCGGAGGTCTCAGTGAAACTGATAATCTTACCAGCACATCCGGTTGTGTAAATTTCCGGTTCTTCTAGTGGGTTACCCAGCGCTGCGCCATTGTTATCCGCTTCATTTGGAACGCGCGGTTGAACCATGCCGATGAGTCGTGTCCGCGTTTGAAGTGAATCTTGAACCATTGCTAAGTAGCGAGGCTCAAAAATATTCAAGGGTAGCTGGCCTCCGGGTAGCAAGAGAGTGCCTGTTAGGGGAAAAATCGGCAAAATCGCGGGTAGCTTCTCTCGATCTATGTGATAATTTGTCATAGCTCAAACTTACGAAAACAAAATTGAAGATAGTTTTCGGCGTCCAGAAATCGTTAAGTCGTCAACCGGCCCCATAGCTTCGAAAAATTCTAGTAATTGCTTTCTGGCTGCTTCTTCGTTCCATTTCCGATCTTTTCGAATGGACTCGAGTAACTCGTTTATCGCCTCTTCTTTTTGACCATGCCCAAATAACGCGACGGCCAGGTCTAGTCTAGACTGGTGATCAGCTGAATTGTTGTCAACTTTTGACTTAAGTGCTGCCAAATCACCGGCCTCTCCAGCCCTTTCGGCGAGAGCAAGAGCTGAGATTAATGACACCGCCTCGGGACTTTTTTTTACCTCATTGTCAAGCTCACCAATTAGGTTTTGCGCACGTTCTAACTGCTCGTTATCAAGTGATAGTCTGGCAAGGCTAATTTTGGCGTCCGCATTATCAGGCGCGTGCTGTAAAATTTGTTCCAACAACGCTTCAGCCTGGCCACTGTCTCCTGCTTCGATACAAACTTTTGCTTGCTCAAGGGCTTCATCAATCGGCGAAGTTTGCGTGCTTCCGGCTGCGTCGGTTAATTTTTTGATAAATTCCTTTAACTGGCTCTCAGGAAGTGACCCTTGAAAACCGTCAACGGGGCGTCCTTGGTGAAAAGCATAAACCGCGGGGATAGATTGGACCCTTAATTGCTGTGCAATTTGGGGATTCTGGTCTATGTCAATTTTTACTAATTTGACTGCCCCTGCAGCTTCGGAAACCACTTTTTCTAATGTCGGGCCTAATTGTTTACATGGTCCGCACCATGGTGCCCAAAAATCGACAATAATTGGTATTTCTTTTGAAGCCTCGATGACGTCAGCAACGAATTCAGCGTCGCTGCTATCTTTGATCAACCCTCCCTGTTGGGAGGATCCATTTTGGTTTGAACCAACAAGTGTTTCCATCATTACTCCGACTACTAAATATGGACAATCGGTTCCAAAATGGCGACTAAATCAAAAAAAAACAAGGTTGGAGTGATCACTTGGCTGTAAGAGGATCGAAATCTAATATAATTGGCGGGTGCTCGTAAAAATCCAAAAACCTTAAAAGGTCATGTGGCTTCAGGTTAATAGTATAGTTATTTACTAATGGGTGATAATTCACTGATGCCGCAGCCATCATGTCCGCATCAAGAACTACTCGTACTTTCTGCTCTGCTGTGTTTTTATCATTTATGATAGAAAATGGGGTGACGGCTCCGGGATAAATGCCTAGCGTTGCCGACAACATTTCAGGCCTTGCAAAAGATAAGCGGCCGGTATTTAGAGTTTCGCCAAAGGCTCTCGTGTCAATTCGGCGCCACTCAAGACAAATTAATAACCATAGAGTTCCTCTCTTGTTTCGAAGAAATAGGCATTTGCAATGGGCGCCTGAAATTTCACCACGAAGTTTCTTCGCTTCATCTACTGTGTAAACGGAGGGGTGTTGTTTGATAGAATACCGTATTCCCAACTGCTCAAGCGCTTGGTAAAGAGTTTCCGGTGTGGCCATTCCTGGTGGGGTTTTGGTCGCATCAAAAATATTCATAGCTTTAGCCTCTGTCTTTTATTGATCAAAAGCAGAGGGCTTGCAATGCACACGACTATAGTTATGATCTCGCTTCTTACGTTGACGCAAGCTTCTTTGGAGTTCAGTGTTTGGATATGCGGGCGTAGCTCAGGGGTAGAGCGCAACCTTGCCAAGGTTGATGTCGTGAGTTCGAATCTCATCGCCCGCTCCATTTACGTAGCATAATTAAATTCGTGCTATCGGTTGGAGCGCAGGCTTTTCGGTTTTGTCCACATGCGATCGAGATATACCTCGGAAATTTTCTTCAGCAGCGTGACTAGTTGAGTCCCCTCTCTAGCAACTTTCTACCCTCTTAGCGATGTAAATATTTAACTTATGTTTTTTGCCACATCATCCTTATGAAATTGTTGATTTTTTACTCCTCTTTTCAAGGGCCCCCTGTAGGGCTGCGGTATCTCTCAACTTTAATAATTTATTTAAAAATGGGACATTTCTCAAATACTCCTGGGGCGATTGAGGGGTAAGGGCTCAGGCTCGGATAACAGCAATTATTTCAGAACGGATTTGTAAGCCTTGATGGCGTTTCCGCTCATAACTGACCGTTTTATTATTTAAGCGGCGCTGATTAAACCTTCATTAACTGATACGAAGTGCTTATTATCGAGCATTTCTCTCATGTGTTCAAAATCCAGCCTGTCCGCCTTAAACGGCAGCCCATGGTTTCCCAATACGCCTAAATATTCAAAGAATGCAGCCTCTATCTCGCTAAATGTGATTTGGCTCTCGCCGCCAGATCTTTGATATGATTCGTAAACCCTATCCATAAACTCAATATCACCGAGATGATCATTTGGAATGGGCCTAAGTTTTTGAAAATGGTGTCGCCGTCTTTTGATATTTCGTCTGCGGTTTTTCGCGAGACCTGATTTAATATCGTTTGTGCTTTGATCAAACATTTTTATCCTTTCCTAAACAGTGGGCGTTGAACGCTTCGTCCCCATTTTTCTGGGGATGAGTGTATATTGGACTTCTTTTACTGCAGAAACCGGGGTATAAGATCGCGATAAGGGGGCATTCTAGCTGGCTTATACCAAATTACGAGACCTAGTTTTTTTAGCGATAGAACTCCAATCAACCTCAATTGGGCTTACGATTGATCAGATGGCTAGAAGAACAGAGAGATCGCGAGCGACGATAGAGCGTATGCTTGCGGGATTGAGTGAGTTGGGGCTTGAAGTTGAGCGGTCTCCTCTTGAAGCTGATCATCATTTGGTAAAGCGTTGGAAGCTTGCTGAGGGTTCACTGCCGCCTGAGCTCCTAAGTCTGGAACCTGCGGAGAAGGCATCTTTGGGGAGGCTGGTGCATAGTAACGTCGATGAGAAAACGCGTTTGGCAATATCAAAAATTCTAGCCGGCAGCTCATCTTTAGCGAAAAACTTGGCGGTTGATCAGGCCGAGTTGATCTCACGGACGGCCCACATTGGCCAGGTCGGTCCAAAAATTACCGTCAACGCAGATGTGATGAGGGTCTTGGAGGTTTGCATTCAAGGATTTGAGGAAGTAAGAATTTTATATCGAACGAGTGGAAAACCACGGTCAGCCTGGAGAATAGTCCAGCCTCAGGGGCTTTTATTCTCAAGGTTCGGTTATCTTGTGGGTTCTATCCGTGGGGGCCTATCACGTACATTTAGATTGGATCTGATAAAAAAAGCTGAGGCAATGGGATCATACTACGAAAATCAGGCTGGTTGGGATTTTAAAACCTGGGCAAATGAGAGCTTTGGGATTTTTCACGGAGATAAAATTTTTGATGTAAAACTTCGATTTACAGGGGAGGCAGCAAAAAGAGCAGAGCGTATTACTTTCCATCCCTCGCAGCGTAGCGAGAGGGTTGATAAAAATAACTTGCTCGTCTATCTGCAATGTGCTGGGCACAGGGAGCTAATTCACGAACTTTGTCATCCAGATTGGCTCGGGGCAGTGGTTATCGAGGAACCAGGTGAGTTGAGAGCGGAAATGAGAAATTATCTAGAACAAGTTCTTGAAAATCTATGATTGATCGAAATTCAGTTAAACGTCCCGTTTTTTCCCAGTAGTGATATATAAATCAACCGAATTTTAACCAGATCTAAGAGAAATGTTAGGGCAAAAAATGGTTATTTAAAGATGTCGCTGATCGCATTTATTTGATTTAGAGCCGCATATTGATTTTCGCGAGTCTCACTCGAAAACGGGGATGCCTCCATCCTCGTCGTAAGCTTTCCGGGAGTACATCCGTTTTGGTAGGCGTGGCCACTCTTCCATCTTTAGCCATAGTCTTAGCATTTGACGCTTGTTTTCATCACCTTCAAAATCAACATAGTCACGCCTCCCATGAAGCAAAAGTCTGTTGTTAAGGTATTGAATATCCCCTTTCTCTAGATCCATCTCGAACAAAATATTTTTCCGACGGGCGACGTCGTTTAGAACTTCTAAGGCTTCAATTTGTTGGTCTGATAAATCTTCAACTTGCTCTTTAATCGCACGGTTTATGCTGAAAGAAACATACATACATTCTAAACGGCCCTCACATTCCCCGAAAATGGGTACAGGATCTTCGCTTATCGGATTTCCCCGTGTGCTTTGGATTTCTGAATGAAAATAGTGATATCCCCGAAGAAGAGGGCCTATCAATTCCGGTCTTTCTATGAGAATGGTATTGTAGATTGCGATTGCAGACGCCACGAGGCTTTCACCCCCTGATCGTGCTTTTCTCAGGCAAAGAAGGGCTACAACATCGACCGGATCTACATGCATTATCAGGGCGCCTGGAGAACGATATGGCCGGCGCGTATCTCCGGTGTGGCTCATATCCATGACTTTTCCAATTTTATCACCGCGGTATGATTGGGAGACCCCCAAACCAATATGTGTTCCGATGCCCCAATGGATCAGGGCCAGATCATCATCACTATAGTCGTCGACGGGAATTCCTTTAATTAGACAGATTCCTCGGCCCTGATAAAGCTGCTTACGCATAGCCTTAAAGTGATCGCCCAAGCTTGGTAATTTAAATAGAGCTGCCGTGATTTGCTCTAGATCTATGTTTTGTGCTTTTACTGATTTTACAGCCTCATTAATTTCGATTATTGCGTGTTGAGAGAGACTCCAAGTCCAGCCTTCTGATTTGGCTAAATCAGCAGGCGTCCAAATCCAAGGGCCTGTTTGAGGAGAAGGTATTTTTGTCATTATGAAGCCATGAATTATTTCAAATAAATCGATGTGCTGCAGATCACGTATATCACTGGTCGATATTGTGTAGAGATGCCTTTGTAATTTTCCGATCCTTTACCCACGGCTCTGAGTCCGCACGATATTGCGCCATGTACTCGGTCGCCAAGTGGTTTTTAAATGCTTCTAAGTCATCATAAACTTCGTAAAGCCGAAAATTTTGGGGAGCGCTCTCCTCGACAGATATGTCGAAACAGCGACATTTGGGCTCATTTGAAAGAACATTTTTTCTGTGCTCTTGTGCCCGCCTCAAAAATTGTTTTTCGGTTCCTATCTTAACTCTTATCTCAACGTGCACAATGAATGCCGTCACCGGTAACTCCATTTCTTTCTCTAATGTGTCAAGATTATAAGAGTACTATTTTCATAAGCATGCTAATACTAGCAGGTCCCAAATTAAACAGATTTTATAGGTGAATGACTGCGTGAGTGTCAGGGGTCTATGGTTTCTAACCTAATAGAAACAGAGGTGATAATTATCGGCGCCGGCCCGACAGGTTTGGCAACGGCCAATTATCTCGGCCTTTTTGGTATTCAGGTTATCCTGGTTGAACGCAACAATTCGACGGTTGCAGAGCCCCGCGCTGTTTCTATAGATGATGAGTCGCTTCGCTCGATGCAAACATTGGGCATCAGTGATCAAGTAGTCGGTCGAACACTGCCCGGTTACGGCGCGCGATATTATACTCCAGGGCAGAGAGAATTTGCTCGTATCAAGCCGACAACTTTGGAGTATGGGCACCCGCGGAGGTCCGCTTTTCATCAACCGGAACTGGAGGCGGAGCTTGTTAGGGGTCTATCCCGATTTCCAAATGTGAAACTTTTATTTCAGCATAGTTTTTGCGGTTTGGAGCAAGATTCTGATAAAGTTTATGTTACCCTGATTGATCCCAGCGGAATTTACATGAAAATCTGTGCCGCGTTTCTTGCTGGATGCGATGGCGGTAGATCGTCAGTTAGGCAGGCGATAGGAGCGCGACTTACCGGATCTAGCTTTGAGGAGCGTTGGTTGGTCTTGGACACTGTTAATGATCAGGACCCTACACCGGACTCGGTAGCCTACTGCGATCATCGTCGTCCGGCCATAACACTACCTGGATTTGGTAGGACGAGGCGCTGGGAGTTCTTGGTTTATCCTGGTGAGGACGCCGATCAGTTTCTTCAAGAAAATACCATTCAGAATTTATTGCGTCCTTACATTGGCGACCGTTCGGTCGAGGTTGTTCGAAAACTCGTTTACACTTTTCAGGCGAGGGTTGCTGATAAGTGGAGTGAAGGAAGGGTCTTTCTTGTGGGAGATTCTGCTCATTTGACTCCCCCATACGCTGGCCAGGGATTGAATAGTGGGCAGAGGGATGCCGCTAATTTTGCGTGGAAGGTGGCTGGGGTCATTAGGGATAAATTTTCCATCTCTCTAATGGACACCTATCAGAGGGAGCGCAGGGACCATGCATGGGCTTTGATTAAAATGGCAATTCAAATCGGTTGGGTAATGGTACCTCGCAACTGGATCCACACATATGGGCAAATTGCTTTCTTTAAATTAGCCGGCTTAATTCCAAAATTTCGCGATTATATCATGGGTCTTAAATTTAAACCCGTTCCAAGATTCCGAGATGGGTTTCTTTGTCCAGACGAATTTTCTGGAAAAAATACGTTGGTCGGCAAGATGCTTCCACAACCCATTGTTCAATCAATCGACGGCAGAAGGATAGGCTTAGATGAATTATTAGGTCCTGGTTTCGCACTTTTGCTTGTGGCACCTGAGACCAAGGATGGAATACCAAAATCTGTTTGCGATAATTTCTCCTGGCTCGAGCCAGCAGAGGTTACATTGTCAAGAGACGATGCTGGACATATGGCATTCCGTCCTTATTGGGGAAAAATCTTGCTGGTCCGCCCAGATAGATATGTAGCAGCCGCATTTGATCCAAATGCTATAGACTCACAAGCGAGGATTTTGGCTATTCTAAGCTCCTATTCCTCTCTCAGAAATTGATCAACCAGAGAGTCGCTGTAGGCGGTATCTGCAATGCGTAAGACGGATTGTAAATTTCTTGCACCCGAACCCAAATAAAACCTCTCATACTGTTCATTGCGAGCTGCCATTTGGCTGCCTAAAAAGTCCCATCCGAGACGAAAAATTTTAGCTCTTTCCTCTGCATCAATGCCGTCGGCTCCGCCCATAAACTCCTCAATTAGACCTCCCATTTCTTCATCGTGAAGCTGGTCAGCTCTGGGTGCAGCAAGCATATAATGGGAACCAATTAGCTTTAGAATTTCTGAAACCCTCGGGAACCAGGAGGGTAGCATCGATCGGAGAGCGAATAACGGTTCTACCGATGGCGTCCAAAACCCCTCACCCTGGTCAAACGCTTTTGCCTCAGCTGCGGCGACTGCTGCTTGGGCGAATTCGCTATAGCACCAAATTTCTCCTAACATCTGTTTGGTCGCAAGACTTTGATCATTGACGGCAGCCGCCATACGTCGACCCAAAGCCCACGCAAATTTCAGTTTTACGCAAGCCCGGATCATTGTTTGTTGCATAATATTTGGCATCCAGGTCTTGGTCATTACGGTGTTATAGACATTAATATTGCCATCAATAAAAACTCGTTCGTGAGGAATTTCTACGTTATCAAAAATCACAAAGGCGTCCTGTTCGTCGAATCGACCTGAGAAAGGGTGATCAAAATCTTGCCGTGGTGTTGACATGCTATCGCGGCACAGAAACTTCAATCCAGGAGTGGAAAGTGGTATCGAGAAGGCCAGCATATATTTTTCCGATCCCTCGGGCATTGGTGTTCGCGGGTAGACGGCGATCTCATCCGCAAAAGGCGCCAAGGTTGCAAGCGCTTTGGAACCTCGGACTAAGATCCCGTGTTCAGTATTCTCTACCTTGTGGAGAGTAATTGCATCGTCTGCTCGAGGCGCATCTCCCTGTGACTTGTCACTACCGGGAGATACGATTGCATGGGTGAGACACCAGTCGTGCTCCATCAATTGTTGTTGGTAAAGACTTAACCTCTCGGCCCCCGCCTCATTGCCATTGCTCGCCCAAGCAGATTTATCCCCCACAAACCCGGCGAATGTGAGATTCAGGTAATCCGGGGTACGACCCATAAGACCTACCGTTAACTCGGCAATCTTTTTTAGACAGGCATGCCTTTTAAAGAGGTCCTCTCTGGACCTGGGTATCATGTGAGAGCGGCTTATTTTTTTCTTTGTTTGCGGATTGTCGCCCAAACATATTTCCGAATTTTCCAACTGAAGATCATATACTGCCGCTAAGGTTTGAGCCGCACCTTTAAGAGCCGGGTGGTCGACGACATCAGAAACGCGACTGCCATCCATCCATATATTTCGGTTGTCTCGAAGTCCTTTTAGATAAGTCTCTCCGTTTCTGGCAGCCATGTTTTTTTATCCTGATCTTTCTATTTTATTGATTAACCCTTTAATCCACCTGATGGAAGGAGATTTATGCTGAGATGCAATCAGATCCCTTAGAAGAGGGGTTTGTTGCTGGCGCTGTTTACCACAGCATACACAGAACTAAATTGATCTAGTACCCTCTCGGCGGCTGTTTTGATGTCCTCGGGGTTGCCCATATCGCAATTGAAAAACGCTGCTTCAGCTCCGGCCTCTCTGCAAACGGTTGCTGCCCGGTTACCCTCTTCCTCAATAAAATCCCGAAGTGCCGATTTCGCACTATAGCATGCAAGCCGTTGTGCTATTGCTCGTCCAAAACCTCGTGCTACGCGTGTAACCACAACAGTATTACTAGGTTTTTAGCCCTCACATATTATATTTTTTTCACCCGCTTCGATTTCTTAGTCTAGTTGAATCGAGTTTAGATCAGTCATGGCGCCCTTCTCGTATTATACTGTGAAATTTTCTTTTACCCGACTTTATGACAGAGTACCTTAGTCGAAGGGAGTCTGGTATCAATCCAGCACCTAAAATCGCTTTTTGCCACAACTTTCAGACCATTCAAAAAGGGCCCTAATCAATAATTTCGGCAAAAGCCTTGCCAGGTTAAGTAAGCATCTCATTTATTAACAATATCGTTGCCACACCAATAAACCCAAAAATAAAAACAAATTTTACATTACTGCCATATGCCAGCTGTTCAAGCGGTACCCGAAACATCGTTGAAGCAGCTGCAACAGATACGGCAGAGAGTCCTATCATCGATGCGAAGGCCCAGCCAAGCAAGCCGGTTTGCATCAACACCAGCTCGTCCACCCCAAAAGATGGGTTAGTAAAGGCGACTAATACAATCGTTAACGTCACGATTTGATGGATCCCGATGAAGGCAAGCAGGGTCATAAACGCGACGCCAAAGGAGATGATAGCGTAGGGCGCTAACGACAGATTATTCATCCAATTTCCGTTCTCCTCTGTTTCTAATAAAAATTGGAGCAACCGACCAAGTGCAAAAGAAGTTGTTAAAAGAACAATTTCGCCCTGGATGGTGCCCAGTCCTTCTCCGGCTTCTTTTAGGCTCCTCAAAAGTCTTTCCAAACCCATAAAAGCCAGTCCAGTTACACAAAGTGCTGGGACCCCAAGCACCAAACATTGGAGGGTGCTGAGAGTGGTGAATCCATTTAGGGCCAGCACGACCAGCGCCGTTAACGTTACCGGGGGAAGCACTGGATAAAACGAAATTATTGCTCTTATAAGCGCGCGCAGCCCCACTCGGGGTGTATAAAGTATTTGAGCTGTGATAAGCCCAAGTGTAGCTAGAGACAGACCCGACAAAATAATTTGCCATAAAGGAACATTGGGTAAGTGTTCAGATGATATGGCCATTGCCACCCAAAAAGGGGACCAAAGACAAGCCAAACACATTCCTCTTTGGCAGGCTTCAGCAGCATTCTTTCTGCTTTCGAGAGACGCCTTTTCTCCGACAATTGGTGCAAAGATAGCCATCACTCCTACAATAAGCGTGGAGCCAAGAAAAAATGTTCCAACTAATAAACCACTATCTCGTTCTGCTCCGCTCAATCTCTCTACTGAGAGACTGGCCCGTTGGATTTCTGGGCGCGCATCGGCGGTGGAACGAAGCAGTGAAAGAGTGCCAAAGAATGCAGAGAACAAGGTCGCCTTTTCAATGCCTGACCAAGCCCAATGCCACCCATCGGTTGCAATTGCAATTGCTATGGTAATAACGCCTAGAATGAGACACAAGATTTTAAGTGACCTTCTGATGAACCATACGACCAGGGATATATAGGCGATCAGGATTAAGCCATTGAGCATTTTTAGAATGGGAAAATCGACGAAAATTGATACCAGGGATAAAAACCAAATTATGCCCAAAAGGATATTGCTTGGCGTTTTGATATCTTCGGCGCGCATTCGGTGGCTCAGATAAAAGAATTTATTTTGGTAGAGAACACGGGTCACCGCAATATAGATTAAATTCTTTTAATGGCGACCCACTCAACTCTGTTCTGATAAAGTGTACACGCGTTAAAAAAAGTGTGGCTAAACTTTTTTTTTCTGAAAAAGTGTTGATTAGAATTTGTGGAGTTATGGAATGATGAATGAAAAGTCCATTCCGTCAGGATCGACAGTTTTGGAACATTGGCGCGAAGAGCTCAGTGTTTCATTAATTAGAGTTTTTGGAAAAAAAAGAGGAAGTAAGTACTTAGATCTTTATAATGAGGCTTTTCCTCTTGGTTTCGAGAGAAACTTCTCTCCCAGCAAAGCCGCTCAAGATATTCGGAATATAGAGAAACTTAGAGAAGTCCCGGGGATCGCCGTAAATCTTTACAGGGACTCGTCGAGAGGAATAACCGAGTTTCGGCTTAGGCTTTACCATGTTGGTGCACCGGTCGCACTCTCAGATATTTTGCCTGTGTTAGAAAATATGGGTTTAAGGGTTATTGAAGAGGTCCCCTATAACATTCGTGCGCAGGATCCTTTGGATCCTGTTTGGCTTCATGATTTCGGACTTAATAGTAAAACAGGATCAAGCGTCTCGCTCGATGCTACGGCTAAAGAGTGTTTTGAAGAAGCCCTTCAACATGTTTGGTGCGGGGATACGGAAGACGACGGCTTAAATGCACTAAGTTTGGAAGGGAAGTTAACCTGGCGACAGATATTTCTCTTGCGTGCTTATTGCAAATATTTGATGCAAATAGGTATTCCATTCAGTCAGTCCTATATTGAAGAGGCGCTGGTTCAAAATAGCTTGATAACCCGCGATCTCGTCTTTCTTTTTGAGTCACTTTTTGACCCTAAGAAATCTAGACGGAAGTCAGATAAAGATTCAAAGAATATCAGGGCAAGGCTCTCGGCAGCAATGGAAGCTGTGCCATCGCTAGATCAGGATAGAATTCTGAGAAGGCTAATGAATTTAATAGATTCGACATTGCGCACCAATTTTTATCAGTTCGGTGAAGATAATGAGTCCAAACCGTATATTGCTCTCAAACTCAAAAGCTCCCAGGTCTCAGAATTGCCACAACCTAGACCGTATCGGGAGATTTTTGTTCACGCGCCAATGGTGGATGCAATCCATCTTCGGGGCGGCAAAGTAGCAAGAGGCGGATTACGATGGTCAGACCGAAGAGAGGATTTTCGGTCGGAAATTTTGGGATTGATGAAATCCCAAATGACCAAGAATTCTGTTATTGTGCCAGTCGGCGCAAAAGGGGGTTTTATTGTCAAAAGAGCAAACATCAGGGGTCACTCATTTGACCTAAGAGGAGAGGCAGTCAAATGTTATAAGATTTTTATCTCCGGCCTCCTGGATCTCACAGATAATATTGAAAGAGATAAAATCATTCCTCCAAAAAATGTTGTGAGGCGCGATGGAGACGATCCGTATTTGGTCGTAGCCGCTGACAAAGGTACCGCTAAATTTTCCGATATCGCCAATGAATTAGCCGCTAGTTATAATTATTGGCTTGGAGATGCATTTGCCTCCGGGGGAAGCTGTGGTTATGACCACAAGGCGATGGGCATCACCGCAAAAGGCGCCTGGGAATCTGTAAAAAGGCACTTTCGTGAAATTGGCATTGATGTCATGGCTGAAGAGTTCACCTGTATAGGTGTGGGAGATATGTCCGGTGATGTTTTCGGTAATGGACTCATATACTCACCTTATACAAAATTATTGGCGGCATTTAATCATCAGCACATTTTTATCGATCCGAGTCCTGATCCGAAGGTTTCTTTTGAGGAGCGGTTGCGACTTTTTGAGAGCGGTTGCTCCAGCTGGGGTGATTATGACCCCAATCTAATTTCCGCGGGAGGCGGTGTGTTCGGACGCGACCTTAAGTCCATATCGGTTTCCCCTGAAATGCGAACAGTATTTGCTCTGGGAAAGGTCAAATCAGTAACCCCAGACGAACTTATTACTCACATTCTTAGAGCAAAAGTGAATCTCTTGTGGTTCGGAGGTATCGGAACTTATGTCAAATCCTCAACAGAGAGCAATCTTGAAGTGGGTGATAGAAGTAATGATGCTTTACGGATTGATGCGAAGCAGCTTGGTGCCGACGTTGTAGGTGAGGGAGCAAATCTTGGCATCACGCAGCTCGGTCGCGTTGAGTTTGCAATGGCAGGGGGAAAAATAAATACTGATTTTATTGATAATTCAGCCGGCGTTGACTGTTCCGACCACGAAGTAAATATAAAGATCCTTCTAGATGCCGCTGTCTCGGTCGGGAAGCTCTCCATCAAAGCTAGGAATCGTCTCCTCAAACGGATGTCTGATGAAGTTACCAATTTGGTTTTGATGGATAATTATCGCCAATCGATGGCGCTAACGAATGCTGAAGTCCAAAGTGTTAGGAAGTCTCCAGAGCACAAGCGACTGATCCGGACTCTGATCAAGACCGGATTTCTTAACAGAAAAGCCGAATCTTTGCCTCAGGATGCCGAAATGGATCACCGTCACTCAGCAGGAAAGGGCCTTTGTAGACCTGAATTGGCGGTTCTTCTAACGTATTCAAAGAACGCGTTATTTAAAGAAATTCTAGGCAGTAATTTGCCGGAGGATCCGTATCTGGCATCTGGTTTGCCACTTTATTTTCCCATTCCCATACAAAAGCGATTTCCTGACTTAATCGATAACCATCCTTTAAAACGCGAGCTGATCGCCACTTACGTAGCAAATACTTTGATCAATAGGGCTGGTCCCAGTTTCATACAAACAATAAAAACAAAAACTGGTGCGACGTCGGAGGAAATAGCTCGATCTTATTTAATATGTCGACAGGTGTTTGAGGTTTCGAAATTTTGGGACGGGGTCGAATCTCTGGATAATTCTGTGTCAGCTGAAATTCAGGTTGCCATGCATTTAGAGATAATGAGTTTGTTAGAAAAAGGTACTCAATGGTTCGCAAAAAATTGCAATTCCGGGGAGCCAATTGAAGATTTAGTAGCTAGGTACCGAGAGCCTATACGGCAATTGTCTCGGCAATTACGAGAAATTATCCCAAAGGATACGATTGCAGCCGTTAAGAGAAAAACCCTACTATTTACGGAAAAAGGAACACCTGTCGATCTGGCAGAAAATATATCAGGTCTCGAATTTCTCTCTGAAGCCTGTGAGGTTGTCGATGCTGCTTACGCGACCCGCAGCGATACAATATCAGTCGCGCGGGTATATTATCATCTTGGTTCTAGATTGGGCTTTGTGTGGTTGGTCAAAGGTGCCCAAAAATTGGCCAACGGCGATGATTGGCGCGAAGCCGCGATTAGTGGTTTGGTTCAAGACTTGCTGGGTTGCCAAGCCGCATTGACTACTCAGGTTATTGAAAAATTTGGGGCTGCAGAAATTTCAGACAGGCTGATCGATCAGTGGATTTCTGAAAATCGAGAGAGCTACAAGGTAATACGTACTTTAATGCGGGAACTTAGGTCATCCAAGGGTATTGATATGGCGATGTTGGTTGTCGGACTTCGCCGGATACGCGATACCCTGGGTCTCTGATGTCACTCCGGGGGCAGTTCAAAGTTTTAGAAAGCATTGGTCGATGCTTAAATTTTTGGGAGTGATAACACCTCATGCAGTATGAATACTCAGCGTTACCAGATAGAGAACATATCAAATGGCCGGGTGGCAAACAGCTTGCGGTGATTATCACTATTAATTTGGAATATTGGTGGTTAACGCGCGAACAAAAAGAGCCACTTTATCCGGGAGGTCCAGCAAGCATACCCTTTCCTTTGCCAGGTGATATTCCCGATTATGTTAATTGGACTTGGCGTGAGTACGGCCAACGAGTTGGCGTCTGGCGCGTCTTTAAGGCATTAGACTCTGCGGGTATACCTGCCTCATGCACCATGAATGCGATGATGGGATTGGAGCGGCGTCGGGTGATCGATGCAGTAAACGAGCGAGGTTGGGAGTTGGTGCCACATAATTGGGCGCAAAATGATATTCTGACCAACTATGCTCATGACCCTCAGCAGGAGTGCGATGTCATTTGCCGTGTTTTGGATGTTTATGAGAAAACTGTAGGGCGTCCTGCTCGAGGCTGGCTCTCTTCCTCTTTGAGACCGACAGCAGAAACCGTCAACATATTAGCTGAAAATGGATTGAGCTTCTTTTGCGATTTTTTAAATGATGATCAACCATACCTTCTCCGGACAAGGTCTACTCCACTCGTTGCCATACCATATTCAAATGACATCAATGATTTCAATATGTTCGCCCGAGGGGGCATGACGCTTGATCAAGGCCTGCTAGCATTAAAAGAGCAATTTGACGTCCTATATGAAGAAGGTCGAGAAAGTATGAGACTTTTTAATTTTGGCCTTCATCCGCATGTGATAGGCCAGCCATAT
The DNA here is from genome assembly GCA_913052165.1 of uncultured Rhodospirillaceae bacterium. Lineage (GTDB taxonomy): Bacteria > Pseudomonadota > Alphaproteobacteria > MPNO01 > UBA2964. The sequence continues at coordinate 15,180 of CAJXEC010000052.1, forward strand.
AGGATCAGGGCGCTTGCGCAGTTTCTTGAGTATATAAAAGATTTCGAGGGCGTGTGGTTTCCTAAGAGAGAGCAAATTGCAGATTGGTACTTAGAAAACCACGCTTCTCACATCAGGCCGCCGGATAATTAACACTTTGAGTTATTCGAATGAAGCATGCACTTACTGGATAAGAAATTAAGTGAATATCACCCTCTCCAAATATGCCATCCATCCCGCCCTCTAGACGATATGTTTTGATTGGCTTCATTGTGCCCCAGGGATGGGTCTTCTGGGTTTTCCTCTCTTTCCCATTCAGTCATTTCTGTCCACCCTCAAGCCTGGCCATAAATCGCCCAACTGTTCCCGCGGTCATGTGGGCCGCCTATCAAACGTCTGTTAATCGCATAGGAAATAATCTGAAATCCACGAGAGGAGTCCTCGAATAAAAGGTTAGTCCCTGGAATTTGGTTGTTGCCGAAATTCTCACAAATGAAATCCTTATCTTTCAGCAGACACTCCAGCTCATGTCTTACATCGTCAAGGGCGGCATGTCCGGACTTATTTCCCAAGTTTTGTCTAACGCTTGGTATAAATTTTTTAGCTCGGTAGTCACAAGCTAGGTCTCATACGAATTTTTCTATGTCTTTCTGGGTCGTAGGCATAACGCTCTATTAGATCAAGATTAGTCCCGGTAACGCGTACCCATCTTGCTGCTGTGGGGTGTGCAGTCGAATGGATAATACCGGTATCGAAAAGGGCGGCCTTTCCGGGGGTAAGAGGGAAAGTTTCGCGTTCAGAAATTTGGGCTAAATCAGGATCAGATCCATCGTCTGTTCGATCCCAAACGGTCATGTTAGTTAGGCCCGTTGCCTGCCCATAGACTGCCCAACTTTGGCCGTGATCGTGCGGCTTTCCCTTCCTTTTACCCTCATCGGTTCCGTGGGCATTAACATAAAAATCTGTCTCGGGATCGTGATAAAGAACCCTCTTTCCCCTATTTTGGGTTTCTAAAAATTCTGCAATGAAGGCCTCATTTAGCAATAACTTTTCTAGATGGGCCCTGACCGCCTTCCGGCCGCTGCTGCCAGGATTCGAGAGCAAGGAAGCTTTGGTATCCATACAAAAATTCTCAAGTGAATAGTTCACAGCTCCCTCCAATCGTTACCGAATATTAACAAGCTTTTTGCCTTTGCGAATAATATCGTTATATGTGCTAAATTACGAGAATGGATCCTTATAAATCAGTCCGGCAAGGAATAACACCGCAAGTGGCGTGGTGCATGTTTGATTGGGCAAACTCGGCATTTCCGACTGTAATTGTTACTTTTGTATTTGGTACTTACTTCGCTACTAGCGTTGCATCAAATTCTGTCGAGGGAGCAAGTCTATGGGGAAGTGCTCTGGCAATTAGTGGTGTAATTGTCGCAATTTTAGGTCCGCTTATGGGTTCAATCGCTGATCGGATGATGCGGCGCAAGGTATGGCTAGCGGCTTTCTCGATGATTTGCATTATTTCAACCGGATGTCTTTGGTTTGTGAAGCCCGATCCCGACTGGATAATCTTTGGTCTGATATTATTTGTCGTTGCTAATGTGGCATTTGAAGTTGGTGGCGTTTTTTACAACTCGTTATTGCCTGGAGTGACATCACGATCGAACTTGGGCAGGTTGTCTGGTTGGGGGTGGGGTTTAGGCTATGCCGGGGGGCTTTTTGCGTTACTTGTTTCCCTCGTATTCTTTGTCCAACCGCCCGTCCCATTGTTCGAACTGAGCAGACAAACTGCGGAAAATGTCAGAGCAGTTGGCCCTTTTGTGGCAATTTGGTTTGGACTTTTTTGTCTTCCACTTTTTCTGTTCCTAAAAGAGAGCACCCATAACCGAAAAAGGCTCAGTGTGACTGTTATGGGTGAAGGGCTTGTTGCATTATCAAATACAATTGGAGGCCTACATCGTAAAAAGAATTTATCGAAATTCCTCGCTGCTAGACTGTTTTATTGTGATGGCTTGAATACGTTGTTTGCGTTTGGCGGCATATATGCCGCGGGGACATTTGGAATGGAATTGGATGAGGTTTTATGGTTTGGGATAGCTATGAATGTTGCAGCTGGATTGGGGGCTTTAGTGTTTTCGGCTGCTGATGATAAGTTTGGATCAAAGCTAACTGTTATCATTGGACTTGCCTCGATTATTCTCATCGCAGGACTCCTGGTGCTGGTATCTTCGGTTTATTTGTTTTGGGCTTTCGCTCTTATCTTGGGGGTCTTTGTCGGGCCTGTTCAGGCTGCCAGTAGAACCATGATGGCTCATTTTGCCAAGCCTGAACAGGCAGCAGAAATGTTTGGGTTATTTGCCTTGTCGGGAAAAATAACCTCGTTTTTGGGTCCTGCAGTCTTAGCATTCGTAACTTTGTCCTTTGACTCGCAGCGCATAGGTATGGCCACCATATTAATTTTTCTTTTGGTTGGATTAGTTATTTTGAGCCGCGTTAAAATCCCAAGGCCTTAATG
>CAJXEC010000053.1 GCA_913052165.1 uncultured Rhodospirillaceae bacterium
ATCTATCGCCTCGTAAGCTTGAAACCCATCGCCTTTAGGTCTCAGGGCTCTTTGAAAGTCTTTTCTGTGGGCCTCTAATTCTGCGTTATCCCAATCGTTTGAATTTGCGGCAGGAATCGAGAGGAAATTGAGAAGATTAGCGCAAATATCCCCGGTTATTTCACCGCTCAAGTTCACAGTCTCATCAACATCCACAGGCTCTATGTCGATTTGAAGTATTGGGATCCCATCTACCCAGGCTTCATATTCCACCTCTATGGTGTCATATCCTAGGCCAATGATTAAATCTGCCTTATTACAAAAACTTCTCTGTAGCTGACGCCTGGCTCTCTCTATGCAACCTAATGCTAGGGGGTGATCATCGTCAATTAGCCCCTTAGCCATAGTGGTTGTCATGAATGGAAGTTTCCATTTTTCTATAAATTTCAGAAGTAGTTCTGTATCTTTCATGCGCATTGCATTAGATCCGATTACCGCAATCGGACGCCTCGATGATGCAAGCAACTCTTGAGCCTGTTTGATCAAGCTGTCAGAAGCCTTCTTCAATGGAGCTGCAGGTAAACGCTCGAGGTTTGATGGTTTGCCTGGTGCAAGGGCCACGTCCTCGGGAAGATCTATATGAACTGGTCCCATTGGCTCCGATAAAGCCAATGAAATACTTTTTTGAATGATTTCTTCTACATTATGGAAGTCAAGTGCAAAGCTTGCTTTTGTTATCGGTTTGAAAAGCTGATGATGATCAATCCACATCTGAATCCGTCGCCCGAGAAGATTTTGGTTAAGGTTGCAGGTAATGGCGATTAGAGGAGATCTATCAAGCCAAGCATTCCCAACCCCAGTAGTGAGGTTCGTGGCACCCGGCCCAAGAGTTGCTAAACAAAAACCCGGCATACCGGTCTGACGTCCCATGACGTCCGCTGCGAACGCGGCGCTACCCTCGTGCGCTGTTAAGACAAATTCAATACCGCCGCTTCGCATGGACTCCATAAGTGGTAAGACATTCCCACTTGGTATGCCAAAGCCATGAGTTACACCCGCTTTTTTAAGGGTCGCGACAATCAAATCGGCGTTGTTCATCAGCCATCCTCTCTAGCGTCTAGTCTTATACCAGGCCAAAATTTTTGTAAGGATCCAGCTTAAAATCGAACCAAAAATTATGAAGGCAACTATTCCGATTGCCAAAACACGAAGATCTTTAATACCGCCATTGACGTAAACTATAGCCGCCCAAATAAATGCGAATAATACTGCTCCGGTTACATAGCGTGGTATTTGCATTCAATTTATTCCCTCAAGTTCACACCAAACAGGCGTATGATCTGACGGCTTTTCTTTGCCGCGAGGTGTTTTATCGATACCTGAACCAACTAATCGATCAGATGCCTCTGGGGATAAGAATAGATGATCGATTAATAGACCAAAATCTTTTTGCCAGGCGCCCCCAGTGTAATCCCAATAGGAAAATTGACCGGGGCCTGGGTTTAGAGCTCGTAGAGCGTTTGTAAAACCAATGTTCGTGAGTGCTCGAAGGTATTCACGAGATTCACTGCGGCATAGGGCATCATTTTCCCAACGCTGCGGATCGTATACGTCGATATCGGTAGGGCAAACGTTAAAGTCACCTCCAAGCACTAACGGCTCCTCTTGGTTGAAAAGTTCTCCAGCATGATCAATCAGACGCTTCATCCAAGAAAGCTTATATTCAAATTTTTCACCAGGGGCTGGATTGCCATTAGGCAGATAAATCGAGGCAACCCTTATACCTCCAGTAAAGCATTCCAAATATCTTGCTTGATCGTCCTTATCGTCACCGGGCAATCCGACAACAACATCTTCAATAGGAAATTTTGAAAAGATGGCGACGCCATTATAGGTTTTTTGGCCATGAACAGCGATGTTGTAGCCGAAATCCTCAATTTCTTCCCTCGGAAAAATTTCATCTACAACCTTGATTTCTTGAACCAAGAGAATTTCGGGGTTACTGTCATGGAGCCATTCCGTAACGCGGGGCAAACGGGCTCTAATAGAGTTGACGTTCCATGTAGCAATTTTCATTTAATGAACTTTAGTCGTTAGAAAAATCACAAATTATGTAACGCGATTTCGGATTTCAGCCAATGGAAAAGGAGACACCGCAGCCGCAAGTGGAGGCCGCATTAGGATTACGAAGTGTGAAAAAAGAGCCTATCAACTCTTCCGCGAAATGAAGCTCGCTTCCAACGACCAAATCCCAAGACATCGGATCAATGAGAACTTCGACTTCGCCACCGAGGATAATATGGTCATCGCTGTTTACGGTATCATCAAAAGAAAACCCGTACTGAAACCCCGAACACCCCCCTCCTGACACGGAAACCCTAAATTTCATACCTGCGTATTCGCCGGAACTGGTCAGGTGAGATAGGCGGCGTATTGCACTATCACTAATTGTAACAGTATCCGCCCGATCATGATTCATTATTTATGTCCAAAATATCTGTGTGAACTAAATATTGTAGTAATATTTGGGTTTAGCAAGGTCAAGAAAACATCTTATTCAATTGTAACTCTCTTTTTCCCGCTATAGGTTCTTCGCATGCGGTTTTCCGGTCCTAATTTCCTTGGTGAGCGCGCTCCTTGGAGCAGCAATCCAGTAAATTCAAAGGGAAGGTTCTTTAAAGAATCAGAAAGCACGACCCGTTCCGTGTTCCAACGTGACAGAGACCGGATTATACACTCAAGTGCTTTCAGGCGTCTAAAACATAAGACACAGGTCTTTGTGTACCACGAGGGAGACCATTTCCGCACAAGATTAACGCATAGCATCGAAGTTGCTCAAATAGCACGGTCTTTATCTCGGTTTTTACGTCTGGATGAAGACCTGGCCGAGGCTCTAGCGCTTGCCCATGACCTTGGCCATACCCCATTTGGACATGCAGGGGAAGAGGCGTTAGATGAAGTAATGAGACCCTGGGGCGGATTCGATCACAATGGACAGGGGCTAAGGATCGTTACAAGTCTAGAATCACGCTATGCTCAATTTGATGGATTGAATTTAACTTGGGAGGCTTTGGAGGGGCTCGTGAAACACAACGGACCGCTGGTTAAGAAACCTGGAGAATATCAAGCCCTCCCGTGGTCTATCAAAGAATATAAGTATTTTGAGAGGCTTGAACTGCACACAAATGCCGGCATGGAGGCTCAGGTAGCCGCTCTGTCAGATGATATTGCCTACAACACCCACGATATTGATGACGGCCTGAGGGCTGGGCTTTTTTCCATAGAGGATTTGCTCGAAGTACAATTAGTGGGCCCAGTGATAAAGGAGGTTTTAGAGCTCTATCCACAGATTGAACACTCTCGGGTCATTCATGAGAGTACCCGCCGCATGATTGATCGAATGACTCAATCGTTAATTGAAGAGACCCAAAGACGCCTCAATAAACACAGGCCTGAAACGGCTGAAGACGTCCGCAACATGCCTGAGCCAGTAGTTGCATTGTCAGAGTGCATGAGAAAGGCTAATCAGCACTTGAAATCGTTTCTTTTTGATCGAATGTATCGGCATTATCGTGTAAATCGGATGACCTCTAATGCGGCGCGGGTCATAAAGGAGTTATTTGGCGTTTTCATGGAAGAGCCAGAATGTCTTCCAAAAAACTGGCGAACTAGTTTTACAAAAATGACGGAAACCAAAAATAGAGCAAGAATTGTCTCAGATTACATTTCCGGTATGACAGACAGATATGCTTTAGACGAACATCGCAGATTGTACAGCTCCTATGAAAAAAATGAATATTTACAATAATTTAAATCAAATAATACAGAAAATTGTTAAAGAAGAAATTTCTTCAGGTGTTGGTTTGAATAGTGAATTGTTGGACCGAATAAATGTTGAACCCCCGAGAGACTCCAGTCACGGCGATTTTTCTTCAAATGCTGCTTTGGTCCTGGCGAAAACGTCGAAATGGTCACCAAGAGAATTGGCACGAGAGATTGCGACAGCTCTAAAAGCGCAGCCAGGCATTGAAAACGTCGAGATTGCGGGTCCAGGTTTTATCAATATATGGATGACAGAGAGGTTTTGGCGGGAACGGCTTAGAGAAATTTTATTAACAGGTGTATCCTACGGAGATAGTGATCTCGGCAAACAAGAAACCATCAACGTTGAATTCGTCTCGGCCAACCCCACGGGCCCGATGCATGTCGGACACGGCAGAGGCGCTGTTTTGGGTGACGCAATAGGAAATCTCCTGGAAAAGATAGGTTTTCGAGTTTTACGTGAATACTACATTAATGATGCAGGCACACAGGTTGATACTTTGGCGCGATCAGTTTTTCTCCGATATCTGGAAGCGTTAGGCCAAAAAATTCAGGAAATTCCTGAAGGTTTGTACCCCGGTGAGTACTTAATAGAAACTGGAAGAAAGATCGCCGAGAAGGACGGCGATCAATGGGCTGATAAAAAAGAAAGCGAGTGGTTAGACCACTTCAAGAGATATGCAATATCTGACATGATGGACTTAATAAAATCTGATTTAAGCGCACTTGGGGTGACCCATGAGGCGTTTGTGTCAGAGAGGGTACTTATTGACACTGGGGCTATTGAAGCCGTTCTGGAACAATTAAAAGCGCGCAAATTAGTTTATACCGGAACATTAGCACCGCCAAAGGGGAAGGTTCCCGAGGACTGGGAAGAACGACCACAATTACTCTTCGCAGCGACTAAATTTAACGATGAAATTGATAGGCCTCTAAAAAAATCCGATGGGAGCAATACGTATTTCGCATCCGATATTGCATATCACAAAGATAAATTCGATCGAGGTTTTGAACGAATGATTGATGTGTGGGGCGCGGACCACAAAGGTTACGTTGCGAGGATGAAAGCAGCAGTTGAAGCCGTAACTGACGCTAATGCGCTCTTGGAAGTGAGCTTATGCAACCTAGTGAATCTTCTTGATGATGGCAAACCGGTTAAAATGTCGAAGCGGGCAGGGACTTTTGTTACCTTAAGGGAAGTGATTGATTTAGTGGGGAAAGACGTAGTCCGGTTTATGATGCTTACCCGCAATAACGAAGCTCTATTAGACTTTGACGTCTCCAAGGTTACCGAGCAAAGCAAAGATAACCCAGTGTTCTACGTGCAATACGCGCACGCGCGCATTTGCTCAGTTATTAGAAATGTTAAGGCGGAATTCAAAGATTTGGACGTGGGCGATGTTGCTTTGGCCGAAGCGGATTTTGAAGAACTAGACCATAATACTGGTTTAGGACTCGTCCAATTACTTACCAATTGGCCTCGCATTGTGGAAGGTGCAGCATTATCAAGAGAACCTCACAGAGTTGCTTTTTACCTAAATGAATTAGCCGCCGCTTTCCACGCGTTTTGGAATAAGGGTAATGATGATGAAACAATGCGGTTTATTGTTTCTTCTTCTCCCAGGGAGACTTTAGCACGGGTTGCCTTGGCGCGCTCCATTGCAATTATTATTGAGTCGGGGCTTAAAATTATCGGTGTAAAACCGGCAGAGGAAATGCGTTAATGGTCGATCCAACTAACCAGAGTGGTGAGAGAATTGAAGAATTGCCAGAACCCCCGATGCAGCCGCGTTGGGCTCAAAGGTTTTTAATTTTCCTAATTTCTCTCGCTGCGTTGGGTGGCTTTGCTATGGTCATCGTTTACTCATTTGATCGCGGTAAACAGGTGGGGGCGGTAGATCAAGTTCCTATCATAATTGCAGAAGAAGGACCTACCCGAGTAAAGCCAGATGACCCGGGAGGCATGAAAATTCCATTCAGAGATAAAGAGGTTTACGGGGAGTTTAACCCCTCAGAAAAAGCTGTAAAAGAGCCAAGATTATTGCCCCCTGAGGAGAAACTCATCTCAGGGCTTTCGCCGCCTAATCACATGAACGAAGATAGCAACGAAAAGGTTCCGAATGTTCTTTTGGGAGAGACGCTTCCCCAAGAAAAAAAAGTAGAGAAATTGTGGGAAAACCCGCCGCGAAAAATGTCGGTTACCAGCTCATACCAACGTAAAAAAGAAAAGGGTCCTCAACAGAAAACGAGCAGCATCAAGCTGGTTCCAGAGGACAGGGCAAATCGGCAGAAAATTCAAAAGGAGAAACAAAAAAGGAAAAGCTCTGGCCGAAAACCATTGAGTCTAGGAAATCCTAAAAAACCTGACTCAAACAAAAAAAATAAAGAGAGCAGCAAAGAGCGATCTGGCTACAAGATCCAAATTGCGTCTTTTCGTTCAAAAGCTTCAGCTGAGCGGGCCTGGCGGAGGATTTCGAGGTCGAACAAAGATATCTTTACGCAACTGAAACCGAGTATTGTAAAGGCACAGATTAAAAATCTAGGCACTTGGTACAGACTTCAAGCGCTTCCGATCAAAGATTTGCGATCCGCTCGAGCTGTCTGTGCAGAGCTTAAAAAGCGTAAAATTGGATGTTTAGTTGCCGAGCGTTAATTGGGAAGCTCACAGAGCAGTAATTGTTGGCATGAGCGGGTTAACTCTGACAGCCGAAGAAATTGATTTCTTCAAAGACTTTAGGCCGTTTGGTTTTATTCTGTTTGGAAGAAACTGCCAAACATCAGACCAATTGAGAAAATTGGTTGAGACGATAAGGCTGATTCCTGGGCAAACGGATGCTCCGATACTTATAGATCAAGAAGGAGGACGGGTATCTCGCTTAAAAGCACCGGGTTGGAGACATCCTCCCGCAGCGAGAATATTTGGGAAGCTCTGTGAACATAATCTAGATAAAGGATTGCGGGCTGCCTATCTAAATGCGCGAATCATTTCATCAGATTTGGCAAAAGTCGGGATTAACGTAGATTGTGCGCCGGTTTTGGATGTTTTGACCTCCGAAACTCATGAAATAATTGGTGATCGAAGTTATTCTTGCGATGCAAGTTTAGTCGCAAAAGTAGGGGACTCTGTTTGTAGGGGTTTTATGGATGGAGGAGTCATCCCGGTTATTAAACATATTCCTGGCCACGGCAGAGCGGAAGTAGATAGTCACCTCGAGTTACCTAAGGTGGTAGAAAAACTGAAGACTTTAAGAGATCGAGATTTCATTCCATTTGATAGAGCCCCTGACGGGGTATGGGCCATGACGGCCCATATACTGTTCGAGGCAATTGACCCAGAATTTCCAGTAACTCACTCTAAAATAATAATCCAAGATCTCATAAGAGGTGAAATAGGTTTTGCCGGCCTTCTTGTGTCTGATGACATAGGAATGCGTGCGCTTAAGGGACCTCTGTCAGAGAGAGTTAATAGAGCTTTTAAGGCCGGGTGCGATGTTGTTTTGCATTGTTCAGGTGATTTATCAGAAATGCAGGAGATAGCCCCCTTCGTGCCTCCGCTAGGGTCCCGTGCTGTTGACAGAATAAAGCAGAGCTTTGCGGCATTAGGTGTTTCTCGAGATATAGAAAATAGTTTCTCCATTACTCACGCTGAGGAAGAATTGAGAGAAATATTACAACGATTAAGCTAGGTTGAAGTCGTTAGCTAAAAAGCTTGTAAGTTATTGGAGAGAAGTTTAGATCGCGTAAATGATCGCGTTCTGATAGACAAGGAACAGGCACGGGATTAGTCTCTCCGCTATTTTAACGATTCGTATGCCGGTACTATAGTTGGGGACCTGGAACCTGATCCGTGATTTCGTTTTCATATCCAAAGAGGATGATGAGGATTTCTCGAGGCAGGAAAACAAATTGCATAATCGATAACAAATTTTTAGGGATCCAAATCCGTACATGACAACTTTCCCTGATTTTGAAGAAGATAACATTAATGACCGGAGAGGCGAGAGTTCATTGGTGGTCGACTTAGAAGGATTTGAGGGTCCGATTGATATGTTGCTCACCCTCGCTAGGGAACAAAAGGTTGATTTACTTAGCATATCAATTCTTGCTCTTGCAGACCAATATCTTTCCTACATCTCCGAAGCACGACGGTTAAAACTCGAGGTAGCGGCCGACTATCTCGTAATGGCCGCTTGGCTCGCTTACCTTAAATCACGTTTGCTTCTTCCAGCGGAAGAGTCAGAAGATGAGCCGTCTGGTTCTGAAATGGCAGAAGCATTGGCATTTCAACTGCGACGGTTGGAGGCGATGCAGAAATCCGGTAGGAGAGTAATGGCGCTGCCGAGGCTCGGAAAAGACGTTTTTTCCCGTGGAGCTCCAGAGGGCGTAAAGATCTTGAGGACCCCTGTCTACGACCTCTCTTTGTATGAGCTACTAAAAACATATGGAGCTCAGCATCTTAGGGCCAGAGAGATTGAGTCATTAGAAATAGTTCCCACTGAATTTTATTCAGTGGACGAAGCTTTGGAACGACTTCAATTAATGCTCGGAAAAACACCAGGTTGGACCGTTCTCAACAGTTACCTACCCAAAGACATCTCCGGACCTCTAGTTTGGAGGTCAGCCTTGGCTTCAACCTTCGCGGCAAGTTTAGAGTTGGCGAAGTCTGGACAAATAGAAATTCAGCAAGTCAAAACCTTTGGTCCGATGTACTTAAGATCTAGATTTAAGGAATAATAATGAACCGACTGTCAGCGGGAGATGATATTGAAGGTAATAAACAGAAGATTTTCAGCGAAATGAGCAGTGATCTTCGTGTTTTGGAAGCCTTGCTTTTTGCGGCGACTGAGCCAGTTGCGGAGAAATCACTGCAAGAGCGCCTACAACCAGGAGCCGATCTTCAGAGGCTTCTCAAGGCGCTTACTAAGCACTACGAAAGTCGTGGTGTAAATTTAATTCAGGTGGCAGGAAAGTGGGCATTTCGTACGGCTCCAGATCTGTCAGGGCAATTAGAGATAGAAGTTCAAGTTAGTCGGAAGCTGAGTAAAGCATCTGTCGAAACGCTTTCTATTATTGCTTACCATCAGCCAATTACTCGAGCAGAAATAGAAGAAATTAGGGGGGTGTCTTTAAGCAGAGGAACTCTGGATCTCTTGATGGAAATTGGTTGGATTAAACCGGTTGGTCGACGTCGTACTCCGGGTAAACCGGTTACCTGGGGCACCAGCCCCGAATTTTTAAATCATTTCAGTCTTAATAAAATTACTGATCTACCTGGTATAGATGAGTTAAAGGCAGCCGGGTTATTGGACACACGACCAGCAAAAACCATATTTGGCGAGATAGCCGCTTTTTCTGAAGGAGATCAAATATCTGTCGAAGCTTCGGAGGATGAGAGCCCAGCGCTCCCCGAGCTATCGGATTGATCTCGTTAGTGTCTCAAATTGACCGACCTCATGAGCAATAAACAAATGCAGTTCTTGAGCGGTTGGAAGGTGGTTCTAGACTAATTATTTGCGGGATTGGATCCATAGAGGGATAGATGGTGTTATAACTTCTTTTGCCATTGTATCAGGAATTATGGGCGCTAATTTTCAATAAACATAATCCTAATCCTAGGTGCTGCGGATAGAGTAGCTGATGTTTTTTTCAATCGCTGCTGGCAATAATACTGGCACAAAAGCCGAAAATGTGTCATTTAGAAGATTTGGGCTTTACCAAGAAAAACAGTAAAAGAGGATCCCTAGGGGAAAAAGGGAAGTAGGAGAACTTTATCGCAACGAGGGGTTCTCTGGCGATGATTTACAGAGAACAACCTGAATAATAACGGTGGACCGCAAACCTTGGATCGAGACCATGATGGTTAAACAATAAGGACTTCCCAAAGTCGAGAGGTCTCCATACAAATCAGGATTAGGAACTTTTTTTGCCCTTCTTAGCCTGCGGTCTTGCCCCTTAATTCCTTTTTTCTTTGGCTTCTGCTTGCTTGATCAAACGTCTGCATCAATTCCTCTGGCTATAGTTGCGGCTGCGAGCTTTTTTCTTATGGGCTCGGCTAAATCCAAGGGGTCTCTCGTGGTGAGGTGGAAGTCAGCTGTAGAACCTTGTCTATTGGCATGGGTGCCGCGGGAATAAATTTAAAATGGCTTTTTGCTTCGGGATTTTGTCGACAAGATTTTCCAACTATTGGTAGCGTAACTTTTTTCGCCTTTTGAGAAGAATTTTTCTTTGATTCCAATTAGCAGTGTTCTTTAAGTTTGCATGCCAACCATTCCAGTAATATGACTATAGAATAGAAGTAGTCGAAAATGATACCGAAATTCATTTGATCTGGATCTTTTGATTGGAGTGTTTTAGAGGAGTTGAGTTTAGATGGGAACTTTTAGTATTTGGCACTGGGTAATTGTACTAGTCGTAGTGCTGGTTCTCTTTGGCGGCAGGGGCAAATTATCTCAGTTAATGGGAGATATGGCGAAAGGCATAACGGCTTTCAAGAAAGGCCTAAAAGACGAGCAATCAAATGACAATGAGGCGAAGGTAATCGAGCGTTCTTCAGAACCAGATACTGAAGACCTTAGTTCGACATCGAATAAAGATACCGCTGCAAAAAGTTAGTTGGTTTGATCTAGAGGAAAAAAGCCAGTGTTTGATATTGGCGGTTGGGAATTTCTTTTAATCATTATGCTCGCCCTTTTGATAATTGGGCCCAAGGATCTACCGCTGGCTATTCGAACAATTACTCATTGGATTCGGAAGGCTCGATCTCTAGCAGAGGAATTTCGGTATAATCTCGATGATATTGCTACTCAAGCAGAAATTGATAAAGTCAAAACCGATCTTGTTGCCGACACTGGTTTCTCAGACATGAAAACCGAGATTGAGGAATCATTTAAGGCGGAGACAGATCCTCATGGTGATCTCGACACTTCGATACAATCCTCTCGCAATTCTATTGATAACCATGAGTCTTTGGACATTGCTTCCTCCGAAGACATCTGTAGTTCTCAAACAGACAGTCTAGAAGAGGCTGAACAAAAAGATGTTGACCTCGATTCAACCGGGAAAAGAAGCCCTTGAGTTTTTTTTCTAAACAAAAACAAGTCCCTTCTTCTGACAATTTTGAGCAAGAAGAGGGTAAGATGCCCCTCTTATCACACCTTATTGAATTGCGGCGTCGATTGTTATTTAGTGTAGCGGCATTTCTAGTACTCTTTTTCATTTTCATACCCGCGGCTCCCTATGTTTATGGTTTTTTAATGGAGCCCCTTTATGAGATTTTACGAGACCGGCCGAATGCAAGAATGATTTTCACAGGGCTTCCTGAACAATTTTTAACTGAAATAAAAATAGCCTTTTTTCTTGCCCTGGCTGTTTCAACACCAATTCTGTTATCCCAAATCTGGAGGTTTGTTGCGCCAGGATTGTATAAAAATGAGAGAAAAGCTTTTCTTCCATTTTTAATTTCAACCCCTGTTCTTTTTTGTTCAGGCGCGGCACTCGTTTACTATTTGATCCTTCCAATGGCCTGGCAGTTTTTTATTGGTTTCGAGATGCCAGCGACTAATGACTCTCTCGCAATTGAACTAGAACCGAAAGTGAATGAGTATTTATCTCTGGTGCTTTTATTGATGTTCGCCTTTGGTTTAGGATTCCAATTGCCAGTGCTTTTGATACTTTTGGCAAAAGTTGGGATTATTACAGCAGATGGATTGGCTGAGAAACGGCGCTATGCGATCGTGGGAGTTTTTATATTCGCCGCAATTATTACACCTCCTGATGTTATTAGTCAGATAGGCCTCGCTGTTCCCCTCATTCTTCTATACGAGGTCTCCATTTTTGCTGCTAGACTGATTGAAAAGAAGGCAAAAAAACAGACATCTGACGGAGAGCCCGATGGCGTTCAAGACTGTTAGGTGTAAAAGAATATAACTCAAAGTATTTCGGATGTTGCTATCGGATCATGTTGGACATTAGGTGGATAAGGGAAAATCCCTCAAAATTTGATGGAGCACTCAAAAAAAGAGGACTTGCAGCAGCGGCGGAGGAGCTTACTAGCCTCGACCAAATTAGACGAGACCACCAGACAAAAGCGCAGGCCATGCAAACAAGACGGAACGAGGCTTCTAAAGAAATTGGGAAGCTAAAGGGGGCGGGGAAGAATGCCGACACCTTAATTCGAGAAGTAAGTGAACTCAGGGAGACGCTTCAGAACCTAGAGTCCCAGGAGAAAAAAGCTTCCGAGGATTTAACCCGAAGATTGGCTTCCATCCCTAATATTCCTGCCGATGATGTTCCTTTTGGAAAAGGGGAGGAAGATAATTTAAAGATAAGACAGTTTGGCACGCCAAGATCATTCTCTTTTGAGCCATTGGATCATGTTTCTATTGGAGAAAAATTGGATGAAATGGATTTTGAAGCCGCTGCTAAACTTTCGGGGTCACGCTTCGTGGTTCTAAAGGGAAACCTTGCGAGGCTCGAACGTGCGTTGGCCACATTTATGTTAGACCTTCATACCGAAGAGTTTGGATACACTGAAGTTTCTCCTCCAGTTTTGGTAAACGATAATGCCGTATATGGAACTGGGCAGCTCCCAAAATTCTCCGAGGATTTGTTTCGTACAGAAAATGGATTTTGGCTAATCCCCACAGCTGAAGTGCCGCTTACAAATCTTGTAGCCGATACAATTCTCGAAGAGAAAGATTTGCCGATAAGGCTTACAGCTTACACCAATTGTTTTCGCTCAGAAGCCGGAGCAGCTGGCAGGGACACAAGAGGTATGTTGCGGCAGCATCAATTTAACAAGGTAGAGCTGGTGAGCATAGTGCATCCAACAGAGTCAGAGGCTGAGCATCAACGGATGACCGAGGCTGCAGAGGAAGTTCTCAGAAAACTTGAATTACCGTATAAGGTGATGCTTTTGTGCTCGGGTGACATGGGTTTTTCGGCTCGCAGAACCTACGATCTTGAGGTTTGGTTGCCTGGTCAAAACAGATATAGAGAAATTTCTTCCTGCTCGACTTGTGGCGACTTTCAATCCAGAAGAATGCAGTCGCGGTTTAGGTCTCAATCCAAACGAGGGATAAATTTCCCTCATACTCTGAACGGTTCTGGTATCGCGGTCGGACGGGCTTTGATTGCTGTAATTGAAAATTATCAAAATAAAGATGGGTCGGTCTCAGTTCCAGAAGTACTTAAAAAGTACATGGGTGGTATCAATAAATTAGAGTCTAATGCCTCTTGATCCCACTCTGATTCGTTTACTGATGCACCTGCGTCAGAATGGCATTACTGATAAAAATGTTTTGGCCGCTATCGAGAGAGTCCCTCGCGAACTTTTTGTGCCTGAGTCATTCCAAGATCAGGCGTATGAGGACATAGCTCTTCCGATTGGCTTTGGGCAAACAATAAGCCAACCAACAGTCGTTGGCTTTATGTCAGAGAGATTGATGCCAAACAAAAAAGCGAAGGTGCTCGAAGTAGGGACTGGATCTGGCTATCAAGCAGCAATTCTATCGAAACTTTTCCGAAGAGTTTACACAATCGAACGCCATCGTGATTTACTAAAATCAGCGGAACAGAAATTTAAGGATCTAAGATTGAACAACATAGTTCCTCTCTGGGCAGACGGAATGATGGGGTGGCCAGAGCAATCGACCTTTGATCGGATAATTTTGACAGCTGGGTTGGAAATGGTCCCCTCAGTTCTTTTCGAACAGCTTGCAATCGGAGGCTATTTAATCGCACCGGTAGGTAAACCGGGATCTGATCAAAAATTATTATGCTTCAAGAAAGACGAAAGAGGGATCTCCAGTGAAGAACTTTGGCCTGTTCGATTCGTCCCTGTGCTAGGAGGAACGGCAAACGATCCAGATCAGCAGACGGTGCCATGAGCCATTATTCAAATAAGTTAAATTTTTTTGGTGTGGTTTTATTATCAAGCGTGCTCGTGACCGGATGCAGTCAATATCGCCTTCCCGATTCCCCTATTAAATTGACACCCGATGTTTCCGAAAAATCTAAACTTAGTTCAGCGCGAAATTTACGAGAGGTTACAGTTCAACGTGGCGATAGCCTTTATAAGATCGCGAAGCGGTTTAGGGTTTCTCTGCGAGAATTAATAGAATTAAACAAAATACGTGCTCCGTATATTATTTATCCAGGCTCTGAGTTAAAGCTGCCCGAAAACACTATTTATACGGTAAAAAAGAACCAAAATCTCTATGAGATTGCGCAGGAGCTCAACGTAAACCCAAATAGACTAGTGAGAAAAAACGAGCTGTTTCCCCCTTATAAATTGAAAAAAGGGCAGGTTTTAAGAATTCCATCGCGAAACTTCCGTTTTGAAGGCAATGATAGGAGACTCTCTTCTCGAAAAATGCGCGGACGGGTTGCGAGTAAAGTCACCAAGAATAAGAAATCATGGAGGAAACCTTCATTTGAAAGGCTGCCCAGCCCTTCAGCAAGGACTGATGAGAGGTTTTTCTGGCCCGTTCGGGGTCAGATTGTAATGGGTTTTGGTGCAAGAAAAGGTGGGATGAGGAATGATGGAATAAATATAAGGGCTCCCGATGGTTCACCAATAAGGGCGGCAGAAAATGGAGTGGTTGCTTATGCGGGTAATCAATTGAGAGGCTTTGGAAATTTACTTTTAATAAAACATGATGGAGGTTGGATGTCTGCTTATGCTCATGCGTCTCTATTGCTGGTGCAGAGAGGGGACAGTGTTCGCCGTGGTCAAGTTATTGCGCGTGTAGGGAAAACAGGAAATGTTGCTAATCCGCAACTTCATTTCGAGCTTCGACGAAATAATAAGCCGGTTGATCCCAGACAGTATTTGGCGCGTTTGGCAGAAAATTATTACCTAAATATTAAGAATTTTGCCCTGCTCCCCGGCGATGTCTTGAATAAATTGCCAGGCTACGCGCCCAGAGCGAGCGCCTCTGGTAACTGACCATTCAATAGCCCTGGAATGAAGCTCTTTTCTATCTCCTAAAAGCTCAAAGTGCTCTGCGTAAGCGTCAATAATTTTTAGAAATGTTTCTTGATCGCAATTATGAAACCCAAGCCAAAGCCCAAATCGATCTGACAGAGAGATACGCTCTTCGGCCGTTTCCCGGGAATTGATAGCGTCGTCTCCAGTTTTTTCTGATGTTTCTCGGGACATCAAATGCCTTCGATTTGAGGTGGCATAAAAAATTACATTCTGAGGTCTACCCTCTATGCCTCCCTCGAGGAGGGTCTTCAAGGACTTATAGCTCTCATCAGCTGCCTCAAATGACAAATCGTCACAGAATAAAATAAAGCGACGTTTTGCATTTGTTTTAAGAATTGGTAGCAGCCTCGTTAATGTTGAGATGTCTTCTCTATGGATTTCAACGAGGCTTAAAAATGGATATTCTTCTAAAAGTGCGCCATGGACAGCTTTTATTAGAGAACTTTTACCTGTTCCCCTTGCCCCCCAGAGTAGAGCATTATTTGCAGGAAGGCCGAGCGCAAACCTTTTCGTATTGTCAAATAGCGTGGACATTGAGCGATCAATACCTTTTAAAAGGTTGATATCTAATCTGTTCACTCGCTCTACAGGGCTGAGAGAACCTCCTTCGGGATTCCATATAAATGCGGCGGCTGTATCATTTGTCTCGACGGATTGGGGCTGAGGGGCCAATATTTCAAGGGAAACCGCGATCCGCTCAAGGGCAACGAGTATTTTTGATTCCATCATTTCTCTCACTAAATCTACTCGACAAAACGAATTCACTGTGTTGAGTAGCCCATTAACTGTTGAGAAGGAAGTAATAAGAGCCTCATTTTACGTTGTCTGTGTTTGCAAGACGGGGTGAGGGAGGTATATTCCGCAGCCTTGGGTAAAAATAAAGGAGTAACCGATGTTAATTTCGCCTGCCCACGCCCAGAGTCTTGGTGGATCTGGAGCACTCGAGTCTCTTCTACCCCTCGTCTTAATTTTCGTTGTGTTTTATTTTTTGCTAATTCGTCCACAGCAGAAAAAACAAAAGCAGCACCGAGAGATGTTGCAGGCGCTAAGACGAGGAGATCGTGTTGTCACAGCCGGAGGGATCATTGGACAAATAACCAAAGTTAATAGTGAAACAGAATTAACCTTAGAAATTGCCGAGAGTGTCAGAGTAAAGGTAGCTCGAGGCATGATCAGTGATATCTTGGCCAAAACAGAAGATCAGGAAGAGGAAGACGAAGAAAATAATGAAAAGAACTCAGAGAGCACAAAGAAAGATAAAAAAAGCTAGAGGCTAAATGTTCAATTAAATAAGAGATTGAAAGGCAATCCATGGTTAGATTTCCCACTTGGAAGATCATATTGGTTCTTATTGTTGCCTTTTTTGGCCTTTCTTTCGCCGTCCCTAATATCCTGCCCTCCGGAATACTAAAACAAGTTCCAAGTTGGCTTCCTCATAAACACATGAACCTCGGACTTGATTTAAGAGGAGGTGCTCATTTGTTATTGGAAGCAGAGATCAACGTGGCTGTACGAGAGTCCTTGGGCAGCTTGCGGCAGGGGGTAAGAGATGAATTTCGTCAAAAGCCTAGAATATTACATCGAAATTTGAAGGTGGATAGAAACGGTATAACCGTAGAAATTGTCAAGGATGACGACGTCAAGGAGGCAAGTAAGAGGCTACGGCGTGTGGGACAAGGAATGGAGCTTGACAGGAATGGAAAAGTTTTAACCTTATCGATGACAGAGACTCAGCTCCGAGAACGTAGGAATGCGGTCATGGAGCAGGCAATGGAAATCGTAAGGCGCCGTTTGGATGAAACTGGATTATCAGAGCCTAGCATTCAGCGCCAAGGCAGTAATCGGATTCTTGTCCAGGCCCCAGGGTTTTCTGATACAACGGAGCTAAAAAAGGTTCTTGGACAAACTGCAAAAATGACCTTCCACCTATTAGCTCCGGAAGTTGCAACAACCAACGCGAAAGAAAGACCCGGCCCGGGAATTTTGATCATTCCAGGAGCACAAAATGAAAAAAATGATAACGGTGAACGCCTGTATTACTTGGTAAAAAAACGGGTTGAGGTCTCGGGAGAGAATTTAGTAGATGCCCAGCCAAGCGTCGATCAAAATAATAGAAATGTTGTGAGTTTTCGTTTTGACGCGGTTGGAGCGAGAAAGTTCGGCAATGTCACTCGTCGAAACGTAAACAAACCATTCGCCATCGTCCTTGATGGTGAGGTGATCACAGCACCTGTAATCCAAGAGCCGATTTTGGGAGGAAATGGACAAATTTCTGGGACATTTACCCCGCAGGGGTCGAAGAGATTGGCTCTCCTCTTGAGATCTGGCGCTCTGCCAGTACCGCTCGAGATAATTGAGGAACGGACGGTGGGACCAGGTCTGGGCGCGGACTCAATTGCAGCGGGAAAAATAGCAAGTATCTTTGGACTAGTGGCCGTGGTCGTTTTTATGG
>CAJXEC010000054.1 GCA_913052165.1 uncultured Rhodospirillaceae bacterium
CAATCACCCACCAACCATAGAAATGCTTTTTGAACTTGGACTGGGAGATATTCTTAAAGAGGGTTTAGAGGCTCCTAGATATAGGATTTGGAATCGAGAAACCCGCGAGACAATTATTGAATTTGACCTTGCTGAGCTAAGCGACGAATTCGCGTACCCATTCGTATTACAGTATGAATAGTATAAAACGGTCCGAAAAATTCTTGATCTATTTGGCGGCAAAACCGGTTTCAATTTCCTCTTCGAGCACGAAGTTCGAACGCTCAAGCAGGAAAGTAATCACGTTAATGTCGAGGTTAAACTCCCTGATGGTTCAATAAAAACAGTGAAAGCTTCTTTTCTAATCGGTTGCGACGGCGCGGGTTCAACTATTTGGAAAGAGTTAGAAATAGACTATCTGGGATTCACGTATGATGAAAATTTCATCAAAATTGGAACTTATTTTGATTTTTCTGTAATTCCCGGAGTTCTGCTTCGTAACTTTTGGTCTGATCCCAATGAGTGGTGTAATCTCTTCAAGGTAAATGGAGAGCCGCCAGCTCCACCGATATGGCGGGGCGTATTTCCAATGCGCATAAATGAAACCCCTGAACAAGTCAGCAGACCCGCAGCCATTCTAGAGCGGCTGCAGCGCTTTTTCCCCAAAACCGGTGCTCACGATATCGCCTGATCAAATGTCTATACAGTTCATCAAAGGGTTGCAAAAACCTTCCACAAGGGTCGTGTAATTCTTGCGGGAGACTCCGCTCACGCCAACAAGCCCATAGGGGGAATGGGGCTCAATGGAGGCATTCATGATGCGATCAATCTTGCCGAAAAACTTGGTAAAGTTTGGCGCGGTGAAGCGCCAGAGGACTTGGTCGGACTTTATTCTAGGCGGCGTCACAAAGCGGCGAGCAATTTTATTCAGGCCCAAACCATCGCAAACAAAAAAATGATGGAGGATAGCGACCCCAAAAGTCGAAAAGAGCGTTTCGATGATTTAAGGAGAGTGGGGGAGGATAAAGAAAAACGACGAGACTTCATGCGGAGGGCGCAACTCATTGATAGTCTTCGAGCTGCTGAGACCACCCATTAGGTTAGGCCCGAACGAACCATCTTATGCGGAAAAAATTTACGATTGAATCAAATCTTGAAATCAGAATATTAGAGCGCTCTCCTAATCATCGAAGTCTTTGACCTCGGGTATTCTAACGGCAAACCGTTCGGCAACCTCACACACCTGGAGCCATGTTTTGATTGGCACAGGGATCCCGAGCCTCTTCCTCTCCGCCATAATTCTATCGCTTCTCTCGCCTGGCACCAAAATCTCTTCGACGCCATCAGCTTTTGGTAATTTTTTAATTTCTGTAATTAATGCTTCCACATCTGTTTTGTATTCTTCGAGGTCGGTGAAATCGGCAATATTTACTGCCGTAACAAGTCCATTCTGCTGATGGCGCCGATAGCTACCGTTGTGCCATCGAGATACAAGTGGACTCGCGACCATCAGGCTGGTCATACATTCAAATAGTAAAGACATGGAAGAACCTTTGGGCCCACCCAGCGCCGTTGGTATCTCTGCTTTCTGAGGATCAATTGTGGGATTTCCCTCCGCGTCTAGAGCCCATCCGTCTGCCAAGGTCTCGTTAGTGGCTTTGTAGTGCATTAACCTGCCAACCCCAGCAATCGCTGTTGCCATATCAAGAGAGAGAATTCTGCCATCTTTTCCGGGCACAGAAATTGCAATTGGATTGGTTGCAACTCCTTCTACCCTAGAACCGAAGTACTCCATATTTGGCTGAGAAGCCCCAAGGTATAAGCCTGCCATCCCCGCATCAGCAGCCATTCGAGTGTAATATCCTGCGGCGCCCGCATGTTTAGACTCTCGGACTAACACCCACCCAATCGCCGCGTTACGTGCCTTCTCAATCGCTTTTTCCATGGCCCAAGTTAGAGTAACTTGCCCATGCCCATGATCGCCTTCTACTATCATTGCACTAGGAAGATCTTTGGAGACCCTTATCTTGGGTTTAGGGTTAACGACTCCCTGATCTAATCTACGCACGTATGACGCAAGACGAATTAATCCGTGAGAGTCGATACCCCTCATACTTGCCCAAACCAAACCTTCCGAAACTGCCCGTGCATGTTCAGCGGATAGCTCTAGTGCTTCAAATACGCCTTGGCAAAGAGCAGCCGCATTCTCTCTTTTAATCAAAATATGTGATGCCATTCAAACTCTCGAAATTATACATTTGCCGCATTCTGACCGTCCTGTTGGTTAGCGTATAGGTCCACGAGTTGCAATCTTCCTCTTTGGACCTCTATAAGGATAACGGTCAGAGCGGTGGGAGAGAAACATGGAAGATAAAATTACGTTCAAATCAGGGGACTTGACCCTCTCTGGGGCATTACACACTCCCTACGGAAAACAGAAAAAGGGACTTCCCTGCGTGATCGTGCTCCACGGCTTTGGATCAAATAAAGAGTCCGGTAACGTTCGAGGCCCTTGCAAGATGCTCAATGACTGGGGTTACGCGGCGTTTCGCTTTGACATGCGAGGATGCGGCGAGTCTGAGGGTGATTTCGGTCGGGTCATATGCCTAGAGCAAGTTGAAGATACACGAGCGGCAATGGATTATCTTCAAACCAGGAGTGAAGTCGACCCATCCAGAGTGGGCGTGCTTGGATCCTCTTTTGGTGCAGCCGTTGCTATCTACACAGGGGGCATTGATAACCGCTTTGCATGCGTTATTTCCTCCGGCGGATGGGGGCACGGAGAACGGAAATTCAGAGGGCAGCACCCCACTAAGGAGGGTTGGCTTAAATTCACTTCAATGCTGGAAGAAGGCCGCAGACATCTAGAACGCACGGGCGAGAGCTTAATAGTTGACCGTTACGATATCGTCCCCATCCCGGATTACCTGCGGAATAATCTGAGCCAGAACTCTGCGGAAAAATTTCCCGCCGAGGTCCCCCAAAGCATGTATAATTTTACTGCTGAGGACGTAGTGGGCAATATAGCTCCACGCCCCCTTCTTCTGTTACATTCGTCCGACGATAGTGTTACCCCAACCGAGCAGTCTATTGCTTTGTTCCAGAAAGCTGGAATGCCCTGCGACCTGCATCTTTTTGCTGAGACCGATCATTTCATGTTTGCCGAAAATAACACTCGAGTGAGGGAAATAGTAAGCAGTTGGCTGGAAAAATTTTTCCCAATTTGATTGATCTATCCATAAAATTGGCTAGGCGGGATGCACCCTCTGTTAGGCAGCAGACTGGTCAGGACAATGTCGTCCATCCAAATAAGTCAGAGCAAATCTAGAGGGTGCCCGATTGCAAATTTTTCCATACTCAGTTCGATCGAGTGTCGGGTAGTTGACTCAGATAGTAGCGCGCTTTGGCTGTGTTCCCTGAATCACATTGCGCCTCAATAATCGCCTCTGGGTGCTTGGAAAATCTCTCCGTGCATGATTTACGCATCGATTATCCCACATCACAAAATCTCCTAGAGACCAATGATGTTCGTAAATAAACTCTTGTTTTTCCGTATGCTTAAATAAAAATTCTAAGGTTTCGATCTGTTCATCCGATGACAATTCCGGGATTGCCACAGTAATTAACCTGCTAACAAATAATACGGGCTTGCTTGTCTCCTCATGGGCAGTAATGACAGGGTGCGCGAAAGATCCGTTCTTTTGGCCGATATTTTGACCCCTTATAACTGTTCCAGAGTAATATTCTTGAAGCGCGGTGCATGCGGAGAGTTTAACTTTTAGCCGATCAGGTAGCGCATCATACGCCGTACATAAATTTGAAAAGAGGGTATTTCCCCCTTCAGAGGGTAATTCTACCGCATAAAGCATAGTGTAACGGTAAGGGTGCCGATCATATGCACCATCAGAATGAAACATCATCTCCCCATCGGGCAAAGAACCGATCGGCATCCCATTTGTGTCTCTTACATTGCTTACCAACATTATAGACTTGTCAGCGGTATCCTTTTCAGCTCGGGTATCATAACGGTCCCTCCGAGGGAACTTTCCCCATAGTTTGGCAAACCGAATTTGCTCCTCTTCATCAAGGGTCTGCCCAGGAAAAACGAGAACCATATGCTCAAGCCAAGCGTGATGAATTATTTGAAAGGTCTCAGGACTAATATCATTCGCGAGATTGATCCCAGTGATTTCCGCACCCAGAGCAGCATCAAATGGTCTAATGGAAATTGTCATTCTGTCCGATCCATACAACTCAATGAGATTGTAGCCTAAAGACATCAAAACGACAATTTATTGCGCCGATAGAAATTCGAGGCCGGTTAATCGGTATACATAATACGGCGGATTTGAGATTACGATATTTCAGTGACCTAGTTCTTGGGTTCGGAGGCAGCATGATAGGCATTCATATTGGCTAAAGTTCTACCACAGACCCACTGCTGGCCACATTACTGGTCTTGCTTGTGGTTCTCAGTACTAAGATTACCCCAGCAAAGGAAACTTAATAGACTTGTCAGGTTTTTCCCAACAATATTGAGCCTATTTTCAAAAGGTAAATCTAGAGACCTTACTCTAAGATCATTGGAGAGATGTTAACCCACGGAGAGGTGAAAGCTGACCACCTGTATGCTAACCGTAAGAATATCTCGCTGTTAGCGTCTTTAACACAGGATTAATTGCTCGCAGAGATGGTAGATTTTTTTATTGGTCTGGAGCTGTTCCAAGGTATCGAGTGGTGGGTGCTTTTAGCACTAGCTGCAACTCATGCACTCGGTTGTTTTATAAGAGGTGCCTTCGGATTTGGCTCTAATGTGCCGATCGTCGTTTTAAGCGCGTTCTTACTCCCGCCCCATCACGCAATTTTACTGGCCTTGATGACTACAATAGCAGCACAGATTCAGCTGATCCCTGCAGGGATCCGGACCGCTGATTGGCAGGTGACCAAACCCCTTATGGCCGGATTGATGATGGGTACCGGTCTTGGTTCGTGGCTTTTCTCTATTCTTTCCCCGCAGTGGTTGGTCATTATTTTAGGTGCTGTAATCGTATTCATTACACTGATGGATACGATTAAGATCATTGATAAAATGGTCTGCTTTATTGATCTTCGCTCAAAACCCCTCGCTTCTCTCCTAGCCGGAGTCGGTGGTTTGATGGGAGGACTCTCTGGGGCAGGCGCTTTCTATTTTTTAGTTTTATACCTCAAACATGCATGCCTAACCCCGACAAGCCTTCGCGGCACAAACGTAATGCTGGCAACCCTTACGATGAGCATTCGGTTGATATCACTCGGAGCTCTGGGATTTCTTACTCCTACTTTGATTTTTGAGGGCTTAACTCTCTGGCCAATTGCATTAATTGGAACTTGGCTTGGGACGAAAGCCTTCCATAAGTCAAACCCCGCGGGTTTTTACTTTGCATTACAAATTGTTCTGCTAGCTGGTGCTGCTTCTCTAATCTATAAAGGCTTCCAACAACTCGGTTAAGGCATAATTGTCGGCTCACTAACACCGGAAACAAAAACAATCCCCTGCCAAGCACAATGCCTCTGATGTCTCATAGCAAAGGAGGCCCGTCCTGATGGAGAAATTCACTTCTCATTTTGCGTCTTGTTTTGTTCGGGTTGGGGGAAGGCCGGAGAATTTTTTTATCCCATCTTCTAGAGCCCACTCAGCAAAAGTTTCCGGCGCGGGATTGAATCGCCCTACCTTCCAATCTGGCGTGCAATAATCCTCGTCACAGAAATATTCTGAATTGCCCCCCGCTGGGTTGTTAAAGTACCAGAAATAGCAGGACGATACGATATGTCTGCCCGGTCCCACTGCAGTTTTCCAACCTTTTCCCGTAAAAACCATGCCGCCTGCCAGAAGTTCATGAATATCTCTCACACCGAAGCCGATGTGATTAATGGAGGTCTTGCCCGCTTCATCCTCGAGAAAAAAAACGCTGTGGTGATTGGCTGACGGCGCGACTCTCAGAAATACCCCGCGACCGACGTAATGATCTGTAATTACAAACCCAAGCCGTTTGACATAAAAATTCTGTTGGGCTTTAAGGTCGGGCACGTTAAAGACAATATGACCTACAGTAAGGGGCTTTGCTTTTTGATAGTAAATGGCACGCTCATCTACTCGAGATGCGGCTTGAGGCGCATTTATATCTGTACGACCAGGATTCTTTAATTTTTTCCTCTGCGTTTTTCGGAATGCTAGGGGGACACCTGCCGGATCCATAAAATGAAGCGTGCCATCTTTGTCCTCAATGACCTCACGGTCTTTTAACATTTCTTTTTTTATTCTACCCAGATCAGCTTTGCTCGAAACACCCCAAGTGACTTCCCTGACCCCGTTGCCCCTCTGAAAAGCCGGAGGCAAAGTCTTATCTCCGCGTTTCTTAAGAATGATTTGCGACCCATCTTGAGCATCAAAAACTGCTCGATTCGCCGTAACCGATTTCTTGTTAAGACCGAAATCTGCATAAAAGGCTTTGCCTTTTTTTAGTTCGCTCACACCATACGTAACAGCGTCTATACCTACTATCGCCATGAGAAGTTCCTTCTTACAAACTAAACATACTAGAACAATAACTGCTCTGACCGAGGTCTGAAAGAACTAAAAGGGCCGGGTATCTCCCTGGATGGTAGTTCGGAGCATGAGGCGCCGCTGTCCATTTGGAAAATCCTCTCTAGCATGCGCTGAGCAGCGATTATCCCACAGGATTAGATCACCAATGCGCCATTCATGAGAATACACAAATTCGGGCTTTTCCATGTGATCGAATACCGCTGACAGCAAATGTTGGCTCCGTTCAGGGTCCATGCCTTCGACTTTCTCTGTCATCAAACGGTTTACGTATACTGCTTTCCGTTTGGTCTCCTCGTGGACCCTGAAAACCGGGTGAAGCGATTCCGAATATGCCGCTGTGCCCTTGCCGTCACCCTTTTGAACAGAACCATAATTATAGTGATGAAAGGCAAGCTTACCCTCTAGGGGTTCTCTTATTTCTCCAGGTAAAGTGTCGTAAGCAGCGTAGCCAGATGCAAAAAGTGTGTTACCTCCTCGGTCAGGAATCTCGCAACTGTAGAGCATTGTTCCTTTGTCAGGGATCTCCGCATGAAGCATATCATGATGAAACATCATTTCCCCATCAGGTAAAGCACCTATGGGCTCGCCGTTCTCTCGAATGTTAGAAATCAGCATAATATTTGGTAATATTGTAGAATATCCGGGGGGATAGTATTTTGCTGGCCGCGCCAATTTGGCCTGGCGTCCGAAATAGTTTGTTATGCGTATTTGGTCTTCTTGAGTGAGATTACAATCTCTAAAGACCAACACAATGTGATCTAACCAAGCTTGATATAACGCCCTGACTGTCTCCTGATTAAGCTGTTCCTTTAGGTCCAAACCGACAATGCAAGCGCCAATGTACCGCGTTAATTTCTCAATTTTAAATAAATTACTAGCCATCCTATCATCCTGCCGATCAGTG
Source organism: uncultured Rhodospirillaceae bacterium (assembly GCA_913052165.1). GTDB lineage: Bacteria > Pseudomonadota > Alphaproteobacteria > MPNO01 > UBA2964. The sequence goes on from CAJXEC010000054.1 coordinate 7,470, forward strand.
GGACCTTTAACCTTTTTCAAAGTTTGATTACGCGTTTAAATGAATCTTCAGAAAGTGGGAGCTATTTCCGCCCGCGATACAAACTTATCTTTTCCATCCTATCGCTGTTGACGAACCAGTTTAAGCAGTCTTTCTACCGTATCGTCACCTTTACCCATAGGATCTACGCGAGACAAGTTTTCTCTTTCGCGCGCTCTCCAGGTTGGCGGGCGGGTAGCATCTATCCCCATTTTTCCGCCAATTCGCATGACAGTATACTCGTCACCGACCTGAGGAATAGAAACATCTAGGGGATGAAGCCGAGAATTGGGATGAATGAAGACGTCCTGAGCTGGATCGCATCGACATGACACCGCCCACAAGACATCTTCCGCATTATAGATGTCGACGTCCTCGTCTACGGCGATAACGGTCTTAACATGCAAATTTGGACCCGATAGGGCACTCATTAACATATCGGGCACTTGGCCATCCCACTTTGCCTCAACTTGAACAATCATCATAAATTGCGAAGCCCAGGGCGGAACGAAAACATCGATTACATTTGTGTTGCCATGTGTTTCCTTCAATCGATTGTAGTAGGTTGCTTCCATCGGCAACGTAATCAAAGGCTGATGGTCAGTGAACCATGTGGCTTGCATATGTCGGAAGATGGGGTCTTTTCGGTGGGTAATTGCCGTGCAGGTAAATACCGGCGCGGGGCCCTCTGCACCAGTTCCCAATGTCGTAAATTCGCCAAAGGGGCCTTCAGGAAGTTCCTCTTCAGGGTGAACTAACCCCTCAATAACGATCTCTGCATGAGCAGGTACCTCCAAGTCAATAGTCTCGCATTGAACTAATTCGAGTGTTTCTCCCAATATTCCTGCAGCATACTCGAGTTCATCAAAGTCTGGGTGTAGCCCAGACCAATTGGACATGATTTCATAAACCGGGTGAAGCCCAATCGCAAAAGCCATGGGCATCGGTTCTCCCGCAGCTTTATACTTCAAAAAATGCTGGTAGTTATGACGCGCTGCCATCCAAAAAGGGGCTTTGTGGGGATCATCGGTAAGCTGTGTGCGCAATATTGACTCGTTTCGTATCCCGGTTTCTGGGTCTCGTGTGATGGTAACACCTGACCCCAAATATCTTCCCGCATCACCATCGGAATGGATCGGTATAGGAAGCTTTCGAAGATCTGCCGCCGCTCCTATAAGCTTCACTTCCTTAACCGGGCCGTGGTCTAAAATTCTTGACTTTCCAGGCCCAGCTGTCATGCGGCCTGCCAAAAAGGGACAAACTTCTTTTACATCATCCAACCCCAGGGCCGCTGCCTGCCCTGCCCGGTCCTTAATTAGGATATCCGTCAATCGCCAATCGTCGAAACCAAAGAGGTTCTCAAACATAAGTGGTCCCTTACTCTCAGAGCAGAGGTAACCAACTTGCGTAATTGGGTCGACCGGGTCTGTGATACGCAAAACCCGATTATCCACCTGCTCTAAAAATGACCTAAGGGTATGCGGCATCTAATTTCTCCCTCCAGTTATTGGTAGAGAGTGCCGCGACCTCGATTACCCGTCAACGTTGTGGACTTTTCGCAGCCTCACAACAGGTGTAAATAAATACTCAGATTTAATAGGGGTTTTTCGAACATGACTGATAACAAAGAGTTTGATTATATTGTCGTTGGGGCTGGCTCTGCCGGATGTATTGTTGCGGCCCGGCTCACTGAAGATCCAAACGTTAAGGTGTTAATCCTAGAGGCTGGCGGCAAGGATACTGACCCCCTGATCCGAATTCCTTTGGGGTTGGGGAAAATGCATGAAGGCAGAAAACATGATTGGGGCTATGATGCAGAGGCCGAAGCTCGATTGGACAGCCGTGAGATTGAAGCAATGCGGGGCAAAGTGCTTGGAGGCTCGTCCTCCATCAATGTGATGGCCTACGTGAGGGGGCACATGGGTGATTATGATCGCTGGGCTCAAAAAGGTGCGCAAGGATGGTCCTACGCTGATGTTTTACCCTACCTCAAAAAATGTGAAAACTGGGAAGATGGCGAGAGCCCGTGGAGAGGGGGCTCTGGTCCGATGAAAACCCAGTGGGCTCGAAACGACGATCCGCTTTTAACAGATTGGAAACAGGCATGCGTCGAAGCCGGGTTTGGGTTAACGAATGATTATAATGGTGAACAGCCGGAGGGGTTTGGCGACTCCCAATCAACGATTGCTGGGGGAAGGCGTTGTTCTGCAGCTTACGCTTATCTCCATCCTGCTTCAGGCCGAGAGAATCTTACTATCGAAACAAATGCTCATGCCAGCAAGGTGATAATAGAGGGCAAACGGGCGGTCGGTGTAGAATATGAACAGAAAGGGCAAAAAATAACTGCTCGAGCTGGGCGAGAGGTTATTTTATCTGGTGGTGTCTTTAATTCTCCGCAACTTTTAATGCTGTCTGGGATTGGACCCGCAGACCATCTACGAGAAATTGGGATAGAACCGGTTATTGACTCTCCCGGAGTTGGTAAAAACCTTCAAGATCATCTTGCTGTGCTAGTTCATTACGCCCGTAAAACGGGGAGCCCGTTTCAAGAATTAATGCGATTTGACCGCATTGCGTTAGCAATGATCAGAGCATTCCTTTTCAATTCTGGTCCGGCAACAGTGCTTCCATCGGGGCTGCATGGCTATATCAAAACCAGGCCTGAACTAGCGGTCCCAGATCTTCAATTTTTATTCCGAGGCACATCACCTAAAGCAGGAATGTGGTTTCCAGGTTTTGCAAAAAAATATGAAGAAGGGTTTGGAATGCGGCCAGTACTTCTGCATCCAGAGAGCACCGGCGAGATCCTCCTCCGCTCCAAAAACCCAAAAGATAAACCTAGAATAATCCAAAATTTTTTAGACAGTCCGAATGATCTCCCCAAATTGGTGGAGGGTGTGAAAATAATACGAGACATCATTGGGCAATCTGCACTCGATAAGTGGCGTGGAAGGGAGTTAGCGCCAGGTGCTGATATCAAATCCGATGAGGATATTGCTGGCTGGATCAAAAAAACAGCTATTACTGCACACCACCCGTCGTGCTCTTGTCCAATGGGTATTACAGATGAAAAACCCTTGGATAATGAATGTCGAGTAAAGGGTGCCGAGGGCTTAAGGGTCGTTGATGCTTCTGCGATGCCTGATCTCGTCTCAGGCAATATTAATGCTTGCGTTCTTATGATCGGGGAGAAGGCGTCTGATCATATCAAGGGCACCAAAATGCTGTCCCCATCGGAGGTGATGCAGAAAACGGCTGCGTAATGGCCAGCTTCTTTTTAAACAATGAAGATTTAGGAAGCCAAATTGATCGCTTCGAAAAAAATCAAAATCTCGAAAATAGACTGATCATATTTGGGCGCAAAAATTGGGGTTTTGTCCCCGCAAAATGAAGGGGACGCACTCCAGCGCCACTAAACCAGATGCTACAAAATCAAGACAGAGACAAAGTCTTTGGCAAGAGTTTAAATAGGTTGGAAGATCCATCCCTGTTGCGCGGGGTTTGCGGTTTTATTGACGATATCCCGGTCGACCAGCCATTGCATGCTGTATTTGTGCGAAGTCCCCTCGCACATGCACTTGTGAAAGGGATTAACAAAAATGAGGCTGGAGACCAAGACGGTGTATTTGGCATATACACGCTTGCAGATATCTTACCCCATTGCGTGAACGGCAGAATGCCTCCCGCACCCGGAAGCCCGCTCGTAGCAAATGTACCCGAACAATTTGTTTTGGCGAATGATGAAGTTTGTCATGTTGGAGAACCAATTGCGGTGGTGCTGGCGAAGACACGTCACTTAGCTGAGGATGCAGCAGCCTTGGTCCAGGTGGACTACGAGCCCTTGCCCGTCGCAAATGATTGCCGCGCTGCTTGCGAGATCCACGCCCCCGTCTTTCGAAGCAGTCACCAGAATAATATAGCCGCTGATTTTAAATTATCCTACGGAGACCCAAGCTCTGCGTTTGCCAATGCACCTCACGTGTTGCGCCGTGAATTACACCAATACAAAGGTCTAGGACATTCTCTGGAATGTCGGGGCGTCCTGGCAAAATATGAGCCTTTTGAGCGTCGAACAAAAATTTGGAGTTCTACTCAGGCACCTCATTCAGCTCTTCGAAAAATTATTGAGTTTACTGGGTGGCATGAGAAAGAAGTTAAGCTTATCGCTCCCGCAGTTGGGGGAGGCTTTGGACCAAAATACATTTTCTATCCGGAAGAGGCGGTAATTCCCCTTCTTGCCCGGACCATGAATCGTCCCATCAAATGGGTGGAAGACAGAACTGAATATTTTACAGCGGCGATTCAGGAACGCGACCAATATTGGAATATGGAAATCGCAACTGATGATATAGGGACAATTCTCGGTTTAAGAGGTGAAATGATCCATGACCAAGGCGCATATATCCCTGGCGGAATAAACCTTCCGTATAATTCAGCAACATGCGTTCCTGGGCCTTACATAGTGCCCCACTTTGATCTTCGCGTTCGGATTGTTCATACCAATAAAGTTCCTTGCAGCCCGGTCAGGGGCGCGGGCCGCCCCCAAGGGGTTTTTGCAATGGAGAGAATGGTGGATGCAATAGCGGCGAAGCTGGACTTGGATCCAGTCGAAGTAAGGCATCGCAACTTAATTCCGGTCGAACAAATGCCGTACACTATCCCGCTGACGAATAGGGATGGAACACTTACCACCTATGACACCGGTAATTATCCAGAGGCTCTAGAAGCGGCGACCAATGCAATAAATTGGAAGAGTTTTAAAGACAAACAAAAAAAGGGTCGAGAAGACGGACTCTTTCTTGGAATTGGGATTGCCAATTTTGTGGAACCCACCGGCCGTGGTCCTTTTGAGTCTGCCACTCTCCGTATCGGAGGATCCGGCCTCATAACTGTCCTAACGGGTGCAACAAATCAAGGTCAAGGAAATATCACTTGTTACGCACAAATTGCAGCAGAGCATTTTGGGGTGGACATAGATCAGGTGAGGGTTGTGAGTGGAGACACGGACGCCATTTCTCTGGGACTGGGTGCATTTGCGAGTAGGCAGGCTGTCACAGCAGGCTCATCTATTCATCTTGCTGCCTTCGAAGTTGCCGAAAAAGTGAAAAAAATTGCGGCAATCTTGATGGAGGTCTCTGCCGAAGACATAGAACTTCAAAATGGTCGGGCCGTTGTAAACGGAACAGATTTGTCAATGACCTTGTCTGAAATTGCAAACTCTGTAGCTGGGACGCCGGGGTACTCACTTCCGACCGGCGTATCCCCGGGACTTGAAGCGTCATCCCACTGGAAACCAGACGAGCTTACCTACTGTAATGGCGCAGTAGCGGCGGAAGTGACCGTAGATATTGAGACAGGCGAAATAAAGATTAATCGTCTGGTTGCCGTCCATGATAGTGGTAAATTAATCAATCCGATGATCGTCGACGGCCAGATAATTGGGGGTTCCGTGCACGGAGTCGGCAATGCATTATTCGAATACATGGCATGGGATGACGAAGCCAACCCCCTAACCACAAACCTTGGTGAATACCTCCTACCAACCGCGCCCGAGATACCAAAAATAGATTTAATCCATCGCGAGTCGCCAACTGACCGAAATCCGATTGGCGTTAAAGGTGCCGGCGAGGGAGGTACCATTCCGGTCCCAGCAGCAGTAATTGCTGCCGTCGAAGACGCTCTTAAGCCATTTGGTGTTGTTATAAACCACACACCACTCAGTCCGCAGGGGATTGTCGCTTTGATCCAGGGTGGTATTAAGGGTTCTACAAAGAAATAAAATAAGGGATTTGGGCATGTTTACATTTTTGACCCCTCACCATCCTTTCGCGAGCCAAACCTTGAGGCTGGCGGCCGAAGCCTCTCAAGGAGGCGGAGATGTGTTTGAGATAGCCCGCTGCTGCGAGCGGATCGAACTTGGAGATAAAGACAGCTGGGAGCGGGAATGGATAGCTTTAGCTGAAAAGACCGAGGTCTGGGCTCGGGAGGCACTAGATTCAGGTCATCCCGTTTCTGCCCGGAATTATTTCTTTCATGCCAATAACTATTGGCGAATGGCAGATGTGTTTCTGCTCGGTTTTGATCCCCGGCGAGCCCATTATTTTTCTAAAGCCCAAGAATGTTTCCGCGAAGGGGTAAAACTTAACGGACCGAAATCAGAGATAATAGAAGTCAAATGCGGCGATGAAGTTTATGATGGCTACTTTTTTTTGCCGCCGGATCCTAAAACCGAAAAAGTCCCAGCCGTCTTTTTGATTGGCGGCGCCGATGCCTATGCAGAGGAAATTTATTTCTCCGGACGCCAGGTTTTAGATCGTGGATGGGCTTTGTTGCTCGTTGATACCCCCGGTAGAGGCTCGTCAATCTATTTGAAAGGGATTAAAACGAGACCAGACTATGAAGTCCCCACAGCCGCCTGCATAGACTGGCTGACGGCGCGTCCCGAAGTCGATGAGAGCCGAATTGGTCTTATGGGCATAAGCCTAGCCGGTTATTACGCCCCACGTGCCGCATGTTACGAAGAACGAATTAAAGCCCTGGTAGGGTGGTCTGGCTGCTACGATATACTGGAAGATGTCTACGAACACTGTGCCCACCTTCAACCAACCTTGCAACGTCTCTTGGGGGGCGTCGATGATGAAACCGCTCGAGCAGAGCTCAGGTCTTTTGTCGTTCAGGACGCGGATAAAATTAAAATCCCCACTCTGATCTCTCACGGGACCACAGATACTCTCATGAGTGTTGATGGAGCCAAAAAGCTATACGATGGTATAAGTTCTGATGACAAAACACTCAATCTGATTGACGGCTCTGACAACGGGGGAGGATCAATGCACTGTAGCCACGACTACTGGGCGCGCAACGTTCCGACAATGCTGGATTGGCTAGAAGACCGGATATAAAGTTTCTTGATTAAGTTGCGAACTGTTTTCCGTTAAAGTGCTGCATGCTAGAGTAGCTAGGTGCTGTTTAGTGGCACCACGGATTGAGAGTGTTTATTTATAAAATATTCACTGTTACTTATGCCATGCCACTCTCCTAAGGAAAATCCATCACTCGCTTTTCATCGCGACATAGAGTTAATCCAGTTGGGCGACAAACTAGGTTTCGACGACGCATTTATCGGGAAACATCATTCCGGCGGGGGGGAGACAATCCCCGCGCCAGAAATGGCCCTTTCAATGGCCGCAGCGAATGCTCACAGAATAAATTTGGGCGCATCGGTCTTCTCGGCACCATTTCATCACCCTTTTTATCTGGCCGAGCGCTTGTATTTTCTGGACCATTTGACCCGAGGTCGGGCTATTCTAGGTGTTGGAACTTGCAGCTTAGTTACAGATAAAATGCTTTTCAACGTGCCCGAAACCGAGTTGTATCCAAAGCTGCATGACGCTGTCGATATTAATGTTAAATTACTTGAGTCTGATGAACCAGTTACACACAGGGGTGAGTTTTGGAAATTTGATGATTTGAGAATTCAACTCCGCTCATTTCAGAAACCCAGACTTCCATAAGAGATGCCATCAGCTGCGACTTCCGCAAATCTTGAGTTGATAGGGAGACACAATATGATTTGGATGTCCCCTGCGGGAAAAAATAGAAAAGACACCGCCAAGAATTGGGAATTCGTGAAAAAGGGTGCGGCCAATGCGGGTCGTGAAGCCGATCGCGATAATTGGCAGATTACGACTTATATGCATACTTGTGACCCGCGGAAATAAGCTTGGAACGAAGTTCGTTAAAGAATGATGCGAGAAGCAGAATATTTTTCTGTTGTTGGACCGCGCGGCCATTTCGAAGCATATCCAGGGCAACCTTTTGAAGAATTCACGCCCGAATCTTGCGCGGATATCCGAGACTGGGTTATCGGCACCCCCGATGATGTGATTAACTGGGTTGAAGAGAGGATAAAGACACCGGGGGGTTTGGTGGTGTAATGTTACATTGTCATGAGTGGACAAATTTTGACAAAATACGCAATTCCATGGAGATGTTTGCCCGATATGTCGTTCCTCACTTCCAGGGTTATAATGGGACATATTAAGATGAGTGGCGCTTAATCCAAAAAAAACTGCAGGCGGCAAAATTGCACTTGTTGATAACGGGAAACCATACAACCTAGTCATGAATTAAAATATCAAATCCATCATTTACTTAATTAGGGGCTATTTTGGCGGCATTTTTTAGACCAATAAAAAACTTGAAGGGATATTGACCTGTGAAACCGACGAAAAAAATCGCGGTCGAAACCTTCGATCATATTGGAATAAGAGTAAGAGACGAGGAACGAGCATTGCAGTTTTACCAACTGCTCGGTTTTGAAGTGGCACACAGATCAGAGAGTGATGCTGTAATTATAATTAAGAACCCACAAAATCTTGAAATTAATTTAGTGGTAAATGCTAATAATCCAGACGATGACCAAAATATCTTGATGGATATTCAACCCAAGTTTCCTGGGTTTACTCACCTGGCGCTCAGGGTAAAGTCGATTGGCGAGACCATCCAGGCGCTGGAAGAGAATGGCATTGAGATCACCCAAGGCCCCGTAAGCTTTGGGCAACAGTTTGGTGTCTCTGTGTTCATTAGGGATCCGGATAGGAATGTCATCGAGCTAAGAGGCCGAATGGAAAGCAGCGAAAATCTCTCAGATATCGCCCCATATGAGCCCAACTGACACTGGACCCCAACATTTACTAGCTTCAATTTTACCCGTGTTCGATTTGAAAAAAGAAGAGAATCAAGCTTCCAAGATTGGCCATAAACTCAAACCGAGCCCCAAATATCTGTCCCTACATCACCAATGAGCTCGAGTTTTGCGTATTCGTCATCTTCTGGGAGCGAGTTTCTTACAATCGGACTTGCCAAGCCATACTGCCAATCGTTTTAGCGGTACGTGCTTGGCTGCAGCTTTAATCCGACTTTTTTTAAATCACCAACTTTCTAAATCTTATTCCTCTTTTTTACTTCAACTATGATTTCATCAAGTTTTTGGAAAATCCCTTTCTTGGTTGAGATTTCACACTGGTCACCACCCACTTTGAGTGTTTCGCGATTGAGCACGATCTCCGTCCTATATGCTATTTCCCAAAACACTTAACTGGTTCCTCGCAGATAATAAATTTTTTGGTTTTTTCTTTTCTTTTTGTGTCCCACCACAATCCACGTGCTGACCTTCCCGGCGTCAAATACCAGACCAAAATACGGATTTGTCTGGTTTGATCTGTTTTTACAAAGAAGTGATTTACCGTCTAACTGGTTTATAACAGTTGCCTGAACCACTCCTGCAACCGCAAGAACCAGCGTTATAAAAGTTGCATATATTAATGGACGCATCCTCCGT
>CAJXEC010000055.1 GCA_913052165.1 uncultured Rhodospirillaceae bacterium
CACGCCAATCTTCATTCGGATTTGATTTATAAATATGATCGTACAATTGGTCCGCGCGATTGACCCCGTGAGCTTTCTTAACGCTTGACTCATTAACCTCGCTTGCAATCCAACATGGGTATCACCCATTTCTCCTTCAAGCTCAGCCCTTGGAACTAAGGCCGCAACACTGTCAACAACAATTAGATCAACCGCTCCTGAACGCACTAAAGTGTCTGTAATCTCCAAGGCCTGTTCGCCCGCATCTGGTTGCGAAATGAGAAGGTCATCAATATTCACACCAAGTTTACCGGCATACACCGGATCTAGTGCATGTTCCGCATCCACAAAAGCGCACTGTCCTCCGTTCTTTTGTGCTTCCGCGACACAATGCAGAGCTAAAGTGGTTTTTCCGGAGCTTTCCGGACCGTATACTTCTATGATTCGGCCCTTGGGAATTCCGCCAATACCGAGGGCTATATCCAATCCTAGAGAGCCCGTGGAAACTGATTCTGTTTCAACAACCTGTTCCGCCCCTAACCGCATAATTGAGCCTCTTCCGTGTGCCCTCTCTATTTGTTGGAGCGCGGCGTCTAATGCCTTGGATTTATCCATAATTCCCTTATCCACAAGTCTCAATGCAGGTTCTGCCATATTCCAAACTCCTTATTTCATAACCATGGGATTCGATCAATTAAAGGATTATGTTCATGTTTTGTTCCTTTTTGCAAGAACAAAACTTTTCTTTGTCAGAGAGGTTCTTCTAAAAACGCGTATCGTTAATTGAGGATTTTAGAGGGCTCATGTCAATCCGGCTGGCTGAAATGCATTGTCGAATCAGATACGCCTTATCCGTTTTCAAGATGTTACTTTTCGATATGCTGCAAGTTAGCCAGTGGTTCTGGCTCCGCTATAAATATCATAGCTAACAAACTGACGCTCAAGGTGTCCCGCGAAGAACACTTATCCGTCTATCGGTCAAATCTCAACGACAGAGATGTTTATGAAAAAGACGGGCTTGGATACTCCCACCGGGATTTTTGCAAGGACTGCGGAACTATGACGCGGAACCACAACAGCCGACATGGGCAATGGGTTTATTTGCTTGCATCATCTGCCGATAGACCTCTTCCGCCGCCCCCGGAGGAAAGACACACGATGACGAACTACAAGGCCTCATGGGTAAACATTCCTGAGAATGACTCTGAGTACGACCAATATCCTGATCAGAGTATCGAAGACTGGCACAAAAAAAGGGGCCTATTAGGCCCCTTTTGAAGGTTTTGCTCTGTCTTGAATCAAATCTGCCTAAAATTTTGCTTTCCATTCTTCAATTGGCAAAAAGCTTGGGTCTCTCGAACATTTTTCTTCGTTATTGGCCAGAACCTCTTCATCGGACAAATCAAAATTAATAGGGTCCCGATGTGGCTGCGACACATACCACGGAAGTGACATGTATACCTCGATTCTATTCCCTTCTGGGTCGGGGAAGTACACTGATAAGGCGTTGCCATGATCAACGGGCTCAATACCCTCAATTCCGGCACCAACAGCTTTATCATATGCTGCCCTCACCATACTCAATTCCTTAACTCTAAATGATATTTGATTGATAGTGCTCGGGACTCCAGCAGGACGGGTTGAAGCTAAAACAATCTGATGGTGCTCTTCCGGATCACGACTAAGAAAAACTAATTCGGGTCCCTTTCCTCCGCCGCCGTGGCCTCTATCAGTTATCTTGAATCCTAACAACTTAGTGTAGAATTCAACCATGGGCTCCATCCGGATCACATTTATACCGACGTGGCCAAAAGTCATCTCCCCTAGTCCAACCATGGTTACATCCCTTCGATCAGTCTAAATTTTCTGACGTTTTTTTTAAAAAACTTTTTAGGTCGTTTTTACGAAAAACCTAATCTAGTAAAATTTATTCTGATTTTTATGAAATCTTCAAATAATAAAATTTCAACCAACAACTATTGCGAGCTTTTTATAAGTTTTTATGACTTTATTCCAACACATCAAAAACATTTCCAGAAAGCTTCTGTCTTTCTATGTGGGCTTTATGCCAAAGGACAAAAAAAAGCAAAATCCAAGCGGCAAAACCTGATCGCTTATCTCGAACACAAAATACTTTGCGTACAACATCCGGATGAAAAAGTTCAGTAATAATAGGTTGTTGCGAGACTAGTAGGCCTAACTTTTCAGCATGCCCTCGTATCCACTCAGCAACTGGTACAGTGAACCCTTTCTTGCGCGCAAACGCGTCAGCGTTGGGCAGTTGATTGTCTAACCATTTCCTTAGTATCCATTTTCCATATTTGCCCTTGACTTTAAGCTTGTCGGGAAATTTGAAAACTGCGCTAGCCACCACTGGATCCAGCATAGGTGTGCGCCCCTCGAGACCATGAGCCATAAGACATCGATCGAGTTTTATTAACAGATCATTTGTCAGCCAGTCGTTACAATCAGCGGCTTGCTCAGCTTGCAGCGAAGATCTACCATCGGTTCTCGCAATTTCCATTGCTTGTACCCGTCCTTTTCGCCATTTTTCATTCTCTGACCTTAAAATTCCAAGGCCATTTAGGGCTCCTTTTAGTCGACCGGGCCTCCTAAAAAACCGCCACGGGGCTGCGAGAGACCGATAGCGACCGTATCCCCCGAACAGCTCATCCCCGCCCTCTCCACTCAAGACAACTTTGACATCCCTAGAGGCCACGGAGGCAAGTTTATAGGTCGGAAGGATCGCGTAATCTGCAATTGGGTCATCAATCGTGTCAACAACCTGAGGTAACACGTTCCAGAAATCCTTTTCGGTAAAATCTATTTCAACATGTTCTGATCCAAAAGCTACGGCGATACTGCGAGCATGGTCCCTCTCATCCGCCACACCGGTCCCAGGAAATCCGATTGTATATGATTTGATAGGCTCATGATTTAACTTTGCCATCTGCGCGAGCAATGCCGAGGAGTCTATTCCACCCGATAAAAATAGCCCGTAGGGCACATCACTTCTTTGATGAACCATCACGCTGTCGTTCAGGGCTGTTTCCACATTAGCAAGTGCATCATCAACTGAGATCGGAACAGGGCCTCCAGTAGGTAATGCGTGGATTCTTTCTCGTCTTAAAATCTTTCCTGACTGAATAATCAATGTCTCCCCGGGAAAGACGCGAAATACACCTTGGAATGCAGTTTCAGCAGCAGACGAATATTGAAGTTGAAATAGCTCTCTCGCGGCGTCCATTTGGAGCGACGGTTCGACCAAAGCAGCATCAAAAAACGCCCTCGGTTCTGATGCAAATGCAAAACCAAATGAGCCCTCGCAATAATAAAGCGGTTTAATCCCAAAAGGGTCTCTGGAGAGCACAAGTGTTCTGCTACGCTCGTCATAAATTGCGATCGAATACATTCCTCTTAAACGCGAGGCAAAATTTTCACCTAAACGCGCATATAAATGGAGAGGAATTTCACAATCTGACCTTGTTTTAAATTCTTCCGCAGCAAACTCCTCTCTTAGCTCGATGTAGTTATAGATTTCACCGTTTGCCACTAAATGAAGGCCAAGAGGATGAGAAAGCGGCTGGTTACCATTTTCGATATCAATTATCGATAAACGACGATGAACCAAACCGATGCCTGGCGCTATAAATTCGCCACCACCATCCGGACCTCGATGCTCGAGAGAGCTTGACATGCAGTCAAGGGTTTTTTTATCTGGCAGAGCGCCGGAGGGAGGCATTAATCCCGCAATGCCGCACATCCCATTGCCCCCCAAAAGACAAAACACTTTTCGCGCCCACAGTTTCCTCGCGCCACAAAAATCTGTGTACCCCCCATTAATTACTTAGTCCGACGCTGGAGAGTAAAGATCAGCGATTTTAATCCACTGTCATTTGACATTTTCAAACTTTGCAAGTTCCTCCGATGATCCAAATATATGTCAATTCATACTCGGCAATAGCTTTTCAAATGCCTCGGCTGCTTCATTCCAAGTCCAGCCTCTCTGCATTTCCACTGCCCTATCGCTAAATGCGGCCCATTGCGTATCATCCCTCAATAGAGTCACTGCTTTCTCAACAAAATCTGTGTCATCCCTGGCAACATAACCCGTCTCTTCGGGAATTATCCTCTCCGAGACACATCCTATGTCTTTTACCACAGAGGGAACCCCCGAAGCCTGGGATTCACCAAGGGCCAGGCAAAAGGTCTCCCCAGTGTCTCCTCCGTATAGCATCACGCGGGCTTTGGCATAGACATCAGCTAACTCCTTTTTTGATACGGGCCTGAGCACCTTCACCCCACTTACATTCAACGATTTAGCCTTTTCTAAAATTGCATTCATTGCATTGGCCCGTGCTTCTCCAAAGGAACCATAAGTGGCTGGCCCCGAGTAAATATGTAATTCAGCGCCTTCTACTTGCGGTTGGATACGGTCCACCCAAAGCTCAAGCAGCCAGTCCAAGCCACGAAGAACATTTGAGGTAAATATGGCGATCGGAGGCGCAACACCCTCCCGTCTAACGCCAGTAAACGTTTTCGAGATCCCGTAGGGAATTATTTTTCGTCCCCCTAACGGAACCCATTTCGGGCAAGATTGAGCGTGAAATGCTCCAGAAAAAACAGTAATAGGTCTAGAAACAAATAATTTTGATAAGTATCGCCATTTTAAAAGATAGTCCGCAGGATTGTGAATCCAAAAGATCCGTTGGCCTGCCCCGGGTACCAATTTGAGTAATTTATCACCTCGATTTGCGATATAAAGCGATGATTTATCAATCATCTCTCCTTGGATCGGACGCCAGGAGACCCCTCTCAGGTTACTTGGTCGCGAAACCTTGGTGTAAGCAAGAACCTCATGACCTCTCTCTGCAAACGCCTCCGCAAGACTTACAAACGCGCTTTCAGCGCCGCCAAGTGGGCCGTTACAGGGGGTGTCGCCATCAAAAGGGATCCCGTCATCCGCCATCACTATAAGAACCATTATTGGTCCTCTAGTTTCGCTTTGAGATAGGAAAGTATTGGGTACAACCCCGCAAATAAAGCGATGAGAAAACCCCAAGCGCCCTCTCTGTAACCTTTTCTCAAAAAATAACATTTATAGAAACGTGAGAATATTCGGCGGAGGTTGTGTCCAAAACTTCCAATATCCCCTTTATCCCGAAGGTCTGCTGCATGAGCAGAGGAATAAGTATCCAGCTTACGTATTAAACTTGAAATATTCTCTGCCACATCATGTTCGATCCTATTTTTCAAAAGATCTCCCTTCACCCCATCAAACCTAAGTTTAGGATGAACTCTCTCTGAACCCCACACCTTTGTACCTTTTCTAAACAGAGCTGTATGCGCCCCGCGCCCGAACGAAGCTCCCCACCCGTAACGGACAAGCCGGTTGCCGACGTAATTGTCTACCGAAATATCGTGCCGATCCGCCTCGGAGGTATTGACTGTCTCTCTAATCTCCACGGCCAATTCTTCAGGGATACGCTCATCTGCATCCACTTCCAGCACCCAAGGCCCACTGCAAGAGTCAATTCCAAGATTTCTTCGATCACCTTCAAGATCCCATTCCCCCTCAATCAAGTGCTCCGTATATTTCGATGCTATCTCTCGAGAGCGATCCGTGCATTTGTCCAGAACAATTACAAGCTCATCTGCAAACCTTAACGTATCAAGACACGATCCCAGTCTTTTTTCTTCGTTGTGGATGACCACAAGAACAGAAATTTTTTTCTTAAACCCAGTCACCACTTGTGGCCTTGTTCCGATAGTTCTGAAACCATTTTCTCTACCGCCTTCAAAACCTTTTTTGTAGACAATCCTTGCATTAAATTGTCAGTTTTTCGATGATCAAATTGGGGTGTTTGAACAAGTTCCCTAAAAGAAATATCACTCCTAACGGAGCGAGCGTGGGAGCCCCAAGGACCGTAGTGCTCGGGCATACTTGGTCCAAATAATCCCATAGTAGGAACTCCGAGGGCGGCCGCCATGTGCATGAGGCCCGAGTCATTTCCGACAAAAACCTTGCATTTTTTCAGGAAAGCTGCGGTCTCAGTAATCGTTAAATTACCCACCAAATTCAACGCTCGATTACCAAGAGCATCAAGAATTGGCTTGGCCAGGGCTTCTTCCCCAGGGCCACCAAGGATAGCGACCTGTGCATTTTCAAAAGTCCCATTTTTTTTAGTCAGTGCGTCTGCAAGTTCTACAAATCGAGCACCCGGCCAAATTTTTGGCAACCAATTCGCGGTAACACCAAACCCTACTATGTTATCAGATGCAATTGCTTCCAACTGCCGGTTCCTCTTCAGGTCTTCCGGTTCCAATCTTGGAGAGGGCGGCGGAGACAGTTCGAATAATCTCCCAAGGGTTTGGACCCGGTGTTCGCCGACACTAGGCCGACCAATTATTTTTCTTCGTCTAGTGATAAGGATGTAGGATAGTGCCGACCCCCGAAGATCAACGACCAAATCCCATGCTGTTCCAATTGTCTTTGACCAGAGTTTGATCCAATGAGAATTGAAGGGCCCTTTTTTGATCTCTATAACCTGCCCCACTCCAGGAAATTGTCGAAATAGCGGAGCGGAGAGGATCCCAGAGGCCACGGTCACTTCAATCCCCTGATATGTTTTACAGAGGTAATCTAATAAGCCTGTCGATAATACTGCATCACCGATCCGCGTTGATGTGATAAATAACACTCTCATTATAGCTGTATTTTTTGCTTATTATCTGAACAAACTGGGGCTATTTTTCTCAAACCTATCGTCTAAACAATATCAAAAATACCTTTTTTTAAGTTCAAAACTAATGAATTATATCGCCCATGCGTTTCGTTCACCTGACAGATAGAAGCTTGATATCGATTTCTGGGGAGGACACATTCTCCTTTCTTCAAGGAATCGTCACTAATGATATCGAGGTTCTTCGGGCTGGAGAGCCCTGCTATTCGGCTATCCTATCCCCTCAGGGAAAGATTATCTGTGATTTCACGCTGATACTCGACCAAAATAGAATTCTGCTCGACTGCCATCTCATTTGTGAAAAAGAATTAGTGCGGCGCCTGTCCAGATATAAACTTCGATCGGATGTTGCAATTACACCAATAAACCACATGTCGGTGTGCTGCATTTTACAATTAGATCCTGATTGCAAAATAGATGTCGAAAACACCCCATTATTTTCAGACCCACGACACCCCGCGCTGGGACAAAGACTAATCCATCCAAAACCGGCAGAACTATCTGTCAAAAAAACTCTAATTGATCTCGGAGGAACTGAAATTGCTCCTGAAGTCTATTATGACCTATGCCTGAGCCTTGGCATCGTCGATTTTGGAAAAGATGTTACTCCCGAGACACAATACCCACTCGAACTAGGGCTCGATTTCATTAATGGTGTTAGTTTTTCTAAGGGTTGCTATGTGGGACAAGAGGTCACCACGCGAATGAAGACAAGAAGCCTAGTCAAAAAAATACCAGCGATAATTGACACAACCAATCAACAAGCATTCCAAATTGGGGAAGCGGTTATGGTTAGAGAGCGCAATGTAGGGAAGATTATCTCTGTTTCAGAAAATTGTGCGATAGCCCTTGTTAATATCTCCGAATTCAAATCTCACAGCGACGGCTTTTCTATTGACCGTGGAGGGTTAAAAATTAGGGCTGCGCCTCCTTTTTGGCTCAATTAAGATATGGCCAAACTTATTTTGGCAGCGAGACCGTCTCTCAGCCTAGCCCTCAGCAGTGCAATAGAGGACCAGTTGCTTCATGGTCGCACGGATGAAAAATAATCTTTTCTAAGGAAAAATTTTTCGGAGAGAACTTTTGGAGTCATTTAATCTCGAATCATTAACCATAGTTCTGATAGCAATTGCTTTGGGTGCCTATTTGAAAGGGGCCATAGGATTAGGCCTACCGTTAATCGCGGTCCCTACTATGGCCAATTTCTTGGGAGTGGAACACGCGATAGTAGTACTTACCATCCCAGTGGTAGCTAGTAATATTTGGATTTGCTTACGATACCGCAAAATTCGTTACGAGGTACCGTTTTTAAAAATTTCGCTTTTTTTCGCAGGCTTAGGCGTCTTGTGTGGCACCACGCTGCTGGCATTTTTATCTGATAGTGCCTTAATAACCCTCTTAATAGTATGGTTGGGTCTTTATTTATTCACCATAACTATAAAACCAGATTTCAAATTAACGGATGGGGTTGCGAGATTTTTAGCCCCTTTATTTGCAATGGCGGGGGGTACTTGCCAGGGTGCCACTGGCATTGCGGGGCCAATTATTGCGACATGGATACACGCGTATCGTTTGGAGAAGAAAACATACGTTTTCGCAGTCTCTATTTTATTTTTAATTATATCTGGAACACATGTCTTAGCGGTTGGTTCATTCGGGCTCTACACGCAAGAGCGATTAATACAGGGCGTTCTGGCACTCATACCAACAATACTATTCACCCAAATAGGTATGTGGACGACGCCCTACATTAGCCCAAAATGGTTTAATCGTGCAGTCATTGGAGTAATTTTTGCCATGTGGATAAAGCTGATTTTCAAAGCTTATTTGTAATAGAAAAAATTTAGCCACAGAAATCTCATAAAATTTAGGTTTCTGATACTTATCAAATTACAAAAGTTTGTTAATCTTTGCCCAGAGGGAGGAGAGAATGCGGAGAGAAGAGACAGGCTTTAGAAAGTTTTTAGAAGATCTTGATAAAGCTGGTCAACTAACGCGTATTAAAAATTCTGTTGATTGCCGTCATTTGTCTGCCTTGGGTGGGGATAGTGATAAAGCAGTAGTTTTTGAAAATATTGCCGACTATCCGAATTGGCGGGTAGCCACAGCCCTAGTTTCAAACCGTGATCGATTAGCAATTGCTATGCGGTGCGATCCTAAAAGGATCGCTTTTGAATTTGAGCAAAAATCTTCCAAACCAATAGATCCGGTTTTAGTAAATTCTGCTCCATGCCAAGAGGTCATAATGGAAGGGGATGAAGTGGATTTAACGCGTATACCCATTCCAATGATGCACCTTTTTGACGGCGGACCATACATTTCCGGCACTTTTGCCATCTCTGATGACCTTAACCACGGGCGAAACGTTGGTTGCTACAGGCTCATGTATAGAAGTCCAACAGAAACAGGTATCGATTTAGTTTCGCCTTCAGATATGCGGTATTACTATCAGAAAGCGCTGGACAAAAAGGAACCTCTCCCAATTGCCATAGCTGTAGGTGTGCACCCACTCGATATGTTGGCAGCATCTTATAAAGCACCGATAGATGTTGACGAGCTGTCCCTGGCCGGTGGTCTACGAGGAACTCCGCTGGAGCTAGTAAAATGTAAGACATTGGATCTTGAGGTCCCCGCTGATGCAGAGTTGATACTGGAGGGGGAGCTCTTGCCAATCGGTTGGGTGGCCGATGAGGGTCCTTTTGGAGAATTTAGCCAAATATCTGGAGACGTAAAATGGAATCCCATCTTTCGAGTAAAGTGCATAACACACCGAAAAGATCCGATTTTTTACATGCTTCAAATGCCATGGGAAAACGATTGGCTAGCAGCACCAGTTACTGAAGCTGCAGGACTCCAAGCTCTGAGGGTTGCGAGTGTGCAAGCGGTGGACATACGTGCGCCGGTCGGTAGCTGCGGATATTGGTCACTTATTGCCTCCATAAAAAAAAGACCCGGTGAAGGAAAAAATGCCGTGGCTGCCCTCCTTTCGGTAGCAGAAGTAAAATTTGTAATTGTCACCGATGACGACATTAATATCCATAATCAAGATGATCTGGATTGGGCGATAGCATTCAGGGTTCAAGCTGATCAGGACGCACTCATCCTCAAGGGGGCAAGAGCTAAACACATTGACCCGAGTGTGAAGTCTTGGTTGCTTGGAAAAGGAGGTTTGCCTACCACAGATAAGTTAGGTATTGACGCAACTATACCAGAAGGTGTTCCGAAACATCTGTACCGGAGAATTAAAATATTTGGCCAAGACCTTGTTAAATTAGGTGATCTCACATGACCAAACTAGCGCAAAAGTTATGTAGGGAACTCCAAAGTCAGCCAACGCAATTTCATGATCTTGTAATAAAATATAAAAATGTTTCGTGGCCATTATTTCTCCGCGCATGGGGAGAGGTTCGAGGTTGTGATAATTTGTTACGAAATGATGATGGTTCCTATTCCATAGAAACCGGAGAAAAAAATTAATGTTCTAATTAACCCAAAAATTTCGCTTTAGATTGGGCGTCACGACTAATTTCTGTAACGCCCTGATTGGAGTATCTTATTGTGGGAACTGCCAGTTATTCTCTCTGACGCTCCTGAGTTTCGTACTTTTAAGTTTTCCGCAGACGTCAATACAAAGTTATGAGTTTGAAAAAACTTTGTTGATCTCTGACGTTGTCTATCAATCTTCAAAAAATAAAGAACAGGCAAACTTTCCTTTTAATATCCCTTATCTTTGATTTTGAACCTCAAAACAACGAATAGAGCGGCTAGAGGGCAAGATTTTTGCACGGGCACTCTTATCAGCAATTGACAGAAAGCCTCGAGGAACAACCAAGATATCCAACCCATAATTTGTCCCCCAGACACATTCTTACCGATTAAAGAAAAAGCTTTATGTATTCGGGGTGTTAATCTTATTTCTGGTCATTGTTACCACCCACCTGGAAGCAATCGGTGGCCTAGGCTGCTTAGATTTCGAGGGGCTCCTGCAAGGGGCTGAAGCCATAATACCAAAAACTATTTTTACCCAGACCGGCCGATATATGAGTGCTCCCGTTTTTTCAAGCTTATGATCTTTTTTTTCATGGTTGTGGAAATCAAGCTGATCTAGGAGGTTTTTAAAATTTAGTCATTACTCGCCGGTTTGATCAGTGGGACACGATACCCCGGTTCCGCCCAACCCGCAGTAGCCACCGGGATTTTTTGCAAGATATTGCTGATGATACTCCTCCGCATAATAAAACTCAGGAGCATCAATAATTTCGGTGGTTATCTCACTGTACCGACGTCCTTTTAGGACATTCTCGTAGGCATGCTTAGTCTTTACGGCTGCAACCTTTTGGGCTTCGTTGTAGGTATAGATACCTGACCGGTATTGAGTGCCCACATCGTTGCCCTGTCTCATACCCTGAGTAGGGTCATGACCCTCAAAAAATTTCGCAAGCAACCTTTGATATGTTAGAGCGGCCGGATCAAAAATTACCAACACAACTTCGTTATGAGCGGTTTTTCCGGAGCAAACCTCTTCGTAGGTTGGGTTTTTTGTATAACCGGCTGCATACCCGACGGCCGTAGAAAAAACTCCTTCTAACTCCCAAAATAACCTTTCAGCGCCCCAGAAACACCCTAATCCAAAAAGCGCTGTCTCTGTCCCTGAGGGGTTAGGCAGCGTGATAGCCCGTCCGGTAACAAAATGTTTGCCGGAAATCTGCATTTTTTTATCCCGACCGGGCAATGCATCATCTGCGCTTGGCATCTGGATTTTAGAGGTTGCATTAAACCACATAAAAAAGACCTTTCTTGATATACATTTAGAATAAGGTTTTGAGGTGCATTATTCAATCTTAGGTTTCTTGACTTGACTAAAACAAGAACCCTATTCACGTTAGCAACTCTCAAAAATTAGGGAGAGATCCGTGCCTCTAGATCAGCTAATGGAAGAAATCCGAGCCCAAAATTTTATAAACGGTAACTATACAAAAGGAACCTCTGGGAAAACATTTCGGAATATCAGTCCAGTCGACGGCTCATTAATTTCCATAGTTCACGAAGCCTCTCTGAAAGATGTAGATGCAGCAGTGAAAGCAGCAAAGGCTGCATTGACAGGCCCATGGGGAGAGATGCCTCTCGCGAAAAGATTAGAGATTGTTTCTGGAATAGTGGAGGGCATACAGGCGCGTTTTGATGATTTTCTCGAGGCAGAAGTCGCTGATACAGGCAAACCAATGAGCTTGGCTTCTCACCTGGACATACCCCGCGGCGCGGCTAATTTTCAGATCTTCGCAGATATCATGCGAAATCATCATGACGCCGCATTTCGAATGCCAACGCCTGACGGGACCGGAGCGCTAAATTACACAGTAAGTCGCCCAAAGGGCGTAATTGGCGTCATCAGCCCGTGGAACCTGCCACTCCTGCTCATGACTTGGAAAGTGGGTCCTGCGCTGGCCTGCGGTAACACAGTTGTCGTAAAACCCTCTGAAGAAACACCATCTACAACCGCGATGCTTGGTGATGTTATGAATTCAGTTGGCGTACCTCCCGGGGTGTATAATGTCATCCATGGGTTTGGCCCAAATTCAGCGGGTGAATTTCTAACACAGCATCCAGATGTTGATGCCATTACATTTACTGGCGAGACTGTAACGGGTGAGGCTATCATGAAAAAAGCCGCTGTAGGAATCCGTGATGTCTCATTTGAACTCGGGGGGAAAAACCCTGCAATCGTCTTTGCAGATTGCGATCTAGATAAAGCGATCGAGGGAACCAACCGATCGGTGTTCGCAAATTGCGGCCAAGTCTGCCTCGGAACTGAAAAAGTATTTGTTGAGAGACCAATATTTGATGAATTCGTTGTCCGTTTAAAAGCTGCTGCTGAAAAACAGATTTGTGGTCGTCCAGATGAGAAAGCTACAACTCTCGGCCCACTAATAAGCCAAGAACACAGGGATAAAGTTCTTAATTATTACAAACTTGCCGCTGACAGTGGAGCAACGGTTGTTACAGGTGGCGGCGTGCCCAACCTAGACTCCTCACTTGAGAAGGGCGCCTGGGTTGAGCCTACCATATGGACAGGATTGCCTGACGACCATCCGGTAATCAAGGAAGAAATTTTTGGGCCATGCTGTCATATCCGCCCGTTCGACAGCGAAGAGGAGGTTATTGCGCTGGCAAACGACACCCCTTACGGACTTGCTTGCTCGATTTGGACAGAAAATCTTACCAGAGCTCATCGTGTTGCTCCACAAATTGAATCTGGCATTACCTGGGTAAACAGCTGGTTTCTTCGAGACCTTCGAACGCCGTTTGGTGGAAGCAAACAATCTGGCATTGGGCGTGAAGGCGGTGACTATTCTCTCGAATTTTATACCGAACTTACGAACATCTGCATCAAACTATAAGAATAATACTGCAACGAAGCCGGCTTAGTCCTCAAAAAATTGATAATTACTTAACCTAAAGCTTCTCGATAGAACGACTCATCGATATATTTCTCAATATCGGTGAGCTTTTGTCCTTGAGGCGCATATTGGCTTCTCAACGCTAAAACAGTTTTTAGCCCCTCCCTGTCAATCCTAGCTTTAGGAACCAAACCTGTTTCCGGCGAACGAAGTTTTGATAGAGCAACAGTGACCGCCTGCGGTTTAATTTGAGGCATATGCTTGGCTAAAAGCTGTTCTACTTCCTCTGTATTGTCGTCATCGAGGGTCCAATCGAGAGCATCAAGATATCCTTTTATAAAACTTATCATCTTCTCCCTGTTTTCTGCGGCCCAACCTCTCATTACACCGAACATTTGGCCGGGATAATTCTTAAAAGTCTCACGACTTGAGCCAAGGCTCTTGAAACCGCTCGCACGTGCCTGGCCTGTAAAGGGTTCAATGAGAAGCGTACCAGAATATTCACCACTCTGGACACCTGCCCATCTATGAGGAGTTGCTCCGACAGATACCATCTCATAATCATCCGACGAAAGACCTGCGTCATCAAGCATACGGTACAACACAAAGGCAAACCCAGTCGTCAAGGCATCCATTGCTAATTTCGTCCCGCGGATATCTTCAAAACTCTGAATTTCTTTTCCGACGACAAATGATAGTTCGATCTGAGTAGCGCCCATGAAAACACAAAGGTCCGGCTCTTTTTTCGGTATTTCTTCTCCTGCTTTTTCTTGATAGGCAATAAAGTTATCAACCGCGCCGCATGCTATATCAAATTTACCATCAATCAGGTTAACCAATTGATAAATCGAGCTTGGCGTCACCTCTAGTTCGACGAGAGCTCCATGTTTTTCAAAAAAGCCTTTTTCTATCCCTGCATGAAAAACGAGCAGTCCTGTATTGGGGAAACCAATGAGCTTGATCGGATCATTCATTCCGTGTTCCTTGTCCTATGATTAGGCCGCTTTGTCCTTTACTCGCATGGCCTGCCAAATTTTAAGCGGGGTGAACGGCATCTTTATATCTCTAACCCCGAATTCGTTGAGAGCATCCATGATCGCATTAGAAATTACCCCGGGAGCAGGCGTTGTGCCACCCTCTCCACCAGCCTTGACCCCCAAGGGGTTAGTTGGTGAGGGAACTTCATTCAGCGCGGTACGAAAATCTGGAAACTGATCTGCTCGAGGCATTCCGTAATCCATAAATGAGCCACTCAAAGGCTGACCATCGGAGAAAACACATTCTTCCCATAGCGCCTGTCCAACCCCTTGCACGATACCTCCGTGAGTTTGCCCATCCACAATAAGAGGGTTAATTGCTCTTCCCACATCATCGATCGCGACATAAAGAACGATCTCAGGAACCCCTGTATCTAGGTCCACCTCAATTTCGCAGATGTGACAACCATTTGGGAAAACGGGCGTATGCATTTCATTCTGTTCCGTCACCGATAGACCGTCGGCCAAAGCCTCTGGCAATTTTCTTTTTGAACTCTCTCGAGCCAGCTCAATCAATCCAATTGCCCGGTCGGTTCCTCCGACCCGAAACATACCGTCTCTAAACTCTATATCGGCTTCGGAAGCTTCAAATATTTCCGCTGCTATCCGCTTCCCTTTTTCAATTAAAACCTCTGCTGCTTTTACGATTACCGTTCCCGCCATCCGCATAGAACGGCCGGAGTGAGAACCTCCACCTACCCGCACGATGTCTGTATCACCGACAATTACATTTACTTTATCTACCGGAACTCCCAACCATGCTGCGGCAACTTGAGCGAAACTAGTCTCGTGCCCCTGACCACTTGGTTGAGTACCGATTACCAGGTCTATTCGGTCTTCGTCGGGGAGGACGTGCAGCTGCGTCTCTTCTATTGGGCTCCCGATGGACGACTCAACATAATGAGCAATACCGCGACCGAGTAATTTTCCATGTTCTCGGGCTTTAATCTTCCTAATTTCAAAATCAGAGAAATCAGACAGGCCGATCGCCATGTCCAAGCTCTTTTCATACTTACCGCTGTCATAAATCATGCCAACTGCATTTTGATAAGGCATTTCAGCCTCAGAAATCAGGTTTTTTCTGCGAAGCTCCAGGGGATCAAAACCACACTCCTTTGCAGCCACCTCAACAATTCTCTCAATGCAGTAAATTATCTCGGGGCGACCGGATGACCGGTACGCGTTTGTAGGCGCCGTGTTTGTAAAAACGGCCCGCGATCGAAGATAAGCCGCTGGAATTCTATAAGAACCAGTAATAATACCGGAGCCCTTAGACAGAGGGGAAAGAGAGACACAGCGCGCGCCCACATTACTCAAGTTGGAAGCTCGCAGCGCAAGAAACTTCCCTTTTTTATTAATTGCCAATTCCATATCGACTTGAAGGTCTCGTCCCTGATAATCACTGACCATCGACTCAGACCTTTCCACAGTGCATTTCACGGGTCGACCAAATTTTTTCGAGGCCCAAACGACTAGAGGAAACTCCACGTAAGTCCGATTGCGTGTCCCAAAATTCCCGCCAACATCAAGGGCATAAACTCTGACCTTTTCTGGGGGCACCCCGAGCACCTCGGCTATTTCTCTTTTCTGTCGGACAGTCCCGCCGCTTCCCGCAAATAGGGTGTATTTATCTTTTTCTTGATCATAAACCCCCAATGCAGATCTCGGTTCCATTGGCACTCCGGTGACCCGAGGGATGTCAAAAGACATTTTCACGACATGGTCCGCTCCTGCAAAAGCTCGCTCTGTAGCTAACTGGTCACCAAAATAGGTATCAATGAATACATTGCTAGGTATGTCCTCCCAAATCCGAGGTGCATCATCTCTCTCAGCATCAAGAGCGTGCGTAACGGAGTCCAAAACCTCATATTCGATTTCAACCAGCTCAGCAGCCTCGTTAGCAAGCGCTCTAGTCTCAGCGATAACCATGGCGACTGCTTCCCCTACATAACGCACTTTATCGGATGGAAGCGCCATATGTGAGCCCGTAAACTCGCCCTCCCCGAGCTCCTTGCCCGGAGCATGTAGTTTCATATCGAAGTTCGTAGATGGAAAAGGACTATGTGGGATATGTCCCAATCGATCCTCTGTGCAATCCTCACCAGAAAGTACCCCAATGACGCCGTCTACAGAAAGAGCAGCCGTTGCGTTAATTGATTTAATAATTGCATGGGCATGGGGTGACCGAACCATAACTGCCCAGGCTTGATTTTCCACAGAATGATCATCGCTAAATTGACCATTTCCCGTTAAAAGTCTGGAGTCTTCCTTGCGAATAACACGCTCTCCAATTGGGCCGTGCATGTCTGCTCCTCTCTTGATCCCATTTGTAATCTCTTTGTACAAGAAAGCTGGGTCACGGCAAGCCAAAGGTCAAACACTTGCGCAAAAAAAATTGTCACTGCATGCTTCCAGCAGGGTAAAAGGAGGAACGCAGTGCCCAGGGATCCTCGAATAGATACAGTAATAGGAATATTCACCCCAAGATTTATCACAAGCGGTGTACCATTGGCGGATTTCCAGGATGCCACTGAGGGGATGGAAAAGTGGGAGGACTGGTGCCCAAGTTGGTCAGCT
>CAJXEC010000056.1 GCA_913052165.1 uncultured Rhodospirillaceae bacterium
GTAGCGCACCACACTGGGGGTGTGGGGGTCGTGGGTTCGAATCCCGCCACTCCGACCATTCCCCCCTTTTTGGCTTTGGTATCCCTCGTAATCTTTGGAGCAAGACTGTCTCGCATCTTAATTTGAATGGATACTTCGGTATTGTGTGTGAGTTTCAAAAATTCATCAACTTAATATTTGATAAATGAAGGCTTTTCTCAGAGGTAAGGTAAGGGCGCGGAAAGAAGGCACTGTCTATGTTGCAGCAGCTTTCAGCAATAGTGTGGCGGACATTGCCCCTATCGCGATACCGCTTTGGCTCGCAGCACTTGGTATGGAACCCTTTTTAATAGGGATAGTAATCGGGACACGTTACTTAGGTCCTTTGTTCTTCTCGATACAAGGCGGCGCTCTTATGGATCGGCTAGGGACAAGACGCGTAATGATAATTTTTTCTGCTATGGCGTCGGTTGTACCTCTTTTATATCCCCAAGCCGGATGGCTCCCGTTTATTCTATGTTTGCAATTAGTGGGTGGGCTCTCAGAGTCGATTTGTTGGTCAGGGGCGCAGACGCTCACAAATCAAGTTTTCAAAGGAAAAGCAGTTTTTTCAGGCCGAATGATTGCCGCGACAAGGGTTGGAACTTTGCTAGGTCCGCCTTTTGCCGGGTTTATGGTGGAGATCTTTGGCGGTAACGGTGGCTTTTTGGCGATGTCGATCTGGGGGGCGGGCACTTTGGTCGCTATTTGCTTACTGCCCCCATCAGCGATAAATCCAAAAAATATTAAAAATGGTTCTGGTTTGAACGGGATGCTGCCTAGTTTAGAGGATTACGTCTCTACGTTTAAATTAATGGCAATTCCTGCGGTTGCATCTTTGATGGCGATTACTTCGATGCGTCAAGTGGGGTCAAGTATGCAGAATTCTTTTTATACCGTCTATCTTGGGGACGCTGGTATTTCTGAGGCATTCATAGGACTCCTGATTGCAATGAATGGTCTCGCTGGCATTGCAGCAGTGTGGACCGGCCGATTAACAATTTTTATAAAAGAAAAAAATTTATTATTTTTAACAACGGGACTTTCTATTTTAGCAATCGCGCTAATTCCATTATCTGCAAATATCTGGTTTCTTTTTGTTATGTCTGCAGTAAGGGGTTTTTGTTTGGCAGTTAGTGTCGCATTATTATTAGTAGTCCTCTCAAAACAGGTGAATTATGAGTTTCAGGGGCGGGTTATCGGACTTCGTATGACCTGCCACCAAGTTTTGAACGTTTTTATTCCAGTTTTATTGGGTGCTGTCGTTCAGTTCTCTGGGTTAAGCGCTGGATTTTACTGTATCGGATTTGCGGCAATCCTGTTCCTGTTTCTTCTAAAGATCTTTTCTTGCAGAGATAGCGCTCTCAGCTAGTTATTATCGGTGGCGATTTCACGTCCCAGGCGAGTTGTCATGCAGATATGCCAATCCGATACCAAGGGGCAATCAAATATGGGTTTGGCGCATCTTTGCTTAATGCCTGACTGGATGGTTGACTTGGATTCTTTTGCCACTCCTATTAAGAAGGGGCAAATTACCCCCAGAGTGTTTTAAGCGCGTTCTCAGGCATTTTCTTTATAAGACTAGCGGACTAGAAAAAGTCTTTAGCTCAGTCTCTTATTTTTTTAATCAAATTCACGCGCCTTTCTCTTATGATGACGTTAATTTCTATTCTAATAGAATTTTCCTCAAGGAAATTTGAATGCCAAACTTGACATTTTTTACAGTGACTCTGATAAGCAATAAATATGGAGTGTGAGAAACAAGCTAAAATAGAATTAGTCTACATGACCGCACCGACCAAGATAGAAGCAAGGGCGATCGCGCACGCATTGGTGGCTTCAAAACTAGCAGCGTGCGTTAATATTTTTGAAGAAGTGGAGGCTCTCTATGACTGGGAAGGAGACGTGAAGACTGAAAAAGAGTCTGTTATGCTGGTTAAAACGGGTATGGGTTTATCTCGGAAGATCACTGAATTTGTAAAAAAAGAGCATTCTTACGAGTGTCCTTGTATAATGGTTATGCACCCGACTGATGGAAATAAGGACTTTTTTGAGTGGGTTACAAAAATTACAAAGGTCACGGAGGTAATTTCAGATCATCGGCTGACTTAGAGAGCACAAAAGATAATGGCAATGTTTTGTTCCCAGCTAAAAAGTCCCGGTAGGGCTCTAAAATTCGCAAATTACGGACATTTTCTTAACCATGTTATTATGCTGGTCTACCCGACTATTGCGCTTACCCTCAGCGATCTTTGGTCAAACCCTTATGGTGAGTTATTGTCGGCCTTTTTCATTGGGTCTTTGATATACGGTTTTGCTTCCTACCCGGCGGGTTGGCTCAGTGATCGCTGGAGTAGCTGGGGCATGATGGCTATCTATCTCGTCGGCACGGGTGTAGCTACGATCGTTACTGGTTTTTCAGAGAGCACAACCCAGTTGATTTTAGGGCTGTCTTTAATTGGGCTTTTTGCATCAATCTATCATCCGGTTGGAACTGCATTTGTGGTTCGTCATGCGTCAAACAGAGCTCTTGATTTGGGACGAAATGGTGCGTGGGGGACCGCGGGGCTTGCGTTATCGGCTTTTATCGCCGCTGGATTAACTTACCTATTGAATTGGCGTGCAGCATTTTTTGTTCCTGGAGGGGTATGTCTTGGACTAGGGCTTCTTTTCATTTTGACCACAAGACCAATTGACTCAAACAAATCTGAAACAGGATCAATAACAGAGCCGAGGTTCGGGGATATTTTGGTTCCTCATCTTGTCCGAGTACTTTTGGTAATGACAGTGACGGTCTTAGTTGTGGGACTGTTTACGCAGGCTTTTACGACGGGACTACCCAATTTATATGACAATACCATGTCGTTTTTGGTGAAAATTTTTGACTGGGATGACTCAGTTAGTCGAACACTGTCTTCAGCCTTTGTTTCTGCAGTGATTTTATTCGGAGCTTTGGGACAAATCATTGGAGGGGCTTTGTCATCACGCTATTCCCCCAAAACTGTTTACATAGGAATGTTTGTTTTCATTCTGCCTTTAACTTTAATTTCGTCAGGTCTCGAGGGTTTTCCTCTGGTTTTTGTAGGAGCACTGATGATGATTGCAGTTACGGGCTGCTTACCGG
Organism: uncultured Rhodospirillaceae bacterium; assembly: GCA_913052165.1. GTDB lineage: Bacteria > Pseudomonadota > Alphaproteobacteria > MPNO01 > UBA2964. The sequence goes on from CAJXEC010000056.1 coordinate 3,143, forward strand.
CTGAAAATTGTATTTTAGTTCACTTTGCGCCTTCTGAATGGCATGGGCGACTTTTCAGCCTGAAATTCGTGGTTGGCCTCGGCGGGGGTAGCGCAGCTCTCCTTGCTAATGGATATATCTTCGATAAGACGGAGGGCTTTTTCTGGTTCTTCTCTTTTCTCGCGTTAATGTCGTTGATTGTAATTATCGGTGGGCTGTTATTGCCAAAAATTAGAAATGAGGAGATGAAGACCGCTGCATTGGCTGAGTAAATCTTTCATCTAATTATTAAGACAATAATTTTTCCTGAATTTCTTTTGAAAACCCGACACTTATCTCTCCGTTCTTATCAATAATTGGCCGTTTGAGTATGGTAGGGTTCTCTTGAATTATTCTTTTAGTGTTAGAAGTTGGAAAGTTATCTCGAAGTTCCTCCGGGAGCTGCCGCCAAGTCGTTCCTCTCCGGTTTACTAGAGCACCCAATCCGATAGATTTCTCCCATTTGGAGATCAAATCGACTGTTAAATCCTCTTCACGGAGATCAAAATAAATAAAGTCAATTTTATTGTCAGCGAGCCAATTTTTTGCATTTCGGCAAGTATCGCAGTTTTTTATTCCGAATAAAGTAACCATTATTTTTCAACGGGATCCTTTGCCCGAGCCTCGTCTATTGTCGCATTATTCCTTAGGTGTGCGGCTTTCATCACCTTTCCGAGATAATGGTCCGCAAACGTGATAGGTTTGTATTTGGGCCCTATGTCACCTTCGCAGCCTGGAAGGCACTCAATTACTGCGTCATGATTTGGGCTATGAAAGTAAACCATTGAGATTCGATCTGCACTGTTTTCAAACGACGGAGGGTTTCCGACCCTGTGGAGAGTTGAAATCCACCGGTCGTTGCTCCACCTCGCTAATGCATCCCCAATGTTGCATACGAAACATTTGTCGGGATTGATAACCTCCAACCAGCGCCCGTCTTTAATTCTTATTTCAGTCCCTCCCGGCACAGGGTCCCCCCTGAGAAATGTAAGAGTTCCGTAATCTGTGTGGGCCCCGGCTCTTAGTTGTCCAGCTTTCGGTTCTGCTTCTTGGGCAGGATATCGGACCATCCTAGCAACACTGGATTGTCGATTAAATTTAGTGCGAAAGTACTCCCTGTTGATGTTAAGTGCCAAGGAGAGAATGTCGAGCATAAGTTCCCCAAGTTTCCTCATTTCTTGGTCGTATTTGAGCATAGTGGAACGAAACCCAGGCGGTTTCGTGGGCCACTTATTTCCAGCAAGCATTGCGGTTTGAGGTTGGTCTGGGATCCATTGAGATCCATCAAATTCTTCGGGCCCGAATGCGAAGGCCTCCTGAAGGTCAGGAGGCGCGGATAATCCCATTGAATAAGACAAAGATCGATCTTGAAATTTGTTATAGCCTCTACTTATTTTTTGGGGAGGGCGCTCGACCATTAATTTTTGTTCCAGGGGCATGGCAAAAAAATTTTCAGCCATCATCCGTGTGTTTGCCATCGTCTCTTCGCATACGCCATGGCCCTCGATCACGAAGAACCCGACCTCTTGGCACGCCAGATCCAATTGTTCTGCTATGCGTCTTTTTTCTGCGGCGGTACCGACATCAAAGTTTTCGAGGTTGATTACAGGTATTTCTTGATTATTCATCAATTCCTCAACTAACAAATTCAAAGATACAATAGTTGTCGTTGGTGACCAGGTCCAATTGAAAGAATGTAAGTAAAAATTTAAAAAGGTATAAAAGTACCGCTATGTTAACCCACTGAAAAAATTAGTAAATTCATTGACAGTTTTTCAAAACTTTATATAGTTCGCTCGTTTTTATATTGACCTGACAAAGGTAATCACATGTTGGCTGGAAATACATATTCTGCAAAGCCGTCTGAGGTGGATGCTAAGTGGTATCTTATTGATGCGGAAGGATTGGTGCTCGGTCGTTTAGCCGCAATTGTTGCAAACATGCTTCGTGGAAAGCATAAGCCAATGTTCACTCCACATATCGATTGTGGCGATCACATCGTAATTGTGAATGCAGAAAAAGTTGTCCTAACCGGTAATAAACGCAAGGATAAAACCTATTATTGGCACACTGGATATCCCGGGGGTATTAAAAACCGGACCGCAGAGCAACTTTTGATAGGTCCTTTTCCAGATCGCGTAATTCATAAAGCAGTGGAACGAATGTTACCCAAAACGAAATTAGGTAGAAAACAAATCGGAAAATTGAAGATTTATGCCGGTGGCTCTCACCCTCATGAAGCTCAATCCCCGCAAGTGTTGGATATTGGCAAAATGAATCAAAAGAACAAGAGGAGCGTCTAGAATGGCGGAAGAGACGGGAGCAACCCTTGCAGATGCCTTGCCTAAAGACGTTGTGTCATCACTTCCCGAAGAGGTTTCAATTGTTTACGAAGCTAAAATTGACACGCTCGGAAGATCTTATGCGACGGGGCGCCGGAAAGATGCTGTCGCACGGGTATGGGTAAGGCCCGGTAAAGGCGTTGTTACAGTCAATGATAAAGCGCTTGAAACGTATTTCGCTCGGCCTTCGCTGAGAATGATTGTTTGTCAGCCCCTCGAGGCTACTAACCGAAGGGACTCCGTTGATGTTTGGTGCACGGTTAAAGGCGGTGGGTTGTCTGGTCAGGCTGGAGCTATTCGACATGGGTTGTCCCGTGCTCTGACAAATCAGGATCCTGAGCTACGCGCGGCACTTAAAAAGAAAGGGTTCTTGACCAGGGATCCAAGAACTGTAGAACGAAAGAAATATGGAAAACCGAAAGCTCGTCGCAGCTTCCAATTCTCAAAACGTTAGGGACAGCAATATAAGTTTTTATCAGGGCGTCCCAAGCAGGCGCCCTTTTTTTTGGTTGTGTCACAATTAGAGTTCTTTAGAGGTTTAGATGACTACACAATCTATAAACATCGCTATTTTAGGGGCCAGTGGTTATACAGGTGCGGAGTTGATCCGGCTTCTTGCTTTACACCCAAATTCCAATATCAAAGCTCTAAGTGCAGAACGCAGAGCTGGTGAGGACGTGAGTTTGGTCTTCCCTCATTTAAGTGGGGTAGAGCTATCACGCCTCCAAAGGGTAAACGAGATAGATTTTGACGAGATTGATGTTGTCTTCTGTTGTTTGCCTCATGGAACCACTCATGAAATCGTCTCCAACCTGCCCGAGAGAATAAAAGTAATAGACCTATCTCCAGATTTCCGTCTTTCTAACGTGGCTAACTATGAGGCCTGGTATGGACCCCATAAAGCGCCACGACTTCAAGAAACGGCGATATATGGATTGCCCGAAATACGTAGAGGTATGATACAAAGGGCTCGTTTGATTGGTAACCCAGGTTGCTATCCGACCTCAGTTATTTTGCCGCTAGCGCCTATCCTGAAATATGATCAGATAGAAGAAGATAGGATCGTGATAGACTCAAAGTCAGGTGTTTCTGGAGCTGGTCGTGCGGAGAAAGAAGCAAACTTGTATTGTGAGGTGGCGGAGGGAATTCATGCCTATGGGGTCGGGAGCCATCGACACATGCCAGAAATAGAGCAGGAATTATCTCTGGCGGCGGGAAAAGACCTCAAGGTCAGCTTTACACCTCATCTAGTGCCAATGAGCAGAGGTATTCTCTCCACCATCTATGTTTGTTTAAAAAATGGACGGACTGTCTCGGATTTAAGAGAAAATCTTGTTACTCAGTATAGGAATGAACCATTTATTAGGGTTTTGGAATCCGATGCTTTGCCAGCTACTCGGCATGTTCGAGGGTCTAATTATTGTATGATCAATGTGTTCAAGGATCGGTTGTCAGGTCGTGCGATTATTCTGAGTGTTATCGATAATTTGGTTAAAGGGGCCTCCGGCCAAGCTATACAAAATATGAATATTATGTGCGATTTTGATGAAGACACTGGTATTGCGCAGCAGCCCTTATTTCCCTGAATTTAGCTTGGGAGTTATCAAATCCTATCTCCGCCATGACCACTTCTTCCCCGCTTGGGCGTCAAAGCCCCGGAAACAGGGGCTGTTGCGTCCATGTTCCCTTATGCCATCGTCGTCGGACATTTGAATGTAAGAAGCAGAAACACTGTTTCGTTGGGTCTTTGTGGCGGATAATGCTCCTATTTACATCGGAGATCCATCCCACCTTCAGGATGGAATAATCAATTATGTGCATCGTGGAATGCAGGGTGCCTTTCTCAGAAAAAAAGGGACTTTTGGTCATGTTGGCCTTTTCTTTGCACTCAACCCTAGTGATAAATGCTGTGTGGGTATGGGTGTTAGGATTTTGGACCTCGCAAAACGTGTAAGAACTTTTATGTTGGCTGAAGGTAACTTGTTAATTGTATTACAGGATGTACGGATAGGAGAATTTTGGGGAAAACATTCCACTTCGGTCATCCGACACATACCGTTGAGCGTTCAGAGCTTCAAGCTGCAAAACAGATTAACTATGCGGTAAAGGGCTGACTTATTTTGAGAGAGTGCAAAAAAGAGTACCCAGCTTCTCTGCAATTCATCTTGTTAGGAGGTTCTAATAAACATTTATGGATTGTGATTCGATAAACTGAGCTTTTATTGCTAAAGTAACGGCAGTGATATTTACAAAATTGTTGGTATTGAAAAATGAGAGGCTACGGTCGTCGATGTTAGAACTTAGAAGTATTATTAGCTTTCAAAATACTGGCCGCATCTTCCGGACCGGGTTTTTTGTTGCATTTTTATTGACTGCCACCGGTTGCTCTCAGATCCCCGAATTTGCAAATCCAATAGAGTGGTACAAAGACACTACGGCTTGGATAACTGGTGAGAATTATAACTCCCCTCAGGTAGAAAAATCCCAAGTAAATAAAGCTCAGAAGACTACGGATTTTCCTCCGTTAGCGTCCGTTCCACAACGACCAAAACGTCCTTCAAAGTCGGATGTTAAAAAAATGACTTCCGGTTTAATCGCTGATCGGGCATCGGCTCTTTATTCAGACAATAAATTGCGAGCTCAAGAGGAGAGCCCACCCAAAGCTCAGGTCTCGAAAACAAGTTCTCAACCCATTAGTCAGGAGAGAAAGGCGCCGAGGGTAAAAGTTCTACCCGATACAAACCCTCGTAATGAAATAGAATCGTCGAAGTTAGGACCGAATGGTATTCTGAGAAAGAACGGAAAAAATCGTGTTGGTCCCAAAAATTTTCAGAAATCGAACGCGGGGCTGACAACAAAGCCGTTGTCCGATAGGCCTAAAATTGTCTCTACCTCACCCCCCTCAAAAGCAAACATTTTGTCCAGAAATGGTAAACCTTGGGGGGATGGTACAATATTTGCCCCGGCAGATAAATTTGCGCCAAGGTTTCCAGCGCGACCAACTTTAGGTAAAAGTTCTCGATCGGTGTCCGGTTCATTGGCGGAACCAAATTTGGGTGAATTGCCAGTTGCTATTGTTTACTTTGACAATAGCTCGTCTGTTTTAACTAAGCAGTCGCAAGCCCGAATTAGGAAGGCTTTTCAGCTATACAAAAACACCTCGATGGGGCCAATCCATGTGGTGGGACACGCCAGCAGTAGAACACCGAACTTAGGACAATCAAAACATCAGATGGCTAACTTCAACATCTCAACTAAGAGAGCGAATACTGTGGTCAATGAGTTAATCAGATTGGGTGTTGACCCACGTTCCATTCTTATCAGTGGCATGTCTGATCATCTTCCGGCGTTTCTAGAAGTTATGCCTGCTGGTGAGGCAGGAAATAGAAGGGCAGAAATTTATTTCAACCAATAAAAACTAATATTTACAAAGTGGGCATCTAGGCCTCTGATTAAAAATCAAGGCGAGGTCTCGAGGAAAATAAATGGAGTATGAATTTCATCGTATAAAGCGGCTGCCCCCCTATGTCTTTGCTGAGGTAAATGCCATGAAAGCAAAAGCCCGTGGCGATGGAAAGGATGTTATTGATTTTGGGATGGGAAACCCTGATTTGGCATCACCTAGTCATGTGGTTGACAAACTCGTGGAAGCCTCGAGAAATTCAAAAGCGCATCGATATTCTGTTTCACGAGGTATTACAGGCCTTCGACGGGCAAATGCAGCCTATTATGCTCGACGTTTCGGTGTTGAGGTCGACGCTGAGACCGAGACAATAGTGACGCTTGGCTCTAAAGAAGGTTTTGCTAATTTGGCGATGGCAATAACGAGCCCCGGGGATGTAGCACTTGTTCCAAACCCCAGCTATCCCATCCATGCCTATGGTTTTATAATTGCGGGAGGGGCGCTTCGGCATCTGCCGGTTGGTCCAAACATAAATATAATTCGCGAGCTGGAGCAAGCAGTTGCACATAGCGTCCCAAAACCTCTTGCCGTTGTGCTTAATTTTCCGTCAAACCCTACAGCTCAGGTGGTTGGCCTTGATTTTTACCAAGAAGTCGTAGAATTCTGCCGGAAACATCAAATATGGATACTATCAGATTTGGCATACGCTGAAATCTATTTTGACGACTACGTACCGCCGTCAATCTTGCAAGTGCCAGGTGCGCGAGACATTGCTGTAGAATTCTCGTCGGTAAGCAAAACATACTCCATGCCTGGCTGGCGAATTGGGTTTGCCACGGGTAACTCGAAACTGATAGCGGCGTTAGCAAGAATTAAATCATATTTAGACTATGGTGCTTTTACACCTGTTCAGGTAGCTGCGACTGCAGCACTAAATGGACCTCAGGATGTCATTGAGGAAGCAAGAAATGTTTATAGACAGCGTCGAGACGTGTTAGTCGAGAGTTTCGGAAGGGCAGGCTGGAATATTCCCTCTCCGAGCGCAACGATGTTTGCCTGGGCACCGATCCCTGATTTGTTTCGAGAAATAGGGTCTTTGGAATTTTCGAAGTTGTTGCTGGAGCATGCCGAGGTTGCTGTGTCACCGGGTGTCGGTTTCGGGGAATATGGAGAGGGATACGTCAGGATCGCGCTTGTGGAAAACCATCAGCGCATTCATCAAGCGGCAAGAAACATCAGACGATTTTTATCTAATGCCGAAGACATTATAGGAGCGTCCCAAAAAAAACGAGGGGAGCTTTGAACAACCCTATCAAAGTAGCGCTCTGCGGGTTAGGCACTGTCGGCAGTGCAGTCTTTCGCCTTATAAACGACAAATCTGAGCTTTTTAAGCGGCGCTTTGGCGCAGAGATTAAAATTGTAGCTGTCTCCGCGAGAGATAAATGTAAAGAGAGAGATCTTTGTCTTAATGACGTTGCTTGGTTCGACGATGCTATTGAGATGGCCGAGGTGTCTGATGCCAATGTCGTCGTAGAGCTTGTTGGTGGATCTGAAGGTGTCGCTCTTGAGGTTTGTCAAACAGCGCTTTCAACTGGAAAAGATATCGTAACGGCAAACAAAGCGTTGTTAGCGGTTCATGGTTTTGATTTGGCAAAACTAGCAGATGAGGGATCTAGATCCATAGGATACGAAGCTGCAGTTGCTGGAGGGATACCTGTGATTAAGGCTCTTCGAGAGGGGCTTGTCTGTAATGAGGTGCAGCGCCTTTATGGAATTTTAAACGGCACCAGTAATTTTATTCTGACGGAAATGAGGAACAAGGGCCTTGATTTTGAAACTGTGCTGAAGGACGCGCAGATGCTTGGATATGCAGAGGCAGACCCAGAGTTTGATATCAACGGTGTTGATGCCGGTCATAAGCTCGCCTTGCTCACAGCACTGGCCTTTGAGACCAAGCCAGACTTTAGCTCGGTGTCTGTAGAAGGAATTTCAAATATATCCGAGTTGGATATTAGGTTTGCCGATGAACTCGGATATAGGATAAAGCTACTCGGGATCGCGCGCAGAGGGCCCGAGGGGACTCAGCAAAGCGTTCGGCCTTGTATGATACCGAAAGAATTGCCCATGGCAAACGTTGATGGTGTTTTCAACGCGATAGCCTTTCAGGGGGATGACACAGGGCCAGTTCTCTTGGAGGGTCGTGGAGCAGGGGCAGGACCTACTGCATCAGCCGTCATTGCAGATCTGTCAGATTTAGCTCGGGGGTTAAGACTTCCAACTTTTGGAGTTCCGATCAAAAAATTAAAGTTAGGCAATCCAGCGTTAGAAGACACTGCTGTGGGTAGATTTTATGTTCGATTGATGGTTCTCGATCGTCCTGGCGTTTTCGCAGAGGTTGCAGCGATTTTGCGTGAACAGGACGTCTCCATGGAAGCAATTTTGCAAAGAACACGAGCGCCAGGCGCGCCTGTTCCAGTGGTCATGACAACTCATGAAGTCAATCAATTAGCAATTAAAAAAGCGATAGATCAATTTTCATCATTGGATACAGTGTTAGAAGAACCAAGAATAATTAAAATAGAGAACCTGGGTTTATAATTCTTAATCAAAATTCAATACAAAACGGATAGAATAAAATGACAGAGTCGATTCCAATGGACCGTAACTTGGCTTTAGAGGCTGTTCGTGTAACCGAGGCAGCAGCTTTAGCAGCATCTCGCCAAATGGGGCGCGGAGATGAGAAAGGGGCAGACCAGGTAGCCGTTGATGCAATGCGCCGTGCCCTTAACAGTCTCGATATCAAAGGAACGGTTGTCATTGGAGAAGGAGAGAGAGATGAAGCGCCGATGTTATATATCGGGGAAGAAGTAGGCACTGGACGTGGGCCTGAGATAGATATTGCGCTTGATCCTTTGGAGGGTACAACAATCACAGCGAAGGGTTTAAATAATGCGTTGGCAGTTATAGCCATGGCTGAGCATGGTGGTTTCCTATTCTCGCCCGATGTTTATATGGAAAAAATCGCTGTGGGCAGTGGATTGCCAGAAGGTGTTGTCGATTTGGATATGTCCCCCGAGGAGAACCTTAATAGCCTTGCGAAGGCGAAAGGCACTGATATATCAAATTTGGTGGTATGTATTTTGGATCGGCCGCGACATGACTCATTGATTGCAAAGGTTAGAAATGCCGGAGCGCGGATCATGTTAATTTCAGATGGGGATGTGAGTGGGGTAATGGCCACTTCCGAAGAGGAGAGTGGAGTGGATATGTATTTGGGTTCCGGTGGAGCGCCAGAAGGGGTTTTGGCTGCAGCTGCACTTCGTTGCATAGGTGGACAAATGCAAGGTCGGTTGCTTTTTCGTAATGACGATGAGCGGGCCAGAGCCCAGCGATGCGGCATAGAGGATTTTGATCGGAAGTATGATCTTCTAGATCTGGCAAAAGGAAACGTGATGTTTGCCGCGACCGGGGTCACTAACGGCAGCATGTGCCGAGGTGTTAGAAGATTCCGCGATGGCGCTGAGACACATTCAGTGGTAATGCGTTCTCAAACAGGAACGATCCGGCATATTTCCACTGTTCATAACTTCGAGCGGAAGCAAGGTTTCGATACGACTGCATAGGAGCAAAGTGGATTGTCGAATAAGGAAACTTCTACCGCATTTCTAGGAGTAGAAAAGTCTGCTTCAGGAAAACGCTGGAAGGCTCGTGACTTCGATGAACGCACAAGTTTAGCGATTGCCCAAACCAGGATGATACCTGAGATCTTTTCGCGTGTCTTGGTAAACAGAGGCGTGACACTGGAGACAGTCGATACCTTCCTTAATCCTAGCCTGAGGAACGAGTTACCTGATCCATCACATTTATTGGATATGGACCAAGCTGTGGAGCGGGTTGTCAAGGCACTGGAGACGGATCAAAAAATAGGAATTTTTGGTGACTATGATGTTGATGGAGCGACCTCGGCGGCCCTGTTAGCAAGGTTTTTTTCTGCGCTTGGAAGGTCAGTAGAAGTATATATCCCTGACCGACAAAAAGAGGGTTATGGTCCCAACCTGCCAGCGTTAAGAACATTAAAAGAAAGGGGCGTCAAACTTGTAATCACGGTAGATTGCGGCACAACGGCGTTTGAGGTTCTCGAAAAAGGAGCCTCTGAGGGTTTGGACATAATCGTTGTTGATCATCATGTAGCCGAACCTCGGCTGCCGAGCGGAGCTCTCGTGATAAATCCAAATCGCTTAGACCAAGATACAGATCATACACACCTTGCAGCTGTGGGAGTAACTTTTCTATTTGTAGTCGCAATTAACCGCGCCTTACGAGAAGCATTTTGGTACGGAGAAGGGCATCCTGAGCCAGATCTTCGTCAGTGGCTGGATTTAGTGGCTCTGGGGACCGTCTGTGATGTTGTGCCTTTAAAAGGGATCAATAGAGTCCTTGTCCGGCAGGGTCTGAAGGTAATGGCGGGGCGGGGCAATCTCGGTATTAGAGCTCTAGCCGATGTCGCTGGTGTAGACAGACCGCTCGATTGCTATCATGCCGGTTTTGTTTTAGGGCCTCGAGTTAACGCCGGCGGAAGAGTGGGGGAGTCGGGGCTGGGGGTGCGTCTTTTATCCTCCAATGACGCATCTGAAACCCATGTAATAGCGCAGACACTTGATAAATTTAATAAAGAGCGGCAGGAGATTGAGCAAAGAGTGTATAGGCTTGCTTTGGAGCAAGCTGAAGTAGAAATAGCCTCCAATCCCTCTCTTTTGATGGTGTCTGCTGAGGGTTGGCACGCTGGGGTCATAGGTATCGTGGCGGGCCGGTTACGAGAAAGGTTTAATTTACCAAGCTGTGTCGTCGCCATGGAGAACGGAATTGGGAAAGCATCTGGACGTTCGGTTAGTGGTATTGCTTTAGGGCCGGCAGTAATTTCAGCTCTTCAGGCCGGTCTTCTTATTAACGGCGGTGGGCATTCGATGGCGGCTGGTTTCTCGTTAGAAGCGGGGAAACTGGAAGAGGTAAAAACTTTTTTAAACGCCAATATTGAAAGGCAATGGCAAGGGGAAGAGCAGGTTTTTGAACTTAAATTGGATGGAGCCTTGAAAGCTTCAGCAGTGTCATCAGATTTAGTCTCTCTGCTAGAGAAAGCCGGTCCCTTTGGGTCCGGAAACCCCAGGCCGCGTTTCGGATTTCCAGAACTAAGGGTCGTGCAAAGTTCAATCGTTGGCAGCGACCATATTAAATGCATTTTTTCTGATGTGACTGGGAAAGGGCGCTTAAAAGGTATAGCCTTCAGATCTGTAGGGACTGAGGTTGGCGAAGTGCTTCTTAATCACCGAGGTTTGTGCGTTAATATTGCGGGAAGCCTCAGGCAAAATGAATGGCAAGGAAAAGTTAACAACGAAATTTTTGTAGAAGATGTTTCCTTTGTAGGCTGATTTTTCCGTTATTTATTGTTCTGCGTACAAAAGGCGCTGTTTGTTCAATATTATGTGTATTAGTTCACCCGATACTTTACCAGCTCGTAGAAAATATTCTTGGTGGGAGCGTGTAAAACGCGTTGTAAAGTATAAGCTTGTGATACCTATAAAACGGAGCAAGCATCCGCCGGAATTTACAGCTCGCGGTGTGGCCATAGGAATCGCATGGGCGCTGACACCAAGTATTGGGATCCAAATGGTGTTCTGTTTTATAACGTGGCTGGTCGCAAAAAAAATATTCAAATGGGATTTTAGCGTGTTGATAGCGATGGCCTGGACCTGGACGACAAATGTTGTCACGGCAATTCCATGCTTTTACCTGTTTTTTGTAACAGGTCAAATCATCCTAAAAGGGTTCGAGGATCTATCGGGTTATGAACAGTTTTCTAGGCAATGGGACGCTATGGTTCGTCAAGGCTCAGAGATGAGCTACTTCGAAAGTCTTTGGACAGAGATGTCGATTGCCGCAGAGGTTTGGGGGGTGCCATTGCTAATTGGCTGTCTCCCCTGGTCAGTTTTTGGTGGCCTGTCAGGGTATTATTTATCCCTGAGATTTATTCGACGACACCGGGCCGCGAAACAACGTGGGCGGCTACACCGGAAAAAGGCCGTTAAAGGGAACTAAATGGATGGTCCCACTCACCTTGGATAAAATTAAAAATTAAAGGAGTATTTTATAGTAAAAAATGCCAGTTTTGGCTTGATTTTCATAGTCTTTATCTTTAGCAACAGTAATCGGAGACCCCATCGTCTAGTGGCCTAGGACATCGGCCTTTCACGCCGAAAACACGGGTTCGAGTCCCGTTGGGGTCGCCATCTAAGTGGTTGATATATATAGATTTAGGTTTTCCGCAACGCCTTCTGCAACACCTAAATTTAGTTTGACCCCTTGTATTATTGACACAAGGTGAAACTTTTTCGGTTGAAGGATCACGGATTAACTGGTGTTTCAGTGTGCAGTTACTCCTTTTTGTTTTTCCTATTCATCAGTTTTACTTCGTAAAAGGACGCCCGCGCGTCCCCATCTACTTATCTTTTATTCGATAAGGACAATCTTATTTTGTAAGGATCTGTCCTTTCACTCGAAACTCAACCCAACACTGCCTTCGTAAATACCGCCCCGCTTTGAGCGGGTCTTTTTATGGAGAAAATGAATGAGCAAGACCGCGATCAATCAGTATTTGGTAACGCCAGCCTCAAACACTGATGTCGATACAAAAACGCTAGCCCCTAAAAAATATTAGACACACTTAGTTCTGTGCACGACTGAACCCTTATGTTACATCCCGATACTCGATAAGACAGGGAGTATGAGATGACTCAAAAAGAATGGGCCATTATGGGCTTAGCTATCGTGGTCGGCATTATATTATTCACGCTGGGTGACCCATCTAGTGAAAACGCTATTTTGAAATTTATTGGGAAATCGAGAGATCACGGGGGAGATGTCTTAGTGCTTGCCGGTACTTGGGTTATGGGTTCCTTCTGTCTCGGAAAAATCTTTGGTGGGAAAAGGACTGATGGCCAGGATAACGATTAATGAAGCTGCAAAGCAGGGGTTTAAATCCCGCTTCTAAAAGGAGGTCAGAATAAAAAATTTACTCACATTTGCAATCTTCTTGATATTTTTTGCACTTTCAAAAGTTGGTTTAGCGGAAACTATTCAAATAGAGTTCACGGAAAATGACTCCTATAGCATCGAGGTCGCTCGCATCGGGGTTGGAGGGACTGTTGAATGGTTACCTACGAATAAGGGGCATAATGTAGAGTTCCTCGCAGGTCCGAACATGAACTTACTTCCAAAAAGATCAGAAATAGACGAACTTCACTCAGTTGTTTTTAATATTCCTGGGATTTATTTATATGGTTGCACGCCTCATGGAAATATGGGGATGCTGGGCTTAATTATCGTTGGTAATGATTTTCACAATATCGAAAAAGTAAAAGAAACTGAATTATCTCGCGTCGCATCTTCAGTTTTGAGGCGATTGATTAGAATTGCGGAATCGAATTAAAATCATCGCGATACTTTTTTACTTGTTTTTTTAGAAGGATGTAATTATGGCCACGCGTCTAGAGAGAATACTCTTAAAACTTTTAATAATACTGGGCCTATTTGTTGCAGGGTCGTCAAACACATATGCAGGAGCTCATCTGAGCATTGGCGGTAAAGAAGGCCAAAGGGCAGTGTGGAGCTTTTACAAAAACATGAGAGACATTCAAGCAATGAAAAAGAAGGCCCCACAATCCTTAAA
>CAJXEC010000057.1 GCA_913052165.1 uncultured Rhodospirillaceae bacterium
TTATTCCATCATTAGTTTTTAAGATGGGCTACACAACAGGTATGAACGCGGATGACTTGTCCAGACTCACTCCATTATCTCGATTCTTAGATGAACGTCTGAATAAGAGTCCAAATACGGCTGCTGCCTATGTTGGAGACCGCGCTTTTGCCCATAAGGGCGGGCTCCATGTTTCAGCGATAGAAAAAGATCCTAAAACTTATGAGCACATCGAGCCGGAGAAGGTGGGTAACCAGAGACATATTCTTGTTTCAGATCAGGCTGGTCGCTCAAATGTGATGGCTCGTTTTAGAGAAATAGGGATTGAAATAGACCAGGAAAGCTCAAAGGTCGCCCGGTTATTGGATGATGTGAAACATCGGGAAAGCAGAGGGTTCGCTTACGATGGTGCTGAAGCGAGTTTTGAGTTGCTCGCTCGAAGGGCGCTTGAAGAAGTACCTAATTATTTTCAGCTGCAAAGTTTTCGTGTAACGGATGAACGGAGATGGAATGCAAAAGGTGAGCTTGTTACACTTTCTGAAGCCACCATAAAGCTCGAAGTAAAAGGTCGAAACCTCATTGAGGTAGCGGAGGGTAATGGCCCAGTAAACGCGCTAGACAATGCTCTTAGAAAGGCACTTACGCCAGAGTATCCGGCTTTAGATAATATGCGTTTGGTCGACTACAAGGTAAGGATTCTGACCCCAGGTGAAGGTACGATGGCTATCACAAGAGTGCTGATCGAGAGCCAGGATGATACTGGAGGAAGTTGGTCAACGGTTGGAGTGTCAGCAAATGTTATAGATGCGTCTTATAATGCTCTTCACGATGCAATTACTTATCGATTGTTTAAAGCTGGTAAGCAACAGTGAGCCTCTCCTTTGAGTGATCAACAACCTACTAAAAAGCTTGTAAAAGAGCTTACAACCGCTCCGGCACCGGTTGTGATTCTAGTGGAACCGTCTTTGGCGGAGAATGTTGGAATGGCTGCGCGCGCGATGCTAAATTTTGGGCTTAGGGAATTGAGACTGGTTAGATGTCAGTTTGATTGGCCTAGCGCAAAGGCTATCAATGCCTCATCGGGAGCTTATTCAGTTTTAGAAACGGCATCACATTTTGATACAACAGATGATGCCGTGTTTGATTTGCAGCGTCTTGCAGCCACAACAGCGCGCCTACGTGATATGGTCAAGATAGTTCAATCGCCGCGGGAATGGAGCGAGGATATTCGGAATGCTATCGATCACGCTGCCCAAAAAGCGGGTATACTATTTGGGCCGGAGCGCGTCGGTCTTAACAACGATGATTTGGCACTTGCTGATACCCTAGTTAATGTTCCTACAAATCCAGCCTTTTCATCTATTAATTTAGCGCAAACAGTTTTACTCTTAGGATACGAGTGGCGTTTGTCGAGTGGGGTAACCTCGCCCTCAGAGATCGTTAGAAAGGGACTCGGAGGAGAACTAGCTTCCCAAAGTGATCTGATAGCTTTTTATAAACATTTGGAGGATGAGCTCGATAATTCCGGATTTCTTCGGGTGCCAGAAAAAAGACCCCGAATGGTAAGAAATATTCGCAATATTTTCAACAGAATAAGATTGACGGATCAGGAGGTCAGAACCTTACGTGGGGTCGTGGTGGCGTTAGCAAATAAAAAACTCATACCAGCGGAGCAAAATAGGCGTAGGAAGAATAAAAATGAGCGGAAATAATTATGACTTCATAATTGTTGGTGCCGGTTCAGCAGGTTGTACGCTCGCTGATCGACTGACGGAGGATGGTTCTAACAAGGTCCTTCTCTTGGAAGCTGGAGGTAAAGATTGGGATCCGCTTATCCATGTCCCGTTGGCCTTTCAGAAAATGCAAGAGTGGAAGCTTCACGATTGGCGCTACCATTCAGAGCCCATACCAGGGTTCAATGATCGTAGGCTTGAAGTAAAACGAGGGAAAGTTCTCGGGGGGTCCAGCTCGATTAACCATATGGCTTATACACGTGGCCATCCTGGTGACTATGATCGTTGGGCTAGAAATGGAGCACCAGGATGGTCCTTCGGAGAAGTCCTCCCCTATTTTAAACGCGCTGAGTCGTGGGAATTTGGTGATAGTTCTCGAAGAGGCGGGAAAGGTCCGGTGGGGACCCAATATGGGAAGACCGTCGATTCTCTTTATTCAGCCTGGCTTGAAGCTGCTGAACAGGCTGGCTGGCCGGTTACGGATGATTATAACGGACCTGATCCCGTAGGCTTTAGTAGAAGCCAATATACTATTCGAAACGGATGGCGGTCTTCCTCGGCGAACGCACATCTTCGGCCCGCTGAAGGTAGAGAAAACCTTACTATTAAAACGAATGCGCTCACGGCAAAGGTTTTAATCGAGGGAAAAAAAGCGACTGGAGTTGAATATTTTCAACGTGGGCAGCAATTCAAAGCCTATGCGAGTGGTGAAATTATCATATCGGGAGGGAGTATCAATTCTCCTCAAATACTTATGTTATCTGGAATCGGACCCGCGGATCATTTGCAGGATATGGGGATAGATCCAATTGTGGACCTTCCCGTTGGTAAAAACCTGCAAGATCACTTAGCGACTAATATTGCTTGGACGCGGCCAGACCAAAACTCCAGCCAGTTTAGGGAAGAAATGCGATTTGATCGTATGCTTAGTTCGATGTTTCGGGGTTATTTATTCCGTAAAGGGCCCGCAACGGTTCTTCCTGGGGGAATGCATGCTTTTATCAAGACCTCCTCAGAACTCGAAGTTCCCGATATTGAATATATGTTTCGAGGAGCTCCTCTTAATGCCCACCTTTGGTTTCCGGGTTTGAAGAAAAAATATGTGGATGGGTATGCGATCCGGCCAGCTTTACTGCACCCAAAGAGTCGCGGTGAGATAAAACTTCGTTCTTCTAACCCGACAGATAAGGTGCGAATATTTTATAACTTTTTTTCTGATCCGGATGATATCGCTGTACTCCGCAACGGTTTCAAGATTGGAAGAGATGTTGGAATGCAAAAAGCCATGGACCGTTATCGAGGTGATGAGGTTCTTCCCGGCCCATTAGTAAAAACCGACGATGAAATAGATCAATATCTTCGGAATACCTGCCGAACAGTTGAACATCCCGTTGCTACCTGCCCCATGGGAGAGGGAGATCAAGCTGTGCTGGATCCTCAACTTCGGGTTTTGGGTTGTCAAAATTTACGTGTCATTGATGCATCAGCAATGCCTGATTTGGTATCTGCGCATACTAATGCGTGCGCATTAATGATTGGTGAAAAAGGAGCTGACTTGGTTCTTGGAAAGGAGCCGATGCAAGAAATTGAGGTTAACTGATCACTTTACGATAGCGATATGGAAAGATTGACATTAGAGCTCAACGTCTTATATTCCGCGCATTCCTGAGAACGTGGACTCACGGCTTGTTTCGTGGTGTCCCGCCACCGGTTGGCCGGAATGGACTATCAGGACAACAATTTGATGGAAAACTCAAATGAGCAAACGCCAAAGCGCAAAATACAAAATCAACCGACGCCTCATGTGTAATTTGTGGGGTCGTCCAAAGTCCCCTTTCAACGTGCGTGAATATCGTCCTGGTGAACATGGTCAGGCACGAAGGCGCAAACCCTCAGACTTTGGTCTACAGCTGGCAGCGAAGCAGCGATTGAAAGGTTATTACGGCAACATTACTGAAAAACAGTTTCGACGGACTTATGAAGAAGCCACGAGACGCAGAGGAGATACCTCGGAGAACCTAATTGGGCTATTGGAGCGCAGGCTCGATGCGGTGGTATATCGGATGAAATTTGTTCCAACGGTTTTCGCAGCCCGTCAATTTATTAATCACGGTCACATCTTGGTAAACGCCAAAAGGGTAAATATTCCCTCTTATCGCCTGAAAGATGGAGACGTTATCGAGGTCCGAGAAAAATCCCGACAGATTCCGATGGTTCTTGAGGCTGTCGACTCTGTCGAACGTGAGGTGCCTGAATATATTCAGGTGGATCACAGCTCCATGAAGGGCAGTTTTATAAGAACTCCCGGTTTGGCAGATGTTCCCTACCCGGTATTGATGGAACCGAACCTAGTTATCGAATTCTATTCGCGTTAATCAGGGGCTGTACGCCGACCGCTCCTTAAACACGTTGGCAAAACCGGCTGGTTTAACTGAACATGTCAAAGTGTTTCAGTCATTACTTACCTATGGCTTTCCAATTTAATTTATCAGCTGACCAATTTTTTCGGTTTCTATTTCATAAATGGACTAGCTGGGCTCACCGGAATAACTCGTAAAATTGATATATCACAAGACAGTTGCGCCTGGGTCTCGAAAGCAGGGTTGTGGACTGTTTACGACCGCGCCCTATCAATCTTCTTCAAAAAAGATTTGGATCCCATTTTTCTCAAGGTTTTGTCGCTCTTGTGCATGGGCGACCAAGTTTCCCAACATGAAATAGTGGTGAATACCATAGTAATCATCTAACTCTGGGTTTATCGGCCTTTCACGTTTACACGGTATCAAGCAATCTCGACCGGCGTAGATAAAGAACATATGCTCATCTTGAGTCTTAACAAGTATGTGCATCCCACAATATCGCAATAAAAATTCCCGCTCTGGTCGAGGCCTGTAACTGCTAAGCACGAGGTCTGTTATTGCTAGGCACGAGGTCTGTTACTGCCTTGGAAAAGTGCGCCATACGTAAAATTTTTAGGGTGATATTATACATCACCCTTGTAACTAGTTAGGTCGATTATCTCTAAAACATTCCCGTCAGGGTCTTCAAAATAGGCGCGAGGTCCATTTACTGCGCCGCCCTGGCGATCTTCCTCAAAATGAAATTTGATATCCGAACGCTTCTGAAGTTGTTCAAGGGCCTCGCTATAGTCTTTGTGATCAACAATCCAAGCGTGATGAATATCTTGTTCTCCTGCCTGCATGATTGGATTTTCGGTTTTTGTAAGGATTACGCAGTCTCCATCGGAGTCCATGAATACCATGCCTCTTTTGTGATTGACCTGAATTGGTTTCATCCCCAGCACTTCCTCATAGAACTTCATAGAGCGTTCAGTATCGGTGACCGGAATGGTAAAATGAGCAAGACCTCTAGTTTGCACTAATGGCATTTCTAACTCCCTGTTGGATCAAATTACTAGAGTTTAGAGGAATGTTCCCCGATTAAAAAGGCAGGGCTAAGCCCTGCCTTATAGCTCATTTTTAAACGAATACTATTCGGCTTCTTGGCTTTGAATATTCACTTCAATACCTTTACCCGTAAAAAACTCAATAATTTCGCCTTGCTCGGCCATTTCGCGAATGATGTCACAGCCTCCCACAAACTCTCCTTTAACATATAATTGAGGGATTGTTGGCCAGGAAGAGAATTCCTTAATTCCATCACGAACGTCGGGATCTGAGAGTACGTCCACTCCTTTAAATTTGATGCCCATGAATGTCAGCACCTGAACAACTGTCGAAGAGAAGCCGCATTGCGGAAAAACAGGTGTCCCTTTCATAAATAAAACCACATCTGCGCTATTAATATCGCTCTGGATGCGTTCAAAAATAGGGTTTTCGCTCATAATTTTTTCCTTGTTTCTGCGTTGGCGCTTTAAATTTCGGGTGCAGAGGTTTGAAGAGCAAGAGCATGCAGCTCTTCTCCCATCCGACCCTGGAGCGCCTGATATACCAATTGATGTTGTTGCACTCGGGTTTTTCCTACAAAAACAGACGAGACAATTTTAGCAGACCAATGATCATTATCCCCGGCAAGATCTTCAAGAGTAATTTCCGCATCAGGGATCTTTTCTTTTATTAAGCGTTTAATTTCTTCAGGCTCCATTGGCATAATAATATCCTTTTCAAATGGATTGATCAGCCCGCCATGTATTCGGGGAACCAGCCCTCGTGAGCATCACGCAAACTATTCAATGATATAGAGGCGCGCTTATTTACAGTCAATGTGTTACCACCGGATTTCCCCAGATAACTGAGCTCAATACCAAACCTCTTCGCCATTTCCGTTATTATTATTTTATCTCTTGTAGCTACCAAATAACGGCCTTGGTCTTCTCCAAAACAGTAATGCGAAAGCGGTATTCCGTCAGGCTCGACAGTGATATCCGCACCACATCGGCCGGCTAAAGCCATTTCGGCTAAGGCAACTAGCAGTCCCCCATCTGAGATATCATGACATGCTGTAATGACGTCGTCTTTTATACATTGATGAATAAACTCTCCATTTTTCCGTTCAATTTCTAGGACCACAGGTGGTGGGTTGCCTGCTTCGATACCCTCGATTTCATGGAGCCAAATTGAGGCCCCTATATGTCCTTCTGTACGCCCAACCACAAAAAGATGGTTGTCAGAGGGCAGAACAATTGACGTCATATTTTCTACATTTGCAATCAGTCCAACTCCGCCTATTGCAGGGGTCGGCAGTATTGCTGATCCATTGGTCTCGTTATAAAGAGAGACATTTCCAGATACGACCGGAAAGTCGAGGTATTCGCAGGCCTCCGCCATACCCTCGATACAGCGCACGAATTGGCCCATAACCTCGGGCCGCTCCGGATTACCAAAATTGAGATTGTCAGTAACTGCCAACGGACGTGCTCCTACGGATATCAGGTTTCGCCATGCCTCTGCCACCGTCTGACGGCCTCCCTCAAAAGGGTCTGCCGCGCAATATCGAGGTGTGCAATCGGTCGTTATCGCGAGAGCCTTTTCCGTCCCATGCACTCTAACAACTGCTGCGTCTCCGCCGGGGCGTTGAATCGTATCCGCCATCACCATGTGATCATATTGTTCCCATATCCAGCGGCGAGAGCAAAGGTTTGGTGTGCTCATCATCTTAAGCAAGGTGTCTTCAATAGGGATTTTATCTGCGAGGGTTGAGGTCGGGAGGGGTGCCGGGGGAGGAGGTTGCACCCAAGATCTCTCATAAATAGGCGCCTCGGAGACCAGCGGAGGAACCGGAATATCGCATACGGTTTGCGCCCCACTTTTTAATACGAGGTGATTTGTATCAGTAACAAGACCAATGATTTCGAAGTCTAAGCCCCATCTTTGGAAGATCTCTCTTGCGGTTATCTCGCTCCCAGGCTTGATAACCATAAGCATTCTCTCTTGGCTCTCGGAAAGCATAATCTCATATGGGGACATCCCTCTTTCGCGCACCGGCACCAAGTCCATGTCGAGTTCAATCCCAACTTTACCTTTTGAGGCCATCTCAACTGAGGATGAGGTAAGACCTGCAGCTCCCATGTCTTGAATGGCGACGATTGAGTCGGTTAGCATCAGTTCCAAGCAAGCTTCAATTAATAACTTTTCTGTGAAAGGGTCCCCAACCTGCACCGTAGGCCTCTTCTCTTCGGCATTATCGGTGAATTCTGCTGACGCCATAGTCGCCCCATGGATACCGTCTCTGCCGGTTTTTGATCCAACATAGACGACGGAATTTCCTATCCCTGCAGCCGCGGAGTAAAAAATCTTGTCACCGTCTGCAACTCCGACAGTCATCGCATTCACAAGAATATTTCCATCATAAGCATGATGAAAATTGCATTCTCCTCCGACCGTCGGAACACCCACACAATTGCCGTAACCTCCAATGCCGGATACTACACCTGACACTAAATGGCGAGTTCTTTCATCATCAGGATGGCCAAATCTCAAAGCATTCATGTTGGCGATTGGACGTGCACCCATGGTGAAGACATCTCTTAAAATGCCGCCAACCCCGGTAGCCGCGCCCTGGTATGGTTCTATGAAGGACGGGTGGTTGTGGCTTTCCATTTTAAATATAGCCGCCTGACCGTCCCCGATATCAATAACTCCTGCGTTCTCGCCAGGTCCTTGAATTACCCAGGGGGCTTCAGTAGGTAAGCGCTTAAGCCAATGACGAGAAGATTTATAAGAGCAGTGTTCGCTCCACATTACTGAAAAGATACCTAGCTCAACTAAATTCGGGTTCCGTCCCAAAATTTCTGTCACTTTGTAATATTCGTCAGGCGTTAATCCGTGCTCTGCGATTATATCATTCTTGATTAGGGTTTCATCCGTCATGAGAAGACTTTGCCCGCTAGAGCCTCGAAGATCGAACGGCCATCAATGCCTCCCAACGCGGGGTCGGCCAACCTCTCTGGATGAGGCATCATTCCTAAGACATTTTTACGCTCGTTAAGTATGCCCGCAATATTGCTTGCCGATCCATTAGGGTTAGCAACTTCAGACACGACCCCCTTGTCGTCACAATATTTAAAAGCTATCCGACCCTCAGAACTGAGGCAATCGAGAGTCTCCGGTGCAGCGACGTAATTTCCATCATGGTGGGCGATAGGCATCCTTAAACACTGTCCAACTGAATAGCCACAGGTAAATACTGTATCAGAGTTCTCGACTGTCAAATAAATGTCTCGACAAACAAATCTGAGCCCAGAGTTTCGTATTAGAGCACCCGGTAATAGATTGCTCTCACAGAGGATTTGAAAGCCGTTACATATTCCCAGAACTGGAACCCCTTTTTGGGCTAATTTACTAACCTCCCGCATGGCTGGTGCCAAAGCAGCCATGCTGCCTGCTCTCAAATAATCACCGTAGGAGAAGCCTCCAGGAACTACGATTAAATCGGCTGCCGGCAATTCAGTTTCAGCGTGCCAAACCATCCGCGCCGCTTTGCCGAAACTTTTTTTCAGCGCAACTTGCACGTCTCGGTCGCAGTTTGATCCCGGAAAAACTATGATCGCAGATAACATTATCTTATATCAATCCTGTAATCTTCGATCACGGTATTTGCCAAAAGTTTGCGGCACATGTCCTCGGCCTGGGCTTTGGCCGTTTCTTTATTGGTCTCGGATAAATTGAGTTCGATGAATTTTCCATGACGGACATCATTGATGCCCTCAAAGCCTAAAGAGCCTAGTGCGCGTTCTATTGCCTTGCCCTGTGGGTCAAGAACCCCATTTTTGAGCGTTATATGAATTTCTATTTTCAAATTTTTTCCAATCAGACGATAGCTAACTAGCATTAATATCGTTCGAATCGGTGTAACCGCAAACACCGGGTTTTTTAGCGCATAAAAGTTGCTGTTTTGGACCTCTAGTTATCCTTTAAATTTACTTCGCCGCTGATAGTCCAGCGATTGATTAGGCAACGAACTTCTATTGGTTTTAGATAGCTTTTCTCTACGGATCACCACTATCCATTCAAAATCCTCAGTCATAAGTTAATTGTGTGGAAAGAGTTCTCAATATTGGGTTCTGCAGAAAACCGCCAAATCACCATAGGTTTTCGCTGGTTCGGTGCCTCTGCAGCAATTAAACTGGAGGATATGGTGCCGTACCCAGAATCCGGTAGAATAAACATTGCCTCTTCGGGTCCAGCCCCATTTGGCACTTCCTTGGCCCTCATTAACCTTTCCCACGTAGCCCATTCTCCCTTATCTGGTTGAGGAGCTTGTGCGTCTCGAAACATGGGTAAATAGTGCTTGGTTCTCAATGATTTGTGGTTATTTAAACCAATTGAGGTCAGCATAGAAACCCCCTCTGGGATTTCGAAAGCATCCACCTTGGGGGCATCTGGACCGGTGCTCCGGATCCACCAAGCATCTCGATTATCGGCCACAAACAGGTTAAAGCTGCGGTATGCGGCGGGCTCTAACTCAAGTAGTGCATGCGTTGCATCCAGTGCATCTGAGTGGTCCAAAGCGTCCAGGACTAATTCACCTCTACTGCGCAATCGAGGATCGTGTCCGAGAGAGTTTTTTCGGTTGAGAACGGCTGAGACAACCCCGTGGTCGTTCACTCCCAGCCAGGTGCCGCCCGCAAGTTCATCCATTCCGGCCACTACTTCTGGCCGATCTGGCCAGTGTCGATCGGGGGCTTTCCAAGCTCTATTCGTGTTTTCATCACGATTGGCAGCGATTAGCAGTGGCCAACGATGATCAGGCCGCCTGTTTATGACTAGAGTGCACATACCGACTTTATGACCAATTTTCAGGAGTGTTGCAAAGCCGATCAGCTTTAAAATATCGGAAGGTCTCGAAAATGGAATATTTTTGGCGCCTTGCCTGGAGTTTCGTAACTCTTCTAATCTGAGATAATATGAAAATTTGCCCAGATACTTCTGGTTGCCGTATGCTTTAGGCGACGTACAAAAAAGACTTTCGTGACAGGGCAAAAAGCTCTCCTATGATCCATAGAAAGAGACAATACTTTTGTTGCTGTTGAGGTTTCTGATGCTTTTCCCGCAGGCACAAATAGATTGGGGGATAAAAACTTGGTGGTTGGGACAGATTACGGTTAGACGGATAAAGCAGCTCAAATAGACGCTTTAAAAATATTAGGGGATGGAAAGGGTGTTGCAGCCGCAAGAGAAGATCAAATTTTGGGGCCAAATCCACAGAGGCTCAACTCTTTATAAGAATTTTAAGAAAGTAAATTAATGGAATATCTGCATACAATGGTCAGAGTGACAAATCTGGAAAAATCACTCGAGTTTTATTGTCATCAGCTCGGTTTAGTTGAGGTAAGGCGCGTCGATAATGAAAAAGGTCGCTTTACGCTTGTTTTTCTTGCCGCGACCGGGGATGAACACAACGCGAAAACACAACGTGGGCCGACTGTTGAACTGACCTATAATTGGGATCCAGAGGAGTATACTGGCGGACGTAACTTCGGTCATTTGGCCTACCGTGTTGACGACATTTATGCTGTTTGCGAGAGGATAATGAATTCAGGTACGAAGATTAATCGACCGCCCCGAGATGGTCATATGGCATTTATTCGCTCGCCAGATGGGATTTCCATAGAGTTACTACAGAGGGGTGATGCTTTGCCGCCACAAGAGCCTTGGCTTTCTATGGAAAATTCGGGAACCTGGTGATCAGTATCAGGGCTTTGCATATCACACACATTGATTACGAATTTTTGACATAAATCTTCAAAGTATAGCAGTGGTAACTATTGGGACCAGTTTTTAATCAAATGACGAGTTTCCCGATTTTACTCGCACATAATGAATAGTGCTGAATTCAACGGCGCTCTGATGGTAGATTTCGAGTAAGGATCTGAGTTGAAAAAGAATGAATTTCAGGGTCTCGGCTTGACCAAGCCGCTTGTTAGCAGGTTAAGCAGGCGAGACCATGTAAACCCAACACCTATCCAAAAACAGGCAATACCTAGTCTCCTTGGAGGGAAAGACCTGTTAGGCATTGCCCAGACAGGAACCGGAAAAACTGGCGCATTTTCTTTGCCTATATTGCAAAAATTTTTGGATCTTCATTTGGCGGTTAGCCCTCACAGACCAAAAGCATTGGTACTTGCCCCGACCCGGGAGTTGGCAGTTCAAATCGGAGAAGAGATAGAGGCATATAAATCGGGCTTACCAATTCGTCATGCGGTGATTTTTGGTGGGGTCAGTCAAATCAAACAAGTAGAGGCTCTCAAAAGGGGTGTACATATAATAATTGCCACTCCCGGACGGTTAATAGACCTAAAATTGCAAGGCCAGCTGGAACTTTCTGAGGTACAGATTTTCGTGCTGGATGAGGCGGATCGGATGCTGGATATGGGATTTATCCGGGATATTAAAAAGATCGCACCGGCTTTACCTGCGGCAAGACAATCAATGATGTTTTCAGCCACGATGCCTCCCAAGATTGCTCGATTGGCGGAGGAGCTTCTTGTTGAACCGATTCGTGTCGAGGTCTCTCCTCAGGCTAAGCCAATTGAGCAGGTGGCCCAGTATGTTTGCCGTGTTCCTGCCTCAAGAAAAAGGCGAGTTTTGGAGGAAATTGTCGCACACCCGAATTGTGAACGGGTGATTGTTTTTGTGAAAATGAAGCACCGGACAAACAGAATAGCAGACCAGCTTCAAAAGGTTGGTATAGAAACAGCGTCAATAAATGGTAATAAAAGCCAAAATGCTCGCCAAACAGCACTACGTAGGTTCAAAGAGGGACAGATACAGGTTTTGGTCGCGACTGATATTGCCTCTAGAGGAATAGATGTTGATGGAGTAACACACGTTATTAATTATGATCTGCCCAATGAAGCGGAGGCCTATGTTCATCGAATTGGTCGCACCGCGAGAGCAGGTAAGCGCGGAACAGCTATTTCTTTGTGCGATGATGGTGAAGTGAATCACCTCAGAACTATAGAAAAATTAATCAAGGAAAAAATTCCATTGGTGGAAGAGAAGGGTATCGCGCAATTATTAGAAAAAGGGGCAGGTGGCTTTGGCCCTAATATCCAAAAAAAGAAACCTCGGAATAAGGCGCATTAACTTATTTTGTCTCACCCTTAACTGTTTGTTTCATAAATTTAATAAAAACGTCAGCGATTTCAGGCTCATGGGCGGCCCATTGAGCCCACTCGATAATCGGTACATCTTGATCTTGAATAGGCAGTTGATGCAATTGGCTTCCCTTGATGCGTTCATGGACAATTTGTCCATTAATTGAAGCGTGCGTGTTGTCGTTTCCGGGTATGATAATTGTCGGCGCTTTTATGGATGCCAGTTCTTCATCGCTCACTCCCATCACCGGCAGACCGCCACCCGCTACAAAAAGAGCACGAAGGCCTTCCATGACGTCGATAAAATGTTGTGGTTCCATCGCCATAAGGGTGGTCTCATGCTCTGGATTTAGGGTAATTCTCCCTTTATAAGCATCTGTTGCACAAACACCCGCCATTCCATTTGCTTTGGCGGCACGAATAAACTGATCATAATAGAGATCTGGCAACCGCTTGGCAGCAAAATCACCTCCAGTTGGTCTTATTAGCAACAAGCCTCGTGTCACCGCAGGATATTTGACAGCAAATAACATCGAGGTACGAGCACCTGAACTAGAACCGCTGATAAACGCAGGAAATGCGTTTAAGTTATTCAAAAGTTCATAAAGATCGTCAGCCCATGTATGTTCTTCAGTTTCATGCGCTTCCAACAGAAGATCACTTGCACCAGTGTTACGTCGATCATGGAGTAGCACACGAAAATCGTGGGCAGCGATCTTTTTGGCAATTGGAAGGAACTCATCGAAGGGGCGCCGCCCTCCCGTTGTTAGAGCCATCCAGGGTCCCTGATCGCCAATGACCTCATAACGGATCTTTAATCCGCGCACTTTCTCAAAAGGCATATCTTATCCTCAAATTATTGATAGGTATCTGCTGGTTTCAAAATATTCCCTGGAACTCGACCCGAACTTCAAACGAAATTCTTTACCTTAAAAGTGAGCTTATTTTTTGTCTCTTAAGTATTCAAATGTGTTCTATGCCTGTTCAATGTTATGTAAAGACCCTATCGAAAATCTTATCTACATTGCTGGTATGATAGGATAAATCGAAGAGGCTAACTAACTGTTCCGCGCTTATGCTTGCGACAACTTCGGGGTCCGCTTGCAGCTCGGTCAAAAAGTCCGCGCCTTCCTCCCAAACTCTCATGGCGTTGCGTTGAACGGCAGCATATGCCGACTCTCGGCTCATGCCAGCCTGGGTTAATCCAAGCAGAACCCTTTGGGAAAACACCAACCCTCCCAGAGAATCGAGGTTTCTTCTCATCATATCCTCGTAAACTACGAGCTTTTCAACCACAGCAGACATGCGTGCGATCGCAAAATCTAGGGTGACCGTAGCATCAGGGCCAATCATCCGTTCGACAGAGGAATGAGATATATCTCTTTCATGCCAAAGAGCGACATTCTCCATAGCGGGGATGACGGCAGAGCGAACGATGCGAGCCAAGCCCGTTATGTTTTCTGTTAAAACAGGGTTGCGTTTATGCGGCATTGCGCTGGAACCTTTTTGTCCCGGTGAAAAATATTCCTCGGCCTCTCTCATCTCGGTTCGCTGCATGTGACGAACTTCTGTGGCTAGTCGTTCCAGCCCGCTCGCGATTACCCCCAATGCAGCGAAAAAGGCTGCATGACGGTCACGGGGGATAACTTGTGTTGATATAGGTTCGACCTCAAGTCCCATTTTGGCTGAGACATATTCCTCTACCCTTGGATCAATGTTTGCGAAGGTGCCTACGGCGCCCGAGATGGCACAGGTTGCGATTTCTCTTCGGGCCACCACCATTCTCTCTCGATTGCGAGCAAATTCCGCATAATGCCCCGCGAGTTTAAGACCAAAGGTGGTTGGTTCCGCATGTATGCCATGACTTCTCCCTATGCAGAGAGTGTTTTTATGTTCATATGCTCTCTTTTTTAGGGCTGTTAGTAGTCCGTCTATATCCTTAATCAGTATATCCGCAGCCTGACTTAGCTGGACTGCGAGGCAGGTGTCGAGAACGTCTGATGATGTCATACCTTGGTGAACAAATCGGGCCTCCTCACCCACATGTTCTGCAAGGTTTGTTAAGAAGGCGATAACGTCATGTTTGGTCTCGCGTTCAATTTCATCGATTCTATTGATTTCCCATTTTCCCCGGTCCCAAACCGCTTTTGCAGCGTCTTGAGGGATAACTCCTAGTTTCGCTTGCGCGTCACAAGCATGTGCCTCGATTTGAAACCAAATTCGGAATTTATTTTCTGGTTCCCAAATGGCTGCCATCTCTGGCCTGGAATAGCGAGGGATCATGTCATTGGCCTTTGCTTAAGTCTTTACCTGCTCTCCCTACCGATCCGAGGGTGGGGGTGTCAACTTTTCTATTAAGACATTGGTCGAATTGAGAAGTTGTCTGAGGTTATTCCGCAACAGCGAGAGGTGGCCCTAACTCTCGAGTTTCAAGTTGGCGTTGCCACATTGACGCGTAAGATCCGCCGGATCGGAGTAATTGTGGATGGTTTCCCCGTTCAGTGATTTTTCCGTCTTCAAAAAATAAGATTTCATCGGCATGGACTATGGTTGATAGTCGATGGGCGATGATCATTGTTGTGGTTCCTCTCGAGATTTTCGTAAGATTTTCTTGGATAGCATTTTCTGTTTGGGAATCGAGAGAGGAAGTTGCTTCATCGAAAAGAAAAATACGCGGCCGTTTCAGAGCCGCTCGCGCAATCGCTACTCTTTGTTTTTCTCCGCCTGAGAGTTTGAGACCGCGTTCTCCAACCAGGGACTCGTAGCCATCGGGTAAAGCTTGGATAAATTCGTGAATTTGCGCGAGGCTCGCGGCCTCTCTTATCTCATCATTTGTGCAACCCGGACGACCAAACCCAATGTTATATCGAAGGTTCTCATTGAAAAGAACACTATCTTGGGGCACGACAGCAATAGCTGCGCGCAAAGAGGCCTGATTTGTCTTTTGGATGACAGCACCGTCAATGCGTATCTCACCAGATGTCACATCGTAAAAACGAAATAGTAGCCGACCTATTGTTGATTTTCCGGCTCCAGACGGACCTACAAGGGCCACAGTCTTACCCGCCGGCACGGTAAAAGAAATTTCATGAAGAACTGGCCGGCGTGAGTCGTAGGCGAAGCTGACTTTATCAAACACGATCTCGCCATTGCCGGAGGGCAAAGGCAATGAACTTGCATTATCAATAATTTCTGGCTGAATAGCTAACAAAGACATCATCTGCTCTAAATCGACAAGTGCCTTTTTTATAGTGCGATATAGGTGACCTAATCGATCTAAAGGTCTGATTAGCTGAAGAAGATACTGGTTTACCGCAACCAGGGCACCCAATGTCATAGCGCCTTCAAGCACTTTATTGCCGGCCGTGACAACCATAAGGGTAATACCTACACCGAGAATACTTACATTGATGAGCCCTGTCAGACTGCGCCATGTGAGGGCTTTAACGGTCATGTGTTGTACCTGGGACAGAGCCTTATCATAGCGGCGAGACACAAATTCCTCATTGCCCGAGTATTTGATTGTTTCGAAGTTAAGAAGGCTATCGACCGCTTTTCCATGAGCCTCTGTGCCGACGGCTACCGCTCGCCTTTGATGCCTACGCAACCATTCAGATCCTATTATGAGGGCGGTCAAATAGGCTACTAAGGTTCCCAACATTATGACCGCAAAGACGCCATCAAAGACGATAAAGAGAACATTGGTTACGAGGATTATCTCGATGATAAAAGGTAATATTAGGAAGACTATGTCAAAAAGAAGGTCTTCTATCGCTCGACTTCCGTTATCGATTATTCGGCTTAAAGAACCTGTGCGCTTACCCAAGTGAAATCTTAAAGA
>CAJXEC010000058.1 GCA_913052165.1 uncultured Rhodospirillaceae bacterium
TCATACTTCATTTTCTAAATATTCAGTTACTGAATGCCAGCTATTTAATTGAATAATTTTTTTTGATAAATTATCTTTTATTAAATTAGTACTTTCTGAAGAACCATTAAAAAGTAAAAAATGTCTATCTTCAATATTTTGCCCATCAACGACTGTTCAACTCAAAGCATTTCTATAACTAATTATAATATCAGAGGCAATTTCATTTTCATTGCATAAAGCAAAATCTTGGGCAGACCATCCATTTTTAGCTTTTATTGCCGTCCTATGTATTGCTGTGGCCGCGGGAGCGTCTGGGGCCATTAATATGTGGTACGATAGGGATATCGATGCAATTATGGAGCGGACATGTGATCGCCCTATACCCTCAGGTAGGCTGGAACCAGGGGTAGCGTTGGCGTTTGGTAATACTCTGGCGATCGGATCTATTGCCATTATGGGGTTGTGTATTAACTGGCAGGCTGCTGTCTTGCTTGCTTTTACAGTATTCTTTTATGTTTTCATCTACACTATTTGGCTCAAGCGCCGAACACCACAGAACATAGTGATTGGGGGTGCCGCAGGGGCCTTCCCACCTATGGTAGGATGGTCATCTGTCACAGGTGAAGTATCAACAGACTCTCTAGTTTTGTTTGCAATAATATTCATTTGGACCCCGCCTCATTTCTGGGCTCTCTCGCTTTATCGCAGTGACGAATATGGAAAGGCAGGGATACCTATGCTTCCAGTTGTATCGGGGGAGAAAGAAACCCGCAGGCAGATACTTATCTATACGTTGGTGTTGGCACCTTTAGGTGTGATGCCGGCCGTCTTAGGCACTGCCAGTTGGGCATACGGATCTGTAGCCGGGTTTATGGGATTGGTTTTCGTTTGGCTTTCACTACAGATTATACGACACCGTACAGATAATGCCGCAAGAAAGACTTTCAATTTTTCATTATTTTATCTCTCTGTTCTTTTCGCTGCGATGATTGCGGATCGGGCAATTGGTTTTAGTGATTGAGAGGTGCAGGAATGAAATTAACAGATGAGCAAAGCCGCCGGCGCCGCAGCAGAAATATTGCGATCCTGGCCCTCTTAATAGGTCTGGTATGTCTTTTCTATGCCATCACTATCATAAAAATTTCAGGTGCATCTTGAGATGAAATTCTTAGATCCGAAATTTCGCACAGTCTTGGGACTCTTGCTGATCATCGGTGTAATGACAGGCCTTACAAGTTATTCCTCAACTTTATATAAAATGTTTTGTGATTTTACAGGTTACGGTGGCACTACGCAGCGCGCAGAGGTGCCATCGGACACAATCCTAGAAAGAATGATCAGAGTGCGATTTAATGCAGATGTAAATTCGGCATTAGATTGGGAATTTAGACCGCTTCAAAAGGAAACTAAAATCCGTGTTGGTGAAAAAGCGCTGGCTTTCTATCTTGCTCGTTCGACAGCTGAAAAACCTATTACCGGTACCGCGACCTTCAATGTAACCCCAGCTAAAGCTGGCAAATACTTTGTTAAAACTGAGTGTTTTTGTTTTACCGAGCAAACCTTGGCAGCAGGTGAGGCCATAGACATGCCGGTTCAATTTTATATTGATCCAGAGATCGCCCAAGATAAAAATCTGGATGACGTCGATACCATAACCCTCTCATACACGTTTTTTCGCTCTGCAAAGACTGGTGAAGATGAGAAAAACGATACGATATCCGCTAGCATCACTGGCACTTCGTCACACAATAAAATAAACTAAATGCAACAATTAAAACAGGGACATAGATATGGTTGCACCCGCTGACAGTTCAAACACCCACGCTGCCGAGCATAAACATCCTTGGCATTTGGTTGACCCGAGCGCATGGCCAATTTTGGGCGCATTTTCAGGTGGAGTTCTTGCTGTCGGAGCGGTCATCTACATGCATGGGGGTGGGGGCTGGTTGCTAGTCCTAGGGCTTCTCGCAGTTTTGGGCGTTATGGCCGGCTGGTTCGCCGATGTTATTAAAGAAGCAACGCATCAGGGGTATCATACTCGGCCCGTCCAAATCAGTATGCGTTATGGAATGGTTCTTTTCATCGCATCGGAGGTGATGTTTTTTGTCGCTTGGTTTTGGGCATATTTTAATGCAGCTTTTTTTCCTCCCGAGCAGATAAAAGGGATTTGGCCACCACCTGGAATCGAGACCTTTAACCCCTGGGAACTTCCGTTTTTGAACACACTCATTCTATTAACATCGGGGGTCACAATTACATGGGCGCATCATGCGTTGCTTGAAGGAAATAAAAAGCACCTACTTCAAGGACTTGGTTTGACAATTCTCTTGGGTCTTGTATTTACCGGGGTCCAAGCCTACGAATACAGCCACGCGGCCTTTAGTTTTGCCTTCGAGGAGGGCGTTGCGGGCAAAGGCGGGATATATCCGACTACCTTTTATATGGCTACCGGCTTTCATGGTTTCCATGTCATTGTTGGCACGACATTTTTAATTGTATGTTATTTCCGGGCAAGTAAAGGCCACTTTAAAACCGATCATCATTTTGGTTTTGAGGCTGCTGCTTGGTATTGGCACTTTGTCGATGTTGTTTGGCTATTCCTTTTTGTGGCGGTTTATTGGTGGGCTGCAGGGGCGCCAGGCTAAGCAAACTCCGCAAGGTAGTTGCTTTAGCCAAATTCGTCTCGCGCATTGTGAATGGCCATATTGTCAGTGAGAGTGAGCAAACGTTTCAGCTTTGCAATTGGGACCGCCATCGCTGTTTTCGCGTGTGTTGCGTTGGGAAACTGGCAATTAGAGCGCCTAAAATGGAAAAAAGATCTCATTGCTGGGATTGTTGCAGGCCTTAGCGCAACCCCGGTTGAACTTAATGCCTCAGTTCCAGAATGGCGTCGCGTAACTATATCTGGAGTATGGCTAAATGAGGCCCCTTTTTTTGTTGGACCAGTTTCCAAGAGGGGTCGTGCTGGTTGGTATGTGGTTTCACCTCTCCGTTCTGGTGACAGCAGTATTTTATTTGTTAATCGCGGGTTTTCGCCCAATAAAGCCCGATATTTAAAGTCTGCGGGGAAAGTCAGAAACCTTTTGGGTATTATACGAAAACCAAAGCGTGCAGGCGTTTTTGTTCCTGATAATAATCCGATCGCAGAAGAATGGTTTCGAGTGGTTCCCGTGGACTTTGCCCGAGCACGAGACTTGAAAGGGGTGTTGCCTTTTTGGGTGGACGCGCTTGAAGTTCCAGCGGGTTCAACCTTGATTGCGAACGTCACACCCCAATTACCTCCAAACAATCATCTTGAGTATGCGGTTACTTGGTATGCGTTTGCATTTACCGCAGCAGTGATTGCTTTATTATTCTGGATGAAAAATAAATGAGTTATTTTCGTAAGAGAAATTCTCTTCCAACTTTGACCCTAGCATCCCCATCATATTCAACAATGTCAGCCGTGGCGTAGGTTTCTGGCCAATTCTGGGGGAGGTAACTACCAGTCCCGATGACATCAATGGGGGCCTTCGCCGCAGCAAAAAGGCGACATTTTGACGGGTTGAACCCGCTTGAACCGACGATACTGACATTTTGGTAGCCTTTAGCATCCAGAGCGTCCCGCAGATGCCAAATTGATGCGGCGGATACGCCTGGTCCTACCAGGTAGGCAAGTTCACTCTCTACACGATAGCTTCTAACAACATCAGGTACATGTTTTTCTAGAACCGCATATGACACTGTTGGGTCTAAGCGTTCTACGTATCTGCTGCCGGGTGTGTCCATCCTGAATGATAAGGTCCCAGCTTTTACTCTTTCGGAAAAGCGCTCAGCGACGCTGAGGGAGTCAGTTATTTCTTGAGCAAAATAATCTACTAGTACTGTCATAGGCGCGTCAGGAAAGGACTGATCAAACATTTCTGCTGCCCGAAGCGTGCTTCCAGCATAACCAATCAGGGCGTGAGGCATTGTCCCGAGACCCTGGGGTTGTTCAAAATAGTGTGCCGTGGCATCAGTCGCATTTCCAATGAATCCTAAAGAGCCGCATTTCTTTTTTGCTGCCCAAGAACCAACTGATGCAGCATAAGCCATAATCTCCGACATTCCCGTACCGGCACAATGACGAGAATCCATTGCGAGGAAAGCGGTTTTAGGAAGGTCAGAGCACATTGCAAATGCGTTATATGCTGCGACACAAGCAGGTCCTAGCTTCTGAAGCAAAAGGGTTTCAAGGTCAACAAGTTCTGAAAATAGCCCCGAGATATAGATAATAGGTTCTCCTGCCCCGACCCATGAACCCTCAGGATATCTTATATCTGTTACTATCTTAATGTTCCTATGGAGAGCGATGGACTGTAACCATTCCACAGCTAGCATTGGGGCAGATATCACGGGACGCCGCATAAATACTGCGTAGGTAACATGGGCGTCACCAAAATTTTTGACAATCTTTTTCGTTAGTGCGAAGTACTTGTCAGTCCAATCGGCTACTTCATTATCAGCTGCTGGCCAGTTGCTTTCTGAGCGACCAGATACATCAACATTTAAATTGTCTCTGTGATGGCTGTGGGTCGTCATAATCATGGCTCGATTATCAATTTAGTTTACTACAACGTATTGAAACATAAAAATGTGTTCCTAAGATAGTGTGGTTCCCAGCGTTTTCCAGAAAGGGAAAATAATGACTCAAGACCCGTACAAAGTTTTGGAAAAACGTTATCATAGAATTGGAGCTATTAAAGAGGCTCAAGCAATTCTTCATTGGGACATGGCTGTTATGATGCCATCAGGCTCCGCAGAAGGTAGAGCCGCTCAACTAGCCGAATTAGACCTGGTAATTCATGAAATCTTGAAAGATCCAGAGATTGAGGATTTATTGACTATGGCGGAGAGTGAACCGCCGATCTCTCGAGCTCAAAGGTCGAACCTGGCAGAAATGCGCAGAATGCAAATTCACGCTAACGCCATTGGGGCAGACCTAGTAGTAGCCTTAACAGAGGCCTCTTCGAAATGCGAGATGCGTTGGAGGCAGGCCAAGCCTGCAAATGACTTTAAATTAGTTTCAAAAGAATTACAAAATTTACTGTCACTGGTTCAGAAAAAGGCCGAAGGGAAGGCGGAGTCCCTTCGATGTCGTCCGTATGAGGCTTTAATGGATGAGTACGAGCCAGGGTTGACTATCCAAGAAATTGATGTGCTTTTCGATGATCTTTTGGCATTTCTTCCAAAACTATTAGAAAAGGTTCTTACCAAACAACAACCTGCAGGTTTAATTGTTGGACCTTCAGGAAATTTCCCAATCGATCGGCAGAGGGATTTGGCGCTAACTTTGATGACGCGGTTAGGCTTTAACTTTGAGCTTGGGCGCTTGGATATGAGTTTGCATCCCTTTTGTGGAGGTGTGCCTGAGGATATTCGAATAACGACCCGATATTCGGAAGAGAGTTTTGTAGAGAGTTTAATGGGGGTTTTGCACGAAACCGGACACGCGCTGTACGAACGAAATCTGCCGCGAGAATGGCGACTTCAACCCGCGGGGGAAGCGAGGGGAATGGCCCTTCATGAAAGCCAGTCTTTGTTGGTTGAGATGCAATTATGTCGCAGTACCGAATTTTTAGAATTTATTTCGCCGTTAATTAAGACCACCTTTGATAGCCGGGCTGAACAATTAAACACTGAGAGCCTAATAGCGTATTACCGAAAGGTTGAACCGGGTTTTATTAGAGTTGACGCCGATGAGGTAACTTACCCTTTTCATGTAGTACTTCGCTACAATATCGAAAAATCTTTGATTTCCGGAGATTTGTTGGTGTCAGATTTGCCGGATGCATGGAATGATGCCATGCGAAACCTGTTGGATATAGTGCCGCCGGATGATCAAAGGGGATGCCTGCAAGATATTCATTGGTTCTCAGGTTCATTTGGTTACTTTCCAACATATACCATGGGCGCTGTTGCTGCTGCTCAAATATATGCCGCCATTCAACGGGAGTATCCAGACATTAGAGAGGGGGTGAGGACAGGTGACTTTTCAAAAATCACTGAATGGTGCTGCCAAAAAATTCATCGGCAGGGATCTTTGGAGTCAACGAGTAATATTCTCATCAATGCGACTGGTGAGCCCCTCAATGCGCGGGCGTTCCAGAGGCACATAGAGGCGCGCTATCTCACTTGACGATTTATTCATCGTGTTTAATCTCTCCGCCGCGTCCTGTGAAGAAAAGTCGGAGCTCAACGGTTGGAATATATTAGTACAAGAGGAGAGGCACCTGTCCTGAACTTCGAAGAAGTGATGCTGGCAGGCCTTGCAGATGATGGTGGACTCTATGTCCCGCTGGAATGGCCTAAGTTTTCAACCGATGAAATTTTGTCTCTTCGAGGTTTATCTTATCCAGAGATTGCAGAATACGTAATAAGTCCCTTTGTGGACAACGCCATAGATGTTTCCACTCAGAGAAAACTGATCAAATTGGCGTATCAAAATTTTGGACACTCCTCTGTTGCACCGTTAAGGCGACTAGATAAGAACGTATCAATTTTAGAGCTTTTCCACGGTCCGACACTAGCTTTCAAAGATTTCGCCCTTCAATTACTAGGGTGCTTTTTTGAAGAGGTTCTTCGAAAAAGAGGTGAACGCGTAACAATCGTCGGAGCCACATCCGGAGATACTGGATCAGCGGCTATAGAGGCTTGTAAAAATAGAGATACTATAGATATTTTTATCTTGCATCCTGATCAAAGAACTTCGGAAATTCAGCGTCGCCAAATGACGACGGTGACCGCAAAAAATGTGCATAACATTGCAATTCAAGGAACTTTTGATGATTGCCAAGATCTCGTAAAAGGTATGTTTCGAGATAGGAAATTCCGAGAGACTATGAATTTGTCGGCCGTCAACTCTATTAATTGGGCCAGAATAATGGCTCAAATTGTCTACTATTTTTCGAGCGCAGTGGCGCTTGGCGCCCCGGAGACGAAAGTCGCTTATTCAGTCCCGACGGGAAATTTTGGAGATGTTTTTGCAGGTTATGCGGCAAAAAAAATGGGCCTTCCCATTTACAAATTAATCGTGGGTACGAATTCAAACGACATCCTTGAACGATTTTTTGAATCCGGTGACATGTCCTACCGTGCAGTAGTCCCAACCCTGAGTCCTGCAATGGATATCCAAGTTTCAAGTAATTTTGAAAGATTGCTTTTTGATTTGGCCGGTAATGACGCCGACGTGGTAAACACTGCGATGGCGTCATTTCGTGACCTTGGACTGATGAAATATCCACCTGAAATTTTATCTCTTGCCCAAGAGATTTTTTATGCCTCTAGCGTCGATGATGAGGAGACCCTCCGCGTGATTAAAAGTATTTGGGAAGATTTTGATATTTTGATAGACCCCCACACGGCAACTGCTATCAGCGCCGGAAAAAAAGCCTCGTTGGAGAGTGAAGTCGAAATGGTTGTTCTATCGACGGCGCACCCGGCGAAGTTTCCAGATGCAGTAATTAGAGCGACAGCTAAGAAACCAGAGTTACCTCAAAGGCTGAGTCATATTTTGGATGCTCCTGAGTTTTACACAAAGCTACCTAATGACCTGGAAGCCGTAATGGACCATATACGGCAGCCTGCCACCTCACAGGGATAACAATGTCGGTTAGGAAAACCGTTCTTACCAACGGACTTACAATTGTGACTGACGAGTTAAATACTGTGGAGACGGTTTCGTTTGGCGTTTGGGTAAAGGTGGGATCAAGATACGAGTCAAAATCACTGAGTGGGGTTTCTCATTTTCTGGAACACATGGCCTTTAAAGGCACGGATCGAAGAAGTGCTAGAGGGATTGCTGAAGAGATAGAGTCAGTAGGCGGGCAGTTAAATGCGTATACTTCAAGCGAACTTACAGCCTATCACGCTACAGTAATGAGAGAAGATATTGGGCTCGGTGTGGATATTCTCGGGGACATACTTCAACATTCAGTTTTTGAGGTTGAGGAGTTAGAGCGTGAACGAGCGGTAATACTTCAGGAGATAGCTTATACTCAGGACTCCCCAGAAGACCTTGTGTTCGAACTTTTTCAAGAGCTTGCATATCCTGACCATCCCCTAGGTCGTCCAATTACAGGTTTACCAGAGGTTGTTAAGACCCTCGATCGGTCAGAAATCTACGATTATATGAAACACAATTACGGTTCGCGTAATTTAGTAGTTGCCGCGGCAGGGAATATTGAACACGAAAAATTTTGCGAACTTATAAAAAGTGCATTTGGTGCGTTAGCTGAAGGTCAGACAATCAAACCTGAAAAACCAACATATATAGGGGGAGAGCGCCACATCCGAAAAGATTTTGAACAGGCGCATCTTGTTATTGGCTATCCTGGACCCAGTGCAGTTGAGTCGTTGCGTCTAGAGGTGGGGATTGGATCAACGGTCCTTGGAGGAGGAATGTCCTCAAGATTGTTTCAAGAAATTCGTGAGAAAATGGGCCTCGCTTACTCAGTCTATAGTTTTATGTCTTCTTATCAGGACGCAGGGTTGATGGGATTTTATGCGGCAACCAGTCCGGACCAATCCGAAAATCTACTCGAGCGTATGCAATATGAGATTGAAAATATTCTAAAAGGCATTACCACGGACGAGTTGAACCGTGCTAAAGCGCTATTGAAATCTGGTGTCGTAATGTCGCTTGAGAGCACCTCCGCAAGAGCAGAGAAAGCAGCGCGCGACCTCGTAATTTACGGGAAGATTTTGCCGATTTCGGATTTAATAGCGCGCATTGATAATGTGTCGATCGATGGTGTAATGGAGGCTATGACCAACTGCCTCAGTTCTCGCGTTACCTTATCCCAAGTTGGTCCAGCCCTGCATAACTCCTAATCCCGGAGGATGGGCTCGTATCAGGCGTGACCAGCATCACTTGAAAGCATGGTAATATCGATGCCAAGGTTGCTTAATGCGGTGTACCACTTGTTTTCAATTTTTGAACTAAAGAGTATATCTTTGTCTGAGGGTGCTATAAGCCAACCATTTGCGTGAATCTCAGTGTCGAGTTGTCCTGGAGCCCATCCTGCATATCCCAGTGCTAGAAGATAGTTTCTAGGGCCGTTTCCCTCACAAATTGCACTTAAGATATCAACCGTAGCTGTCAGTGCAACGCCTTTCTCGATGGGAAGTGATGCGTCTTGAGTGAAATCATCCGAATGAAGTACAAATCCGCGCCCTGTTTCGACCGGCCCTCCAAAATGGACCCGCGTTTTATCACTGACTGTGGCCACAGGTAAGTTAAGCTGTTCAAGCAAATCTGAAAAATCGATGGCCTCCGCTAATTTGTTTAGAATTAATCCCATTGCACCATCTTCCGTATGGGCGCAGATATACACAACCGACCTTGCAAATCTTCGATCTTCCATTTGCGGCATTGCTACAAGCAACTGTCCAGTAAGATATTCAGGTTCATCTTTTTTTTTCGTAGTATCTGGCATGCTAAGACTATTCGACTTTTTGGAGATTTAGACCATATGTTTCGTAGTTTAAGTGACATTTTACCAGCGAGTTGTCTGATACCAACCCGTAAAAGCAAAAGAATCAATCGCCTTTTAGATGCAATACTATACTAGAATTTTATTTAGACTCATTGGTTTTCTCGTTCCCTTTTTGATTGGTACGGTAGAAGCCGCTATTGTGCATAACTCAACTTTCGTTACCGATCAGGGTCGTGTTTCCCTAATAGCGGGCAGCGTAGGGTCCGACAGCTTGCAAAAGTCCTTCTTGGGCCTGCATTTCGAAATGAAGGCGGGTTGGAAAATTTATTGGCGTTCGCCCGGAGATGCAGGTTTTCCGCCCCAAATCCGTTGGGATGCATCTCAAAATATAAAAGAATTTAAGACGTTGTGGCCTATCCCAAAGAGGTTTTCAGTGCTGGGGCTTAGTACCCTTGGTTATGAAGAAGAGGTTGTGCTTCCAGTTGCGGTTAGAGTCTTAAATAAAAAACGTCCTGTCTTAATAAGAGCCAATCTTTCATATTTGACATGTAATCAAGTCTGTATCCCTTACGAAACCGAATTGCACTTAGACCTCGAGAGTCAGGAAGGGTTTAATTCAACTGGTGGGCAGTTGATCGGTCGCTATTTAAAACGTGTTCCTTCCTCAGAAACCAGGGAAGACCTCTCCATTATGAGTGTGAAGTCTAACGGGCCCTCAAAAGAGTCAAAGTTGATTATTGAGGTCCGTGCAAATGGCGGTTTCAATAAGCCGGATTTATTTGTCGAAGGCCCTGAAGGCTATGTATTTGAACCCGCAAAATGGCAAAGTTACAAAGCGGCCAATGGCGGCCTCTTCACGGTGGGTTATCGCGATTTAATAAAAACTTCTCAGAAAAACCGCTCCCTCACTGGAGAAAAACTTAGATTGACATTGATAAACGGGAGGACCGCGATCGAACATAATATTGAAGTTGAGTCAGCTGCCGAGAATGACCCAATTGAAGAAGCGTATTTCCAGAGTTTTAAGGAAATATTTTTTATTCTTGGCTTGGCAATTTTGGGTGGCTTAATCCTCAATCTGATGCCGTGTGTATTACCCGTACTGTCATTAAAAGCTCTATCTTTGGTGCAAAACGTGTCGGCAGATTTAAAAGTCATAAGACGGAACTTTCTTATAACTGCGTCGGGAATCGTTTTTTCGTTTTTTGTTTTGGCAACGATGTTGGTCGGTCTCAAATTAACAGGTGAACAAGTTGGTTGGGGAATGCAGTTTCAACAGCCTTTCTTTTTGTCTTTTATGACAATAGTGGTGTTGGTGTTTGGGGCTAATTTATGGGGGCTCTTTGACATTAATTTACCCAACGGGCTCAGCACCTTATTAGGTCAATATAGTCAGGGTGGTTTTTGGGATAAACATTTTTGGACCGGGGTATTTGCGACGCTGCTGGCGACACCTTGTTCAGCGCCGTTCCTTGGAACTGCCGTTGGTTTTGCACTGGGGGGTAATATTCTACAAGTATATGGAATATTTATCGCGATAGGATTTGGTTTTTCTCTCCCCTATCTTTTATTCGCTGCCATACCTGCTTCCATAAAATTCTTGCCGCGCCCTGGTATTTGGATGGTGCGGTTAAAAAAGATCCTTGGAATATTTCTGTTTGGCACATCCCTTTGGTTCGTCTCAATTATAAGTGATCAGTTAGGAGACAGAGCGCTGCTTGGAGCTTTGTTGGGGCTTTTTTTAGGTATTATAGGGGTATTAATTTCAAGAAAATACTCGCGGGCAGGTGCTTCACTCCTGTTGGTTGGGATCTCATCGATCATGTTTACTCCTCTCGTTTTAAAAGATGCGGGACACAAGAATTCGATCAAAAGTGCAATAGCATGGAAAAAATTAGCTCAGGATCAGATTCCGGATCTTGTAAAACTTGGTAAAGTTGTTTTTGTCGATGTTACCGCAGAGTGGTGTGTGACCTGCAAGGCGAATAAATTTCTCACTTTAGAGACGACTGAGATTGCTCGCCAATTGAACTCAACCGGAGTTATTGCGATGCAGGGTGACTGGACAAAAGCAGATCCATCTATTTCCACTTTCCTTAAAAAATTTAATCGTTACGGGATTCCACTTAATGTGGTGTTTGGTCCGGCAGCTCCAAAGGGTATCGTGCTCTCAGAGATACTGGTTAGTGCTCGTGTTACGCATGCTTTGCGTGCGGCCGGGTTAAAATAAACTCTTCATTCCCGGATTTAGGCCCGATTATGATATTTGTGTAAATTTATTTGGGCGCAAAGTTTATTCCGAGCCTTGCAAGGGTATCAGCTCGTTCATTTCCTGGGTGACCTGCGTGCCCCTTTACCCAACACCAGTCAACCTTGTGAAGGCTCGTTGCCTGGTCAAGCCGTTGCCATAGATCGACATTCTTGACAGGTTTTCTGGAAGCAGTTTTCCAGTCTTGATATTTCCATGCTTTGATCCATGTGGTAATACCATTTTTAACGTATGCGCTATCAGTGTATACCTTTGCGACAACTGGTCTTTTAAGGCTTTCTAACGCCATTATCGCTGCCATTAGCTCCATACGGTTATTGGTTGTATTTAGTTCCCCTCCATAAATTTCTTTTTTTTGACCTCGCCACTGAAGGACTACTCCCCACCCACCTGGACCAGGATTGCCAGAGCAGGCACCATCTGTATAAACCTCGACCTCGTCAACGATTGAATTTGTCACATTAGTCTCTGCAGGTATTCTTTTGCCGTGGAGATCTGTTGGTGGAACGATAGACGGTGCACGTAGTCTAGAGGATTCTTGGGATTTACGAGTGCACCCGGCATCGGGTGAAGAAGATCATGAAGCCTTGTCAATAAGAATCTCAAGGATGCGCCTCGGCAAAGAATTGGTAGTGAAATTTCTTCTTTATCCTCCATTTTCCTAACCGAATTATAACCAACAAGTAGAGCTTCGCCGCAATCTTTGCGATACCTAGACTTATCGTCAAAGCACCAGGCATTCAAACAAATCGCAATGTCATAAGCTAAAAAATCATTGCATGAGAAATAGAAATCTATTACCCCTGTGACCTGGTCTTCCGTAAAAAAGACATTGTCTGGAAATAAATCGGCATGAATTATCCCTCGAGGAAGATCTCTGGGCCATGATTGTTTGAGAAAATCCAACTCTTGAGTGATCGTTTTGATTATGTCTTCGTCTACTACTTTCGTTCCATTAATAATTGTGGAGTACAATTGCTGCCAACCAGCTAATCCCAAGGCATTGGGACGAGAAATGTCATATCCGTGACTTGCAAGGTGAAGGCGAGCCGCTGCTTCTCCGACTTTCGCACAATGTCTAGGTGTTATTTTTTTAGGCCACATTCCCTCTAGGAAAGTGCAAATCGCTGCCGGTTTACCACACAGTTCCCTCAGTGTGGTTCCATCTTTGGCGAGCACAGGAACAGGCGCCGGGAAAGACCTCTCAGAAAGGTACTCCATTAAGCCCAAAAAAAACGGAAGGTCTTTTTTCTCTACGCGCTTCTCATAAAGGGTGAGGATAAAGTCTCCTTTGGTTGTTTTTAAGAGATAATTTGAATTTTCCACACCTTCGGCTATTCCTTTGAACGAGGTAATTTCCCCAATTGCGTATTGTTGAACGAACTCTTTCAATGTGTGGTCAGTGACTTCTGTATAAACAGCCATATTTTTCTAGCCGTGATTATGTCTTTAAAAGAGTAGGTAAGCTGAAGTTTATTTCTTCTGTTGCTGTGCGCACTGTCTCAATATCAACTGTATAGCGGAGAGATAGCCAATTAATTA
Source organism: uncultured Rhodospirillaceae bacterium (assembly GCA_913052165.1). Classification (GTDB taxonomy): domain Bacteria; phylum Pseudomonadota; class Alphaproteobacteria; order MPNO01; family UBA2964. Next base: position 13,249 of record CAJXEC010000058.1, read on the forward strand.
GCTCTTGTACCAATATTTCGGGCGCTGATGCTCCCGCAGTCACACCAAGAGTTTTAACGCCGTCCAGCCAAGACTGTTCAAGTTCGGATGCTTCTTGAATAAGAATTGCTCTCATCCCGGTCTTCGCACTGCCGACTTCAGCGAGCCGCCTCGAATTAGACGAGTTTGGTGCACCTATTACAACAAGCGCATCACAATGGTTAGCGAGTGCCTTCACTGCGGCCTGTCTATTAGTGGTCGCATAGCAGATATCTTCTTGTCTAGGGCCTTCAATTTGAGGAAATCGTGTTTGTAATACGCTAATAATCTCCTTTGTGTCATCGACTGACAATGTTGTCTGAGTAATAAATGATAATTCGGTTGTTCCTGGAATTTGTATTGTTTCGGCCTGCTCTTTGTTTTCCACCAGGATGATATCACCCTCAGCTAATTGACCGAGAGTGCCTATAATCTCAGGGTGACCCGAGTGGCCAATTAAAACGACTACTTTTCCATTGTTTTTGTGTCTTGCAGCATCGACGTGAACCTTTTTGACCAACGGGCACGTTGCGTCTATCTGGATCATTCTCCGATTTGTAGCTTCGCTTATGACTGACTTTGGGACACCATGTGCAGAAAATACTACTGGGAAGTCTTCGGGTACTTCGGAGAGTTCCTCTACGAATATCGCCCCCTTATTGCGCAGGGCATTCACAACGTGGCGGTTGTGAACAATCTCATGCCGGACGTATACGGGGCGGCCAAATTTTGCGAGAGCACGCTCCACAATTTCGATAGCTCGATCAACACCCGCACAAAATCCGCGCGGTTCGGCAAGAATAATTTTCAGGGTGTCGCTTTTCACAGATTTACTCCTGGTCATTATGCTTTTAATATGTTTTCTCGGTAGAAAAAACGCAACTCCCTCAAAATTCTTTGTCGTTTTTGGGTTTAAGACGAGAGTGTTTGGCTTAAACTTTCTAAACTAATTTCAGACTACTGGTAGGAAACATGATTACCCGGCTGTTTGTTTTAATAGTTTTTACCCTTACGCTTTCCGGATGTCTTCCCTGGCCAAATGTAGCTAGGCCACATTCGTGTCCCAAGGTAACACTTATCCAGGATCCTCCTTTGCTCGGTGATATACGAGTCCAAAGCAGTATTATAAATTTCAGTGGAAAATGTAGCTATAAAAGAAAAAAAACAGTACTGGAGGTATCTCTTAGTCTTGTTTTTGACGTCAAAAGAAAGAAATCGAATGATGCCTTTTCTCATAATCAAGGTTACTACGTGGCTATCCCTAAATTTTACCCAAATCCAATGGGTAAACGGGTTTTCAGTTTTCCGATTAAATTTGAGGCAAATGAAAAAAGAGTAAGTGCGTCTGATTGGGTTAGGATAATTATCCCAATAAAGGTAGGGACGCCAATTGATGAGTATGATATTTACGTAGGGCTATCTAAAAGTTCTAGCTGAGATCACGCTGCATAAGAGTGCGATAAAACTATTCCGTGGCTCCTTTTTCTGACGATTTATTGACTATTGAAGGTTTCTTGGGAGCTCTTTAATCGCAGTCTCTATGAGTTCTTGGGATTGTTTCTGTCCCAGTCTTCGTTCCAGAAGCTCTCCTGAGGCTTTGATTGCCATATCAACTGCAAGATTACGAACTTCCACGATTGCATCCGCCTCTGCTTGGTTTATTTTTTCGTGCGCTAGTTGCTCTCTGCGGGCCAACGTGTTCTTCAGGGAGTTTTCTGCCTCGGATCGCATGGTCTCAGCCTGGGAACGTGCATTGGCAACTAAGCCCTCAATTTCTTTCGCTGCTTCCCTTTGCTTGCGTTGATAGTCAGCTAAAACATGCTGCGCTTCTTCCCTCAGTTTCTCTGCCTTATCAAGGCTGGAGCGAATCTTTTCTGCCCGAGAGTCAAGCGATTCTGTTATCATTTTTTTTGCGGGCTTGAATAAAACCGCCAATAGAATGAGAAACCCGACTGCTACCCAGAACTCAGGTGTATTCATGGTGCAGGCTCCTGATTGACTGTTTCAACAGTGCTAAGTGCCTCTTCTTTCGAGACCTCAGACCCCGAGAGTTTTAGGACTGTTATCTGAACAAGCTCTGCAGCAACTGTTCTAATATCTGCAATTGCATCATTACGTGCCGCGTTAATTTTACCCTCTGCCTCCGCGGTCATCGCAGAAATGCTTTTCAGCGCTTCAGTTTCACGCTGGGTTTGGCTTTTAGCAATTTGTAATGTGGCTTCCTGGATGATTTTTTGAGCCTCCAACTTACCGTCGGAAATAGACTCTTCGTATGCAGCCAGGACTGACGTCGCTTCGAGCTGTAGTTTTTCAGCACGCTCCAAGTCATTTTCGACACGAGATTGCCGTTCTTCCAAAACTCCTGAAATACGTGGAATTACGACCTTCCACATGACCAAGTATAGCACTAAGAACGTTATACAAAGCCAAAAAATTTGTGTTGGGAAGGTCGCAAAATCTAATTGGGGCATATCTCTCTGATCCGTCGCCTATCTCGACAAAGTTCAGTCAAACTAATCAGAATACGAACAGCAGCAAGAGGGCTACTACCAGTGCATAAAGTGCGATTGCTTCAACGAGGGCGAACCCAATCCAAGTCATTGCAGTCACATGTGGCGCTGCGGCGGGGTTGCGGGCAACAGAGGAGATGAATGCGGCGAAAATGTTTCCTATGCCAACCCCTGCGCCGATAACTCCAATAGCGGCCAAACCGGCTCCAATAAGTTTTGCTGCAGCAGCTTCCATAATTTTTTCCTTTCTGTTTTAGCGGTTAA
>CAJXEC010000059.1 GCA_913052165.1 uncultured Rhodospirillaceae bacterium
AGTGGCCCCTTCAGGCCACCGAGAGCTTTTTTTAAATCTCTGGCGTGTCTTTCTTTATCCAATTCGAGACCAAAATAGCGATTTCCGGCAACTCGTGCAGCCAGGCCTCCTATTGCTCCACCAACACGCGCATAACGCTTTAACCGGCCACTTGCGGTTGCCCGCTCGGTATCGGATTGATTACTCACGTCTCTATCCAATTTCTTCCAACTCGTCGATAAGTCTCCCAACAACACCGAGACCTGTCGACCAAAAATCTGGATTGGATGCATCTAAATTGAAAGGAGCTAATAATTCTTTGTGCCCAAGGGTACCTCCAGCTCCGAGCATCGAGAGGTACCGATCGACAAATCCCGTCTCGGCTTCTTGGTATCGCGCATAAAGCGCATTCACCAAACAATCACCAAAAGCGTAAGCATAAACGTAAAATGGGGAATGAATGAAATGCGGAATATAGCACCAATAGTATTTGTACTCTTCATGAAGGCGTATAGCTGGCCCGAGGCTCTCGGTTTGTACATCCAACCAAAGATCACAAATCTTGTCTGCAGGTAATTCTCCCTTAATTCTTTCATTATGAAGCCTAAGTTCAAAATCGTAAAAGGCAATCTGTCGAACAACCGTATTTAACATATCCTCGACTTTACCAGCCAAAATTGCTTTGCGACGGGCTAGGTTTTCTTCTTGTTCTAACATTGAACGGAAGGTCAACATTTCACCAAACACGCTTGCAGTTTCGGCTAATGTGAGGGGCGTCTCGCATTTCAAATGCCCCTGTTTTGATGCTAATACTTGATGTACTCCATGACCCAATTCATGGGCAAGAGTCATCACGTCTCTCGGACGCCCCATAAAATTAAGCAACAAATAAGGATGTGCTGAGGGAACAGTCGGATGGGCAAACGCTCCTGCCGCTTTACCCTCGCGGCTTGCCGCATCAATCCATCTTTTTTCAAAAAAAGTTTTGCCAATAAGAGCTAGTTCCGGGGAGAATCTTTTGTAAGCCCCAAGGACAATGTCTTTAGCGGCATCCCAGCTGTAATTGGTTTCACCTGACCCTGGAATTGGCGCGTTTCGATCCCAATAATCAATTTTTTGTTTACCGAACCAACTCGCCTTAAGCTTGTAATATCTATGGGACAAATTACCGTAGGACCGCTTCACCGCCACTCCCAGCGCATCAACAACCTCATCCTCCACTCGATTGCTTAGATTACGAGCTGCTGAGGGGGAGGCATATCCACGCCAGCGATCCTCTGTCTCTTTGTCTTTCGCGAGTGTATTTGTGATGAGAGAGAAAAGATGAACATTCTGACCAAGGCTTTTTCCAAGCGCTTTCGCACCCAATTTCCTCACGCGAGCTTCATTATCTGAGAGCATATTCAGCGTTTGCTCGATTGTTTTTTCTTCTCTGCCGATTTTGATCCTGAGGCGTGCTATCGTCTCATCAAATAGACGGTTCCATGCAGCCCTCCCCGAGACGTGCTTATCGTGGAGAATTCTCTCTAAGCTTTCGTTCAATTGATGCGGCCTGGACAGCCTTAAATCTCTCAGCCAAGGCTCATATTTCGACAAAGATTTGTCTTTTAGTTTTTGTTTCATTGATCGGTCAGGAATAGCATTTATCTCCAGACCGAAGAAAACTAAATGCGCGGAAATTGCTGTAACCCGTTCTTGCATGGTCTGATAAAATTTACTGAAAATGGGATCAGTCATATTTTGTGCATGAGAAAGCTGAGCATAACTCATAATTTTGCTAAGTATTTCGTCTATCTTTTCATATTCCTCAACAGCCTTGCTCAAATCAAACCCACTCAATCGACCCACTTGTCCGTGGTACTTCTTGTAAAAAGAGTTCGCTGTCTGATCGGACGTTGAGAGATCAGCCTCAAGATCTTGACCATCCATGCCGCTGTAAAGATCCGATAAGTCCCATTCCGGTGGAGTGCTTGACTCAATTTTTTTCAGGTTTCTCACTGTGATTCCTACCAAAAGCGCTTATTGAAGTGATATAGTTCGCAATTATCAATAACCCAAGGCCTAAGCTGTTAATAAAGTAGGATAGCGTAAATTTGGACATGAACGACGCCAATCAGAAAGACCTCGTGACCATATTCGCCGATATGGTCGATACAAAAGGAAACCTGCCCTTTTTGTGGGAAAAAAAGAGCGGGCAATGGATTTCACAGTCTTGGAAAAAGACCGCAGATTTAGTTGTCGGGCTCGCAGAAGGTCTTCAAAGAAACGGATTGGCCCCCGGTGACAGAGTAATGCTGGTTTCCGAGAGCAGAAAAGAATGGCCATCGATAGACCTAGCTATTATGGCCGCAGGTGGAATTACAGTGCCCGCTTACACAACAAATTATAAAAATGAACATCTGCATGTCTTAGAGGATTGTGGCGCGAACTGGATCATCGTCTCAAATCAAGCGCTGTTAGATCGGGTCCTCCCGGCAGCGGAAGAATGTCTCAAAGCGAGACAAATATTGGTTCTCGATGAATTTACTCCTCCAGAAACTAGTTTAGAAATCCTTAGGATGGAGGCAATATTTACAGAGGCGGATGGCAACAGCACAGACAAACTCCGTGCAATGTCCAAAGGTCTTAATGGCAAAAGTATTGCGTGTCTAATTTACACATCTGGAACAGGCGGGACGCCCAAGGGCGTAATCTGTCAACATCAGGGGATAATGAGTAATTGCAGGGATGCAAGTCGAATTCTCACGAAAATGGGACTTGAAGATGAGATATTCCTCTCCTTTTTACCCTTATCACATTCCTACGAACACACGGCAGGCCAGTTCTGGCCGATCAGCATCGGAGCGCAAATTTACTATGCTGAATCCATAGATAAACTGGCCTCCAATATTCAGGAGGTGAGGCCCACTCTAATGTCGGCCGTGCCTCGTCTATATGAGTCAATGCGCGATCGCATTCTCAGAGGGATAAAGCAGCAAAGCCGACTGAAGGCGAATTTATTCCGCCAGACCATTGCCCTCGGCCAGAAAAAGTTTGAGGGAAAATCACTAACAACATTTGAAAAACTCCAAGACAGACTGCTAGAAAAAATAGTCCGAAAAAAAGTAGCAGACCGCTTTGGTGGGCGTCTGAAGGCTTTTATCTCGGGCGGAGCCCCACTAAATTATGAAGTGGGCATCTTTTTTACAGGGCTCGGTATAAGAATTTTACAAGGTTATGGCCAAACAGAGTCGGGACCTGTGATCAGTGTTAATCCCCCAACCGGATACAGAATTGACTCTGTTGGAATACCGTTTTCGGAGGCTGAGGTAAAAATTGCAAATGATGGCGAGATCCTCGTTAAAGGAGATTTGGTTATGCAAGGTTATTGGGGGCAAGAAGCCGCAACTTCTCAGACCATTATTGACGGTTGGCTGCACACAGGCGACGTCGGTGTCATAGACCCTGACGGTCATATCAGAATTACTGACCGAAAAAAGGACATCATCGTTAACTCTGGCGGCGATAACATCTCCCCTCAGCGTGTGGAGGGCTCTCTGGTGGCTGAGCCTGAAATTCATCAGGCGATGGTCTATGGCGATAAGAGACCTCATCTCGTAGCTTTAATAATCCCTGACGCGGACTTCGTTCGAGAATGGTCCGAGAGTAACCTGTCGCATTCCGAGGATCTCCTGAATTTGATGGAGAACCCTCAATTACGTGCAGCTATGGGGAGAGTATTGGAGAGGGTTAACAGCCAACTTAACTCGATCGAACGCGTGCGAAGGTTCATCCTATCGAGCCAAGAACTTACAATCGAAAATGAAATGATGACCCCAACTTTAAAAATAAGAAGACATAAAGTTCGTGAGAAATTTTCTGCCCAATTGGAGGCTCTGTATGGATCTTAAAATCAATCTTAAATCAGTACTTTTACCAGCCCTTTTGACCATGGTCTTGCTGGGCGGATGTTCCGCCCAGTTGGCGACATTTGGCTTGGCGACATTTGGCGATGATCGGTCCCGTGGAAACACAATTGCAGACAACGAGATTATCCTAGACATCAATAAGAGGCTGTTATCGGAGCGTAACCGCGATCTTTTTTTCAGGGTATTTGTTGACAGTTACGAGGGGCGCGTAATGCTCACCGGTATGGTATCAAGTGAGCATGATAGGCGCCGCGCAGGGAGACTGGTGAATGGTCTCACGAAAGTTCGGTCGCTTTACAACGACATCAAAGTTGCGCAGAACGACAACATCAAAACCAGAGCAAATGATACCTGGATTGACGCCAAAATTCGGGCGCAACTGTTGTCCAGAAATGATATCAGATGGCTTAACTATCGATGGCGGGTAGTTAACGGGACGGTTTACTTGTTAGGACGAACAAATAAGCCTTCAGAGAAGGCGGTTATACTTAAAATCATTCGCCAAACCAGCAGAGTTAGAGGAATCATTGAACATATCGAGTTAGGCTAAAAGAAAAGGTTCAAGAGGGTAAAATGGCCGATGCAAAAACCGTTCTTATAGTGGGCGCAGGTCCTGGGCTCAGCTCAAGTATAGCTCGCCGATTTTCGAACGAAGGGTTTCACGTGGCCTTAGCTGCGAGAAATGTCGAAAAACTTGCTAAAATTTGTGAGGAGACTGGGTCTAAAGCGTACAAATGCGATGCAACCGTCCCTAAAGAAATGGAAATTCTTTTTGAGACCGTAAGCAATCAAATTGGAGAACCTAATCTAGCAATATACAACGCCTCTAATAGGGTACGAGGGCCAATCACTGATATCGACCCCGAGGCAGTTCTTCATGCTATTACAATATCTTGCTACGGTGGTTTCTTGATGGCCCAACAGGCTGCTAAGCGAATGTTAAAAAAAGGCAGTGGGGCAATATTTTTTACCGGGGCATCAGCAGGGGTGAGGGGATACCCAAATTCTACCACCTTCGCGATGGGCAAGTTCGGTTTGCGGGGCCTTGCCCAAGCTTTGGCTAGAGAACTTCATCCACAAAACATCCACATTGGTCATTTTGTAATCGATGGCGGAATAAGCAAAGGGCCAGCGGATCCTAGAGACGATCGAGGGCCCGATGGCCTCCTAGATCCTGATTCTATTGCGGAGATTTATTGGCAATTTTGGATTCAACCGCGAAACAGTTGGGCATGGGAAACAGAATTACGACCATGGAAGGAGAAGTTTTAATTTGCTTTGGCAGCTGCCTATCGAAATTGATCAGGATGGACACCCGATTGCTCTAACATCCCTAAAGCATTCAAATAGGTATCTAAAACAAAATCTTCCTCTTGACGCTTTTCGACGTCCATTTTTCTTAATGAAACGACTTTTCGCATAATCTTTGGGTCAAACCCCATAGCTTTGGCTTCGGCATAAACTTCTTTGATATCGGCAAGGAGATTAGCCTTTTCTTCCTCAAGCCTCTCAATCCTCTCGATAAAAGTGCGCAATTGATCTCTGGCAATCGTCCCAGTGCCCTCTGGCATGCCTTTTACTCCTTAAAAAAATTTTTACGTCTAAAGAATATTTCAAAAGCCCAGATGAACCGCAACAGTTGCTGGAGGGGGCCTTTTTATCCGTAAAACTAGGTTGTTAGATTTGGATCAGCCATTACCTTTTTGTAGGCTTCTTGCTGCTCAGCGGTGGACTCCTTTTGATAGGTATTTTTCCATTCGTCATATGTCATCCCATAAACATGCATACGCGCTGTATCCATATCCAAGTCGATCTCCCTCTCGTCAGCAGCTGCCTTATACCACTTACTGAGACAATTCCGACAAAAGCCTGCCAGTGTCATCAGGTCAATATTCTGGACATCTGTTCTCTTCTGCAGGTGCCCTACAAGCGTTCTAAATGCAGCCGCTTCCAATTCCATACGGTTATTTTGTTCTGTTTCGGTCATATTTTTTATTTCCTCCAGGCCTCATCTCTTGTAATTTGTCACTCAAATATAAAGGTTCTATCCCAAAACGGCTATGTCAGAATTACCATTAAGGGCAATATTTAGTCGTGCCTTGCGAGCTAGCGATCCATACCCACTAATCAGAAAATATTTGCCAAAAAATGTAAACGGGCGAGTTGTTGTCGTCGGTGCTGGTAAAGCCTCCGCCAGAATGGCATTAGCTGTCGAAGAGTTTTATCAAGATTGCTATGGCATTATCGCGGTTCCCTACGGAACAAAAAACGAATGCAAACGATTGGATACCATCTTTGCCGGACATTCAGTTCCCGACTCATCAAGTTTATTTGCTGCGAAAAAGCTCTTAAAAACAGTCGATAATTTGCGCGAGCAGGATCTCGTGATAGCTCTCATTTCAGGAGGCGGGTCTTCACTGGTTTGTTATCCGCCACCTGGGATTTCACTTTCAGAGAAACAAACTTAAACAAAAGCCTTGCTCGGCAGCGGCGCATCAATTTCCGAAATTAATGCTGTCCGACGAGAAATTTCTAGAATTAAAGGAGGACGGCTGGCCTTAGCAGCGTCTCCGGCCACCTTGCTAACTTTGATAATTTCTGACGTTCCTGGAAATTATCCAGAGGCGGTGGCATCTGGGCCTACAATTCCTGCTGCGGGGAAGCAGATGGACATTAGGCATATTCTGAATAAATACCGAATTCCTATTTCGAAACCGGTTGAAAAATACCTGGCCATTAAATCAAAGGCGGTATCCTTTGAGACCAATGCAACCTCAAAAACGCATATAGTGCTCTCTGGATCTGACATGTTGCAAAGTACCGAGATGGACCTCTCCTCAAGGGGTATATCTGTTCAGAACCTTGGTGATACGGTTCAAGGGTCAGCCCAAGAAGTAGCTAGGAAACACGCCGAAAAATTAATGAAATTACCGCTGGACACGGTTTTGTTATCAGGGGGAGAGCTTACGGTGAAGTTGGACAGAAATGCCCTCAAACGACGGGGGGGAAGAAATACCGAATATCTCTTAGCCCTTGCGTTGGAGTTAGAAAATAAGGGGATGTTGTATGGCATTGCATGCGATAGCGACGGCTTGGATGGGTCCTCGGGCGCAGCTGGCGCGATAGTAACCCCGAACACAACTCAGCGAATTAGAAAAGCTGGAAAGTTTCCGGAAGTTTACTTGAAACAACATGCAGCGGCTGAGGCCTTTGAATTCACGGAGGAACTCATCAAGACTGGACCGACTGGAACTAATCTTAACGATTTTAGATGCGCATATCTAAGCTCTGGTGATCCACCTAGGGTTAGGTTATAAGCATCTTCATGCGTCGTTACCGACAAGCAAAAATTATTTGCACCCTCGGTCCAAAAACTGAGAGGCCTGAAGTCATTGAAAAACTTTTCGAGTCTGGCGCAGATGTGTTTAGACTAAACTTTAGCCATGGCGAGAGAGAAGACCATGCTAAGCGTATATCTGCCATTCGAGCGTTAGAGAAGAAATTCAGTCGTCCCGTCGCGATACTCACAGACTTACAGGGGCCTAAGCTTCGCGTAGGAAATTTTGAAAATGGGTCGGCAAATCTGGAAAAGGGAAACTCTTTTCGTTTTGACCTTGATCGGCATCCCGGAAATCACACCCGCATTTGCTTGCCCCATCCAGAAATCTTTGGGGCCTTATACGAGGGTACCACGATTCTATTGGATGATGGAAAACTTAGCCTCACGGTGGAGGAAGCGGGAAAAGATTATGCGATCACCAAAATTACTGTCGGAGGGATTATTTCTGATCGCAAAGGGGTTAATATACCAAATGCGGTTCTGCCGATAACGGCAATTACAGATAAAGATCGCTCTGACCTAGAGTTCGCATTAGATCAGGAAGTCGATTACATAGGTTTGAGTTTCATCCAACGCCCAGCGGATATTCGAGAAGCCCGAAAGCTGATTGGAAATCGCGCTCTGATCATGTCTAAATTGGAAAAACCCAGCTCGATAGATCACCTTGATGATATCGTGGCTATGTCAGATGCCATAATGGTAGCAAGAGGTGACTTAGGCGTTGAAATGCCCACAGAGGACGTTCCAATTCTCCAAAGGCGAATTATTCGAGCATGCCGAAAACATGGAAAACCAGTCGTCGTGGCGACGCAGATGCTTGAGTCGATGATCTCTTCACCAAGGCCGACAAGAGCAGAGGCATCGGATGTTGCTACTGCGGTATACGATCAGGCTGACGCAGTTATGCTGTCCGCTGAAACAGCCGTGGGATCATACCCAATCGAGGCTGTGAGGATTATGGAACGCATCATAGGCCGCGTGGAGCGAGATCCAATATTTTGGGACCGTGGTGGGTCATCTGACACAACCCCGGAGGCCACAACAGCAGACGCAATTACAGCTGCGGCCCGGCAGGTAGCAGAAACTGTGTCGGCGGCCGTTATCGTCACATATACAACATCGGGCTCTACCTCCATCAGAGCGGCAAGAGAACGGCCGACAGTGCCGATATTATGTGTTACCGAACACGTTCGTACAGCCCGAAGGCTGGCAGTAGTTTGGGGGGTACAATGCGTAATCGCTGAGGATGCGAAAGACTTCGCCTCAATGATTGACGAGGCAAGGTTGTTAGCGCAAAGCTTCGAATTTGCGTCACCAGGTCAACCCCTGGTTGTAACTGCCGGTGTGCCGTTTGGGACACCGGGGGCAACAAATGTTCTCAGGATCGAACTACTTGATAGTTAGTGAGAGCGCTTGGGGTTTGAAGAAGAACTAGGATCCCATGCCACGGACCTTTTCTCGTAACTTTTTTATGTGACTCATCGCCCCCGATAAATGAGGGTGTATATCTAGTGCTGCCTCAAATGCCTCCAAGGCTTGCTCATCTTGCCCTAAGGATAGAGCTATCATGCCCAAACCGGACAGGGCACCAAAATGCCGTGGCTCCAGAGAGAGTGTCCGTTCAACATCGCTGATAGAACTATCGAAATCACCCAATAAATAATTAACGGTGGCACGCTGATTCCAGCCCTCTGCGAAATCCGGAAGGATTTCAACAACGGCATCAAAAAACGTAAGAGCGTCCAGCAAATTCTCCTGCCGCAAAGCAAGGTTCCCTCGCTTCATGAGTTTGTCGACCTGCTTATCCCCTGATTTGGACCAAATAGACCAAATCATCGATTCAATTGGAGTCGCTTCCACTTCTGAACTGGCGCTCCCTAAGGCCACAAACAGGGCTTCTAACTGCGGATCAACAGCGATTTCCTCCAAGCCTATGTTAGGGAAATAAAGCTCTGCTGAAGCGTTAAGCCAAGTGATGAGTTTTTCCATTTACTCCTCCAGGCATAGATCCGGTTAATCTATTCGGCACTGTCCCCCCAGTAGCCCAGTCTAATAACTCAACCACATGGACCGTGGGCACTTCAAGTCCCCCATCCAGTTGAGTCAAGCAACCTATATTAGCCGAGGCGACCACATCTACCTCAAGTTCCTTGAGGGCTTCTAGTTTTCTTTTTTTAAGGGCCTCAGACATAACGCCTTGTAACATGCTATAAGTGCCAGCAGAACCACAACAGATATGCTCTTCCTTTGGTCTAAATACCTCGAAACCTGCTCGTCGGAGCAATTCGGGTCCAGCCTCCGCAGCCACCCCTTGGCCGTGCAATAATGAGCATGGCATCTGAAAGGCCACTTTGAATGAGAGTTTTTCTTTTACCTCCAACTTCAAATCGGCTTCATGCAGAAAAAAGCTAATATCGATGGTCTTCTCAGCGTAACCCTCAACAACAGACAAAAAGTTCTCATCTTCCTTAAATAGTTCCGCGTAATCTCGCATCATTACCCCGCATCCTGAAGCGTTTGAGATGATCGCATCAATAGGCCCATAAGTTGCTTCCGCAGCTTGCCAAGCTCGCACATTTTTTCTCGCAAAATTGATCGATTTTGCTGAGCGTCCGAGGTGATGATCCAGAGATCCGCAACACACGCCTCCTGCTGGCACCACGACCTCTACCCCAAGCCGTGTAAGCAAACTTATTGTCGATTTGTTTATTTGAGGAGCTACCGTTTGCTGAATACACCCGGAATTTAGAATAACTCGAAATTTCCGATCACCTTTGGCCTTATAGAGCCCTGCAGCCATTGGCATGGATGGTCTTGTTGCCGGCAAATTTTCGAACAATCTCCCAAAAGGACCTGGAGCTAGACGCAAGAAGGAACGAATAGGTTGCAATATCAAAATAAGCAGTCCGGAGAGTCTTGGCCGCGTGAGAACGTTTCCAATTAGGCATCTAAAAATATTACCACCAAGAGACTGACCAAAACTTCGAAGCAATCTCTCCCGCATAGGATCAATCAGGCGGCGATAATCAACACTTGCAGGACAAGTTGAGACACATGAAAAACAAGAAAGACACCGATCCAAATGATGTGCCTCTGATGAGGTTGCTTCACGATCTTCTTGCAAAATATCTCGTATTATATAAATGCGACCTCTCGGCCCGTCCCTTTCATCACCAGTAAGTAAATATGTAGGGCATGTCGCATTACAAAAACCACAATGAACACATGATCTTAATATATCGTTTGCCCGGCTTATTCTTGGGTCAGCGAGCTGTGCTTCGGTAAATTGAGTGTCCATCACAAAAGCGCCCCAAAAATTTTACCAGGATTGAGAATCCCCTTGGGATCAAAACTATGCTTAATTTGCCGATTTAACCAAGCGATGCCGGGATCCTCAACCTCAAAAAATGGGGTTCTCTTGGGGTTGACATTACCTGGGCGCACAAGAGCGGCATGAGCACTATATTTGCGGGCCAAGGCCCGCATTTCTGACCCCCATTTTTCTCCCTTGTGCTCTAATAACTTCATCCAAACAAGCCCGCCGCCCCAATCAAAATAAACCTCAACGTTTAATTCGCGACGCACGGCTTCTACAAAAGCTGCACCCGAGTAGGGCGGAATAGAAACCCTCCAAACGGGTTCTTTGTTGTCACAAAAATAATTGATATCAGCAATTTCTTCCCATAGCTTTTTCGAATTATGGTAATGCAGTTCTTCCACAGTTCCGAAGGCAGACATCCGTTTCCTTAATTTCTCGCACCTCTCAATAACTGATACCTCTACGCCTTCAATTCTAAGCGCTGTAATTGACGTGCCCGCTTGACCAACATAGTTCACTCTAGATTTTGAGGCAGTCTTTTCTGGGAGATGTGCTGCCCCTGTAATTGAAAGGTGAGAATTGAGACCATCTGACATTACCTCTACCGCTTGCTGTTCGGATAAATTTAAAACTAGAACAGTTCTTACTTTTTGCGATAGCGGCTGGCATTTGACAGAGACCTCCGTCAGGACGCCAAGGGTTCCGTAGGAACCGGCTAAGAGTTTACATAAGTCATAGCCCGTCACGTTCTTGAAGACTTTCCCCCCGCTCTTAATAATCTCCCCGCGGCCAGTAACCATCTCTAAACCCAAAAAAAAGTCGCGAGCAGCCCCGGTTGCTATTCGCCTAGGTCCTGAAAAATTACTTGCGATTACACCACCAATTGTCTGAATGCTACCTTCGTTACCGAGAAAGAGCTGCCAATCAGGAGGTTCAAATGATAAGTGCTGGCTGGCCTCTTTCAAAACAGAAGCAATTTCGGAAATTGGTGTTCCTGCTTTCGCAGTTAGCACCAACTCATTAGGTTCATAATCCACAATTCCCGTAAAATTTGACGTGTTCAAAACCCAATCAGAATTCACCTCACCGCCAAGTCCTGCTTTGCTGCCTCCACCACAAACGGCGAGTGCGCGGTCACAAGAGAGCGCGTCTAAAATAGCAGTTTTGATCTCTGCTGACGTGTTAGGCCAAAATTCCTTCATCAGAACCGAGGCAACTCAGGAAAAGTTACTTTGCCATCATGGATATGCATGCGGCCAAGTTCGGCACACCTGTGAAGCACTGGGAAAACCTTTCCCGGGTTCAGCAATTGGAGAGGGTCAAATGCGCATTTTACTCTTTGTTGCTGCTTAAGATCATCGTCACTAAACATAACTCCCATAAGGTCCCGCTTCTCGACCCCGACCCCATGTTCACCTGTAAGCACACCGCCTACTTCCACGCATAACCTTAGAATCTCAGAACCGAAATCCTCTGCTCGCTCCAGTTGGCCGGGAACGTTGGCATCAAAAAGGATAAGCGGATGAAGATTGCCATCACCAGCGTGAAAGACATTTGCAACGCTTAACCCATATTTTTTCGACATTCCCATAATCGCCGACAACACTCTCGGAAGGGCTTTGCGCGGTATTGTACCATCCATACAATAATAATCTGGCGAAATGCGGCCTACAGCAGGAAAGGCTGATTTCCTGCCTTTCCAAAACATTTCTCTTTCTTCATCACTATTGCTAATCCTGACAGTATCTGCTCCGGCCTCAGCAGCTAGTTTTTCCACTCGAGATATTAAAAAATCAACTTCAATTTTTGGTCCATCTAACTCCACAATTAAAAGTGCTTCAGACTCCCTGGGATAGCCTGCTGAAACAAAGTCCTCTGCGGCATTTATTGCAGGTCGATCCATCATCTCCATGCCGGCGGGAATGATTCCCGCACCTATGATACTGGCCACGCAATTCCCCGATGCTTCACTCGATGAGAAACCTATTAGCATCGCGCGTGCGGTTTCTGGCTTTGGTAAAATTCTCACAGTCACCTCAGTAATAACTGCTAAAAGCCCCTCTGACCCGGTTAAGACGCCTATTAAATCATACCCTGCAGAGTCAAGCGCCTTGCCCCCCAATCGAATTACTCTACCGTCTGGGATTACGCACTCGAGACCAAGAATATTATGTGTCGTAAGACCGTACTTTAAACAGTGAACACCTCCTGAATTCTCCGCTACATTGCCGCCGATAGTGCAAGCTATTTGACTGGATGGGTCCGGTGCATAGTAAAAGCCATGGCTTCGAACAGCCTCACTAATTGCAAGATTGGTTACTCCTGATTGCACAACCGCACATCGGTTATGGTAATCGATCTCCAATATTTGGTTGAACTTTGCGAGCCCAATCATCACCCCGTCCGCAACTGGCAAAGCGCCGCCCGAGAGCGAAGTACCAGCTCCACGGGGAACAATTTTAACCCCTAAATCGCTACAGACCCGAAGTATCTGTGAAACTTGCTGGGTAGTTTCAGGGAGGGCAACTAGCATTGGCTTTTGTTTATATGCCGTCAGCCCATCACATTCATAAGCCCTCAGCGAGGCCTGATCTGCGATAACATGCTCGGGAGGAAGAAAGTGCCGGAGCGCTCTTATTAGCTCTGGCCGCCTAGCAAGGGCCTCAGGGTCAAGGCTGGGCATTTCCATTGAAACAATCTTTCAAGGATGAGATCAAAGGGAGGGACAGAATGCCCCGGGGATGTCCTACAAGCAACCTGGTGGAGGTTTCCAAATTTACAGCCGGGAGAAGTCCGAGTATTAGCCCTGGCGTGCCTTAAACCGGGGATTCCGCTTATTAATCACGTATACCCTACCTTTACGACGAATAACCCGGCAGTTCTTGTCGCGCTTTTTTAGCGTTTTTAATGAGTTTGCAATTTTCATTTTCAGACCCTTGGCCGGTTTTTTTTACTAAATCGGTCGCGGAACTTAGAGGTCGGAGGCAGTTCTGTCAACAACAAGCTCCTCCGAAAAGCTCGGCAAATTTTCTATGTTGAGTCGCCTTATCCACTCAAACCTACTACAGTGTGATTGTATTTGGGCATAACCGGCAATGAATTTTAAAGACACTATCGACAAATCACTGACTCTAGAAAGATCTCAAAGCCTGCTTGTTGACTTAGTGCGGGTGCCAAGTCCTCAAACGGAACTTTTGGAAGCGGAACCCTTGCTGGTCGACTTTATCCGGAACTCAGTTGAACCCCGTCTTTTGAGAATAGGCTTTAATAATATCCGCTATGATCCCATGAACAACCTTATCGCGGATTTTGGAGAGGGTCGAACGGGAAAATCGCTGATGCTCATTGGCAACGCTATGAATCAGCCACAAGCGACCATGAAAAATGCTTACCAAGGCGAAGTTGTGGATGGCGAAGACTACGGCCTACCCGGGCGGGTGGTCCTGGGTAAGGGAGCGAGCGAGCAAAAGGCAAATTTGGCTGCGATGCTGCTCGCGATGGAAGCCATAGTTGAAAATCATATTCCTGTAGAAGGAAAATTGATTTTTTTATGCTGCGTTTCTGGAGAAACCGGCCGACACGATGCCATCGCAAGCGTGGTTGAAGGTCAAGGTGTCAGAGCCGACATGGCCTTACTAGGGGGCACCAGCTTAAAAATCACTCTTGGAAATCGCGGAAGAGTCGACAGTTTTATAAAAGTGCGAGGCAAACCCTGCCATTCCAGCGCACCGGTAAATGGTTGTAACGCGATAACCGGAGCGGTCGAAGTAATAAAGCTGCTCCAAAAGAACCTTCACTTGATTGGCTCACACCGTTATCTGGGTGAACCCACCTGGGCTGTGAATCACATTCGAAGTTATCCTGAGTCAACCCACACCATCCAAGATGAATGCGAGATAACATTAGACCGACGTCTCCTACCTGGTGAGGATCCGATTGATGCGTGGGTTCAAATCGAGAAACTGGTCAAACAAATCGATGGAATGAAAGATCCGGAGAGTGGTCAAGCATGGGCTGTGGAATTCACTAGAGGTCCATTTATGTATCCATCTCTGCTAGACGACGAAGCACCCGTTGTTAAGCTTATATCCTCGTCTGCCGAAAAGATGCTCGGCGAGAAACCCGAGACGTTTTACAGCACTGCCGCCTTCGATCAGGGATACCTTAATCATATGGGGATACCGTGCGCTAACTATGGCTGTGGAGAGGATCATTTTGCCCACACTGACTCAGATTGTGCGTCTGTTGATCGCACGAGGGACGCTGCCAAGGTAATGGCGTGTATGATCGCAGACTACCTGGGCCCTGTAACTCTAACATAGTCGGGCAGAATATTTTTATGAAAACCTGAAGCTCGGGAAACACTAACGAACTCATTGAAGGGCGTTAAAACTTTTCTCATTCTAGAGGGAGAAAGATTAGAAATGGTCGATCCAACACCACATTTAAAGAATAGATACGGTTCAGTCACAGAACTTGGCAAGGGCATTGACGTCAATGAACAAGTTATTTCGCTACTTTCCAGGAAGTCGATCCGTGTTTTCAAGGACAAACGCATTTCTCGCAAATTGCTGGAAACCTTGATAGCCTGCTCGCAATCTGCACCTACCAAATCAAATCTTCAGCAATATTCAATCATCGTCGTGGAAGACCCAAGTGTAAGGGCCCGTCTGGCACCATGGTGCCCAAGGACAAAAATCATAGAGAGCGTTCCTGGCCTGGTCGTTTTCTGTGCTGACTTGCGCAGAAATAGACAAATTGGCGAGTTTACAGGGAAAAAGAATAAGAACAACAATATGGATAGCTTTCTCAATGCAGCCGTGGATGGCGCCTTGGCGCTTGGTTATTTTGTGGCCGGTGCGGAGGCTGCCGGTCTCGGTTGCGCCCCACTAAGTAGCCTAAGGGACTCGATACACGGGGTATCTGAGGTTTTAGAGCTACCTTCTGGTGTTTTTCCGATTGCCGGCGTGATGTTTGGGTGGCCAGACACAGAAGGCTACGTAAATCAGAGATTGCCGCAAGGCGCAGTTGTTCATTACAACACATATGATGACACTGACCTTGCAAAGCACATATCAAATTATGATCAGATTAGACATTCGGCGCACGCAGTTCCGCCAGAGCGTCAGCAGAAGACTGATCTCTACGGTGTGACGGAACCCTATTTTTGGTCGGAGCACATCTCTCGTCAACTCTCCGTGCCAGAAAGAGCAGAATTTCGTGCCTATCTGGAAGAAAATGGTTTCGCCTTGCGTTGAATTTTAAATTTAACCGAGTCTGAAGAGTAACTTGCCAATAGAACTGATAAAATATACAAAAAACATGTTATCTCAATTATTACCCCATAACATAAAAGCTATGGAGATAAAATATTCCCAAAATTATTTTAAAAAAATGATGTCATACATAAGGTAATCAATGCTTGTAAAAATGATAAATTCTGTTCTAAGACGATTAGAA
>CAJXEC010000060.1 GCA_913052165.1 uncultured Rhodospirillaceae bacterium
GCAGGTAAATAACTCGTTCCGCCTCCGTGCCCTTACCCTCAAATTGGATAACATCGCCGGGACCGGCCGCGAGAAGCATCAGGCTCATTATGGAGTTCGCTGGCGCAGAAACGCCATTAGCAGATACAGTAATACAAACCTTAAATCCACTTGCGAGAGACGCGAGCTTTGCTGCCGCGCGAGCGTGAAGCCCCCGCCTATTAACAATCAACGTAGTCCTTAGATACCTTAGAGTGTCCATATTGTTTATTTCTTGCGATCGGCCAACAACTGGGAGGCAACGTTGATATACTTCCTCCCCGCATCTTGTGCCTCTTTGACTGCCTCTTCTAAAGCGTAAGTGGGGCGTATTTGTGCCAGTTGGATCAGCATCGGTAAATTCACACCCGCAATTACCTCCACATTCGCCTCTTTCATCACTGAAATAGAGAGATTTGACGGCGTTCCGCCGAACATATCCGTAAGCAGAATTACCCCCTCACTTCCCACTTTCTCTACCGCGTCTAAAATATCAGCTCGTCTCACCTCCATATCATCCTCTGGAAAAATACAAATTGTAGAGATATTTTCTTGCTTTCCCACGACATGTTCCAAGGCAAAAACTAACTCTAACGCCAAACGACCATGGGTTACCAAAACTAAGCCAATCATTTTTTACGTCCCTACTTTTAAGACTCAACTCATTTGTGTCATCGGTCTGCGTTAACTTCTCTATGACTAATGATGACGTTCTCCCCCCTGGCCTCCAACCATTCTCCAAGTTTTTGTGCAACAAAAACCGAGCGATGCCGACCACCTGTACAACCGATCGCAATCGTCAAATAACTCCTGCCTTCACCCAGAAATCTTGGCAGCTGCGGCTTAAGGAAATTCTTAAGGTTCTCGAAAAAGCAATGAAATCCATCGTCAAGCGTTATAAATTCGCCAACCGACTTATCTAGCCCAGTGCCTCCAGAAAGCAGCGGATCATAATATGGATTTCTTAGGAACCTCACATCAAATACCAAATCAGCCTCCCGAGGAAGCCCTTTTTTGTAGGAAAATGAGCTGATTGAGACAGTTAACCCAGGATCCCCATCAGAACCAAAATGGCCCTGCAGAATATTTTTCAAATCACGAATGAGCAAACAGCTAGTGTCTATGGCTAAATCGGCCATTTCCTGTAACTCAAATACTAATTGCCTCTCCAAAATAATCCCGTCCATTGCGGGCCTGTCCTGAGCGAGTGGATGTCGGCGACGCGTTTCAGAAAACCGGCGACCTAGAACTTCATTATCACAATCCAAAAATATGAGATCTACATTCAAATCGCTTTTTACGATGAGTTTGTCCATCTCTGAAAGCACAGCGGAAGCAGCAAAATCTCTAGTCCTTATATCGGCACCAATGGCAAGAGATGGACTGTCTGGCCGACGTGTTGCCACCAAATCCTTCATCAAAGATATCGGAACGTTATCCACCGCCTCAAAGCCAATATCTTCGAGAAGTTTTAGAGTCGAAGTTTTCCCCGCACCTGACATTCCGGTGACTATTAGGATCCTGGATCTTGACGGAAGGTCATTCGGATCATCGGAAAATTGTCTCATTAATGCGGCTCGCTAAAAAATGTTCCCCCTAAGTACCCCATTACCCTAAACTAGATTTGTAGGTTCGTTCAATTTTATTAACTCAATACTGAATTAAACAGGTTTTCAGGGTTTTTACTTCAGAACTTCTTAGTCAGACCCAGCACGCCATTAAGACTGCTTCGCGAGTTAACTTATAGATATTTAGTTCGTTAACCACCGCTGGCTCGTTTTGACTGAAACGCCTCACTTCACGGAACGAGACGAGATTTAACCTGTCCTCATATACGTAAAGTATTCTATACCTGGCGGACCTATTCAGGCTTTTGGCAAACTTACAATAAAAGCTGCTCCCGATACCTCGCCGTTTGGCCCGATAAGATTTTTAGCTTTAATTTCACCCCCGTGTGAGGCAACAATTTGTCGGGAAATACTCAATCCGAGACCAGAATGCTTTCCAAAGCTCTCTGCGTCCGGACGTTCACTGTAAAAGCGTTCAAAAATTTTATCGGCACTTCCAGCGGGTATTCCTGGCCCATTGTCTTCCACTGAGACCTCTACTATCTCTTCACCGACCGTGACTCTTATAACGATCCTTGCTTTTTCCAATACCATAGAGAACGAATTATTGAGAAGGTTTTCAAATACCCGCAATAACCGGCCTTCGTCTCCATTCACTATTGCGACGCCGTCAACCGGGCCAATCAAAACTGGCGCGTTCTCTTGAGGCTTGTCATCAGCGCTGTAGTTTTGAACAAGAACCTCCAGCATTTTTGTAAGGTTTATCGCCACCCTTGTCTCTCTTGACAATTCTGCATCCAGTCTCGATGCAGCAGAGATATCGGTAATTAATCGATCAAGACGCTGCACATCAACCTGGATTATTCTCATAAGTTTTTTTTGCTGATCTGACTCTTTTACCCGACTCACTGTCTCTACCGCGCTTCTGAGAGATGACAACGGATTTTTTATTTCGTGAGCCACATCTGCAGCAAAACTCTCTATCGCGTCGATCCGCTGGCAAAGTGCTTCGGTCATGGTATTTAAGTTTGAGGCAAGGACACCTATCTCATCATTTCTACTATTAAAACCATCTATGTATCTCAGTTGGCCTGGAGACCTCTTTAACCGATCGGCAGCCATTGCGAGGCGTCTTAATGGTCCTACAATCGACCGAGCCAAATAAAAAGAGAGAAAAATCGTTATAGCCAAAGCCACACCAAAAATTTTTACAATATCAAATCTTAGCTCCCGGACCGCCTGGTCAATTTTCTGTCCTGATAAAGAGAGCAAAACAACGCCTAATATTTTCTTGAAACGCTGAACGGGAATAGCTGCAATCAGAACCAATTGACCGTTTGCATCTACTCGCAACTCATCGGCGGGCTGCCCTGCAAGAGCCTTCTTGACCTCAAGATAAATTCTATCCCCCGCATCTGGAAACTCACTAAAGTGTCTCAAGTCCTGTCTGCCAGGGAGGATCCAAAGTAATTTTTCGTAGATAAAATCAAAAACATTAGAGGCTTTTCTGGGAGCACCCGGGGGAGGCAAATTACTGACGTCAACCACCCCCGTGGTCAAATCACGTAATGTACGTGAGTCGGTTACGACGACCCCATTTGCGTCATAAATGCGCACTCTTGCACCGGTCACAGAGACGAGACGGCGCAACATAAGAGAGGAGTTCGCCCAATTTACCTTATGTAACCCTCTGTTTTTGGATGGCGCGACCCTCTGCGCTAGGGCTCCCGCAAAAATCTTGCCTTGGTTCTCCAAAATTAAGCGCTCGGCCTCAATTAGATTTTCTTCATATTCGTTGAGGTACAAAAGGCTGGATGCCAGCACGAACAATGCCAAAATATTTACGCTTAAAATTCGCCGCGTTAATGGAGACATCAATATGGTTTTGAAAAAATTTAGAGAAGCGGGCAAATTCTCTCCTGCGTCAACCATTAAATCAGAATGAACATAGCGTTTTTAAAATTTATGATGCAATCTCGTTTATCGGTCTTTATAGCGGTATCCTATGCCGTATAACGTCTCAATGCAGTCAAAATCATCGGAGATAGTTCGGAATTTTTTTCTTACTCTCTTTATGTGGGAGTCGATAGTTCGATCATCAACGTAAATTCTCTCACCATAAGCAGCATCCATCAATTGATCCCGACTCTTAACGTACCCGGCCCGCATGGCCAACGCCCTAAGTATCAAAAACTCTGTGACAGTCAAATCCACCGTTTCACCATCCCAGCTACATAAATGGCGAGAGCTATTCATGACCAGCCGACCTCTATCGATTACTTGCTCATCAAGATCATTCACATTTTTGTCGATAACCTCTGAACGACGCAACAAAGTGCGAATGCGCTCGATCAAAAGCCGTTGCGAAAATGGCTTCGTAACGTAATCATCGGCTCCCATCCTAAGCCCAAAAATTTCATCAATTTCATCATCTTTCGAGGTCAAAAAGATCACGGGCAAATCGCTCCATCTCCTAAGCCTCTTAAGAACTTCTATCCCATCTATCCTGGGCATCTTTACGTCCAGAACAACCAAATCAACCAAATTTCCCCTCAGTCCACGTAGGGCTGACTCACCATCAGTGAATGTTCGAACACAGAATCCCTCCGCCTCAAGAGCCATCGCGACTGACGTAATTATGTTCCGATCGTCGTCAATGAGAGCTATCGTGCTTGCCATTTTCCCCCCCAAGTAGCTTAAAGGTAAATGTTAAACGAACAATTTGTCGCAATTAGGGCAAAGTTATAAATAAAAGCGAGGCTCAAGTTAAAATTTGCAAATGACATTAATTTTTTCCACTCAATTACAAGGAACTAAATCTACAGCCCCATCTCCGACTCAAATGCTCGGTAGTTGCTTCTTTCGACTCCACAGAATTCCTAGCTTATTCACTTCCTTTTATTTTTCCGCAAAAATACCGTCAAATATGAAATATTGCGTAGTCGCCCATGAATGTTTATGTTTCGGCGTTTCTAGGGCAAACTTTAGATCGGGGTCAGATTAGAAAATCAATCTCGTCAGGATAGATTTTCATTATTTATGTCTGCCCCGATAAGGAAACGTGATTACATCAGGAGATTAGCGTGGACCAGATCGGACCATTTATCAGCAGTTTTGGTATTGAAAACCAAGGGATAGCAACCACTGCGACAGTGCATTGGAATCAGGCAGCACCTCAGCTTTATGAGGCTGGTTTGAGACGCAGTGAAGGCGTCCTGTCTATCGACGGAGCATTTGTTACAAAGACCGGTGAATACACAGGTAGGTCTCCTAAAGACAAGTTCATGATAGAGGATGCATCAATAGAGAATGAAGTGTGGTGGGGGCCAGTTAATCAGAGGCTAGGTGCGGATAAATTTAACGCTGTCCACAACAGAATGATGGATTATTTAAAAACGCGTGAAGTATTTGTTCAAGACTGTTTCTGTGGAGCTGACCCCACCTATCGTCTGCCCGTCAGGATAATAACGGAGAACGCTTGGCATAGTCTTTTTGCCAGGAATATGTTCATCCAACCCACTGAGGATGAACTTGCGAGTTTTCAGCCGGAATGGACAGTAATCCAAGCCCCAGATTTCCACTCGATCCCGGAGACCGATGGAACAAATAGCGAAGTTTGTATTCTGGTAAATATTCCGACTAAAACCGTACTTGTCGGCGGAAGCCATTACACAGGAGAGATCAAAAAAAGTATTTTTGGTGTGATGAATTGGATACTGCCAGCGCTGGGTATCATGACAATGCATTGTTCATCTAATCTCGGAGAACGGGGAGATACTGCTATTTTCTTCGGCCTCTCAGGAACCGGAAAAACTACGCTCTCATCAGACTCAAGCCGCACCATGATAGGTGACGACGAGCATGGCTGGTCCGATAACGGAGTGTTCAATTTTGAGGGCGGCTGCTATGCGAAAACGATCAATCTCTCTGCAGATGCCGAGCCAGAAATCTATGCAGCATCAAGACGTTTTGGAACAGTGCTTGAGAATGTAGTTCTGGATCCAACCACCCGAATGCCTAATTTTGATGATGGATCCCTCGCAGAAAATGCAAGATCATCTTATCCTCTAGATTACTTGGATAATATTGAAAAAAGCGGTATGGGAGGGCATCCGGAGAATATTATTATGCTAACTGCTGATGCATTTGGCGTGCTACCGCCCATAAGTAAAATGACCGCAGAGCAGGCCATGTATCATTTTCTCTCAGGATATACGGCCAAAGTAGCCGGAACAGAGCGGGGAATGACTTCTGGGGCTGAAGCTACTTTCTCTACCTGTTTCGGAGCACCATTCTTGCCAAGACACCCAACTGTTTACGCTAAATTATTAGGGGAACGGATTTCCAAACACAAATCAAATTGCTGGCTAGTCAACACCGGATGGAGCGGTGGCGGGTATGGAGTCGGCGAAAGAATGAAGATTAGCCACACGAAGGCAATGGTCAGGGCTGCATTAGATGGAAAGCTCGACTCAGTCGGGCTACAAGAAGATCCAAATTTCGGTCTTCTAGTTCCAGACGGCTGCCCAGATGTTCCTGGTGGCGTGTTAAGTCCCCGAAACACTTGGTCAAACAAAAGTGAGTATGACTCAACAGCGCAACACTTAGCCAAGCAGTTTGAGAGTAACTTCAAGCAATTTGAAGAACATGTGGATGACGAGGTTAACAAGGCAGGGATCCACGCTGCGGCTTAATTTTCAGAAAATGATTCGGAAAAGGAGGGTTTATCCCTCCTTCATTCGTTTCTTTTTCTCATTTTGCTAATATTTCTTCTAAGCTTATAAAAGCCTATGAATTGGCTCAAACATATTGGAGTGCGCTCCACTGCACCCACAAGACCAACATTTTGGACCACAGTTGCCGGTCTGGGCTTTAACTGATTATGGTTGGCGTGAGAGAGGTCACTTCGGAACTGCATATTCTGGAAGCTTTTCTATTTAGATGCCTCTCTGGGGTGGTATATATTGTACCTTGGCTCGTTAAGGTGGGTTAGACAGGCTCAAAAGCCTCTCAACCGACCCTAGTAATAACTCGAGGGGTGCTCGCATACTTTGTAAGTCGATTTTATGTTCTAGCTGCTACATTGATTGCCCTGGCCGATATGGTCTCAATAACATTTACGCGGCCAGGATTAGGCACAATTGCGGCGATCCTCGTATCACACGAAGTAGCTCATGCGAGACCTTTGTCCCGCCATCGGCTTCGGATTTATCGGAATGCTGATTAGCATTCGTCCTGGTTTCCAAGAAATCAACATGGGAATGCTTCTAGTTCTTGCGGTAGTAGTCATCCAACCTGGCAATACGATTATTGTAAAATTGTTTACCCGAACAGACTCACCGGACACTCTAGCTTTTTATCATTCCCTGGTAATGATCCCAGTCGCAATAGTACCCGCATTAATAGTATGGATAACCCTAACGCTTGAGCAATGTTGCTTGTTAATCCTCTTGGTGCCACGGGCATGTTAAAACAAAGGGCCCAGTCTCACGCATTTGCGGTAGCCGATGCCTCCTATGTCCTGGCTCTTGCTCTCCGTCGACTACCCATTGGTGCCCTCATTGGTTTCCTAATATTCGATGAAGTCCCCGAGATATGGGTAGGGATTGGAGCAGCCGTAATATGTGCCTCCTCTACCTATATAGCTCGAAGTGAAGCTACCATAACCAAAAGGCAGGGATAATATGAGTCCGATAAGTTACTTCGCGACATTTATTAAAAGATGGCCGGCGGCGTCCCAGTGCGGAGTGCTGGTCATTTTATCAGGTTTCCTGATGACAGCTCAGCTCGGGATCGTAAGATTAATTTCCGAAGAAATCAGTGTATTCGAAATCATTCTGTTTAGATCCTTATTCGGTTTAATAGCAGTCTCGCCTATTATTGCAGGTGGGTTCCACATTTATCTAAAGCCCAATCGTCCCGGCCTTGCAATTCTTTGCGGAACACTTGCCTTCTTTGCAAGCGCATTTCTTTATTTGGCTGCAAAGCATTTGCCGATTGCTGACATCACCGCCATCCACTTCACACGACCTTTATTCGCAGCTCTCCTCGCCGCATTAATTCTGAGAGAGGCTATTCGTGGGGACCGAACAATCGCTCTTATTGCGGGGTTTATAGGAGCCGCAGTAATCATTCGACCAGGTATAGTAGATCTTAATATTGGTGTCCTTTATGTATTTGGCGTTGTAGCGGTCCAAAGTTGGAATCCCATCAATCGCAAACTCCTATCAAAAAGTGAGCACCCAGATACGGTCGCCATATGGAATATCCTGACAATCCTCCCTCTAGCCTTTATCGCTAGCCTATTCTTTTGGACCACCCCCACATTAGAGCAGCTTGCCTGGATGGCTGTGATAGGACTTCTCGAACTCGCAAACCAACGCATTCTTAGTCGAGCCTACGTCCATGGTGACGCTATTTTGGTCGTCGCGCTTCATTACACGCGGCTCCCAATTGCGGCATTTGTGGGCTTCATAATGTTCTCTGAATTTCCAGAAATCTGGATTTGGATCGGTGGTGGGATTATCGCCGGTGCCACCATCTTTTTGACCTTAAAAGAAAATAAATCCAAACCGATCGGCAAGAAATCTCAGTAATAGACGGCTACCTGATAGTTCTTTAATGCGCGTCAGCCCAAGATTTTCCCCAACCGGTATCACAAATCAAAGGCACGGAGAGAGTTGCAGCGGACTCCATAGTGGTCTTCACTAATGTAACCGTAGCGTCCAATTCATTTTCTGGAACCTCAAAAATCAATTCATCATGGACTTGAAGTAACATTTTTGCACTAAGATTGGAGTTTTTTAGTGCCCCAGGCATCCGGATCATCGCCTTTTTAATGATGTCAGCGGCGGCCCCCTGAAGTGGGGCGTTGATGGCAGCACGTTCATGAAAATTTCTCCTTGCAGGATTTTTATCATTTATCCCCGGCATATATACGCGTCTACCAAAAATCGTGGAAACGAAGCCGTTTTTTCGGGCAAATTCTTTTGTCCTATCCATATAATCTCTTACGCCCGGATATTTCTCAAAGTACGCATCAATATATGATTTGGCATGACCCTGTGAAATCGAGAGCTGTTTCGCCAAACCATAAGCAGAGATGCCGTAAATAATTCCAAAATTGATAGCTTTAGCGCGACTGCGAGTGGCAGGGTCAAGTTCATTAACAGGGATGCCAAAAACATCGCTGGCGGTAGCAGCATGAATATCTGAACCCTTTTCGAACGCTTCCTTTAGCGCCTCGATGTTAGCGACGTGAGCTAACAATCTCAATTCTATCTGAGAATAATCAGCAGACAAAAGTACAAACCCGTTCTTTGCAATAAATGCTTCCCGTATCTTTCGGCCGTCCTCAGTTCTAACAGGAATATTCTGTAAGTTTGGATCATTCGAGGAGAGGCGACCGGTAGATGCTATAGCCTGGGAGTATGACGTGTGGACCCGACCGGTTACCGGGTTAATCTCTCGAACAAGCGCATCAGTATAAGTGCTTTTTAATTTGGAAAGTTGTCTCCAATCCAAGACCTTTTCTGCCACCTCATGCCCCTCACCCGCTAACCCCTCAAGGATTTCTGCTCCAGTTGCATAGGCACCCGTTTTGCCCTTCTTGCCGCCTGCTAACCCCATTTCGTTGAACAGTACCTCACCCAACTGTTTGGGAGACGCAATATTAAATTCATGACCCGCCATTTCATGAATCTTCTCACTCAACTGAAGAATGCGCTTTTCAAAATCGTCGGATAGTGTCTGCAAGTGATTTGCATCAACCAAAATCCCCTCAGACTCCATGTCTTGTAAAACCGCAATAAGAGGACGTTCTATTCTTTCGTATACTTTGGAGAATTTCTCAGCCACCAATCGCGGTTTTAGTATTCTATGCAGAGACAATGTTATCTCCGCATCCTCAGCCGCATACTCCAGTGCTTGATCAAGGGGCACTTCCGCGAAGGTAATCTTATTTCGACCAGTTCCAGTCACATCACTGTATTTTATTGTTTGGCGATCGAGTAGCACTCGGGCCAACTCATCCATACCGTGACTATGCGCCCCTCCCTCCAAAACATAGGAAAGCAACATGGTATCATCTAGGGAGTAAATTTTAATCCCATAGCGGGCAAAAACCTCTGAGTCATATTTCGCATTATGCAGAATTTTGAGGATCCCGGCGCCCTCCAAAACAGGTCGGAGAACCTCCAACGCCACCTCTAAATCGATCTGGCTAGGAAGTCTGGACTCATCTTTCACCTCTTCGCCACCAAGATTTAAAATGTGTTGCGGCGGCCCCGACACATGAGCTAGAGGGATATAACATGCGCTTGCACCCTCAACAGGTTCTGAGAGTGCTAGAGACACGCCCACCAAATTGGCATTCAGGCTATCAAGTGAGTCTGTCTCAGTATCCACCGCGACAACCCCCTGCAAGACTGCTGCGTCGGCCCATTTCTGGAGTAACTCGGTGTTCTGCACTAATGCGTAGCGTATCGGAGGGTCGTTTATTTCATTGCCTTCCACTTTAGGTCTTTTGGCAGCGAAATCAGGAGCATCCAATTCTGCTCGAACCCTTGATAAAATTGACTTAAAACCCTGCTTCTCAAGGAACCTAAATAAAGTCTCCGGGTCAGGATTTCTCAATTTAAAACTGTTATATTCTGCCTTAACCGGCGCATCCTGGGCTAAGCGCACTAATTCTCGAGATACTCTCGCTTGGTCTGCGAACTCGACCAGATTCTGTCTCCGCTTTGGCTGTTTTATCTGTTCCGCGTGGGCCAAGAGATTATCTAAATCACCATACTCAGTTATCAGTTGTGCAGCTGTTTTGATGCCGATCCCCGGAACACCAGGCACATTATCCGTAGAATCGCCGGCTAGGGACTGCACGTCGACGACTCTGTCGGGATGGACACCAAATCTCTTCTCTACTTCTGCATATGATATCCGAGTATTTTTCATTGGGTCCATCATCGAAATATTATCATCAATGAGCTGCATCAAATCCTTGTCACTCGAGACCACTGTAACCCGATGGCCATCAGCAGCTGCTTTTTTTGAATAGGTGGCGATTAAATCATCAGCTTCAAAGCCCTCCATTTCGGCTTGGGGCAACCCAAACGCCGATACAGCCTCCCTGATCAAAGCGAATTGAGGTACCAGATCTTCGGGAGGAGGCGGTCGATTTGCTTTATAAGCGTTATAAATCTCAGTTCGAAAAGTTTTTCTAGCTGTGTCAAAAATTACCCCTAACCAATCAGCTTCTAAATCATCCACTAGCTTTAGGACCATGGAAGTAAAACCATAAACTGCATTTACGGGCGTTCCGTCCGGACGTTTCATAGGCGGCAGTGCATGATAGGCTCTAAAAATATAACTCGAGCCATCTATGAGAATTAGATGCTTCTTATCTTCCATTTTTTGCTACGTTTTACTCAGCTGTTTAACCATCAAAGGCCAGTGCGATCGATAATCCCGGCTTTTAAGATATATCGCCTACCGCAGTAACCGCATTCAGCCTGCCCGTCCTTGAGAGTAAGGAATACTCTAGGGTGTCCGAGGGCACCCCCACCCCCATCACAAGCAATTGTGAGTGTATTGACCTCTATTCTCTCGGATGGCTCCAGAATATTTTTTGACACTTCAGCATCTGTAGACATTATCACGAACAATTCAGCTCATTCGACCCTGGGAAAAATGGATGATAACCGAACCGGAGGGTTTAGCAAGCTATGCTAGGAATAACGTTTCTGCGATGATAAAACTATGAAAAATACTGAGTCTAAAGCCCTCCCAAATAATGCAATTGAGATCAAAGATCTTACAAAGATTTATGCAGCGAGAGACCGCGAGAAGGCGGTAAAAGCTCTTGACGAAATAACTTTAACAATTCCACGTGGTTCAATCTTTGGACTATTGGGGCCCAATGGGGCGGGAAAATCCACCACCATTAATATTCTCGCCGGGCTCACTATAGAAACAGCAGGAAATGTACATATTTGGGGCTTTGACCTGAAAAAAGAAATGCGAATGGCACGCGCCTCGATTGGTATCGTTCCACAAGAAGTGAATCTGGATGCTTTTTTTTCTCCGCGGGAGGTGTTGGAATTTCAAGCAGGACTTTATGGTGTTCCAAAGCGGGATCGGGTGACTAAAGAACTGCTCAAAGCCATGCGGCTTGAAGAAAAAGCAGACGCTTATGCAAGATCACTCTCTGGGGGCATGAAACGCCGGCTTTTAATCGCAAAAGCATTGGTCCATTCACCGCCGGTGTTAGTGCTCGATGAGCCAACTGCTGGTGTCGACGTCGAGCTAAGGCAACAGCTCTGGTCTTACGTTAAACATTTAAATTCAAAGGGCGTAACAATTGTTTTGACAACTCATTACTTGGAAGAGGCTCAGGAATTATGCGATCAAATAGCGATCATAAATCATGGAAAGGTTGTAGCACGCAATGACACGACCTCGTTGATTTCAGAGATTGACCAAAGGAAGCTTCTCGTGAGCCTGTCGTCACCAGTAGAAAAACTCAGCGCCAGACTAAGTGGTTTGGGAGGAAAATTAGAATCTCCCAATAAACTCGTTTTTAATTTTTCACCGAGTAAATTCAGTGCGGGGAAAATTATTTCTCAGATAATAGCCGAAGGTCTCGAGATCAGCGATTTAATATCAGAAGAATCGCGCCTTGAAGATCTATTTGTTAGAATTACTGGCCTTGATGCCCACCAAGCTGGGTCGGCCGGGGACAATGATCGTGAGGCTGAAGATGCGGCAATCGCCCGCGGAAAACATACGCTCTAACCACACAAGTCCTTGGATCACAGAAATCACCCAATTAATTTTTTAAGCTGATCAAAGGTTCCTATGGAGCATTAAATTCTCATAATTGCAGACTTTAAGTCTACTTTGAACTTTTCCAGTCTAGTCAACCGCGCCATGAAGAGAACCGAACTTGAAGATCTGAGATTCCATGACCTAAAACATGAAGCTACGACACGGTTCTTTGAATTAGGTGTGAACATAATGGAAGTATCTACGATAAGAGGCCACAAGGATCTAAGGATGTTAAAGAGATATACGCATATAAGAGCTTCTGAACTAGCTCTTAAACTGGGGTAAAAAAAACCATGGTCTCAGAAGAACTGCCGCCCAGGGATGCGATCCTTCATCAAGCATTAGCGCCTATAACAACCTTTAATACGCCCATCATAGTCGCACATTGGTTTAATCGTGAATTGTTCCCAATTCCCAGGGCTTCTTCTATTTGCGTTGACGGGTCCCCCTACATGCCCTCCTTCCACAACGATAAATTTTTTATGGGCCAAACACTTTAAAGCGTAAATCTGATTTCCTTGATAATCGGGAAAGCCTAGATCGATTACTTGAATTTGTTCCCAAGCACCTGCTTTCTTACGATTCCCTTCTAATTTTCCATTTGGTTGGCAAGACAGGTACGTTTTCCAATGGGGGTTGTAAATAGTATTCCCTCTAATCTTAAATATCTCCCACGGCCCCCCACACTTACTGCGTGTTGCAGTCACAAACTTATTATTTGACTCAATGGAAAGGAATTTATGTGGCAGGTAACTGTATGTTGACAGGCGTCTTTTGGGGGTTGCGATACACACGCTTTTATTAGTTATGCCTTTACAAGACTTTGATTTGCAAATTGGTGACCCCGACGCAGAAAATGTGGGTATCAAAATTTGGAGAGAAACCAAAACAGCTGTAATGAAAAATAATCGCACCCTTATCCTCCTGATTTAAATACAGTCCAACAAAAGCGGTGAGATAAATCAAGAGAGTAAGTGGAGTTTCAGAACCCGCTCTCAAGCCAGGGTAATAAAGCTTAAGATCATAGTAACTCTATTAAAGAGATAGAGTGTTATATCATTACACGACTATTTTTTTATGATTATAGACCCACAGTTTTAGATGGGTGTCCTCTTATCTTTTATATATTTTACAAATGACAGAGTATTTTTCTTGGCCGGGGACATGTCGCACTAATGCCGCACCAGTAATCTTATAAAAATAGATATTTTTTTGTCTTGGGATTCACCTTTTAAAGGTCTTGTGTTTTATTGGTAATTGGGAGAAAGGTACGATATTGCTCTAAAATACTGCGTATAAAAACTGTAAAGCCCTTTAGCACCCGTAGCTCAGCTGGATAGAGTGCTGCCCTCCGAAGGCAGAGGTCACAGGTTCGAATCCTGTCGGGTGCGCCATATTTTTCTATTTTAGTTCAGTTGGTTAGCAGTAATCCGATATGGTTATGTCTCGCCATTTGGGCTGCCAATTTTAGCTTTTCTCCATTCCTGCTCCAATGAGGGAGTGAGAAAGGATTATGGCGAGTATTACCAAGAGATTAGGTCGCTACTATGTAAGGGTTAGGCGGAAAGGATTTAAAACACTCTGTAAAAGCTTCAGTAAACGCGAAGATGCGCTGCGATGGTCCAGGAAAACAGAGATAGATTTAGAAAATGGATTAGTTCCCCAATCTCCATGTCTGTTTGTAGATATTATTAGCTGCTATGAGAGAACCGTCTCTGTCGATAAAAAATCACACGAGATAGAAAAGTTTAGATTAAAGGGTTTGAAACAATCATTCCTGTCAGGTCTTCCTATTCACGGCATTACACGATCTCACATTGCCCAGTATCGCGATGAGAGATTGGAATTGGTTCAACCCTCTACGGTGCTTCGTGAACTGACTGTGCTGTCCCATATCTTTACAGTAGCGATGCAGGATTGGGGCTATGAGCTAACGTGTAATCCTGTGTCGAAGATCAGAAAGCCATCTCCTTATAGACCTAGAGATAGAAGGTTAGAAGAAGGTGAAGAGGAAAAACTTCTGCATGGTCTGGATCAGGTGACAAATATATGGGCTAAACCTCTTATTCTGTTTGCCATTGAGACAGCCATGAGACGAGGAGAATTACTAAAACTCCAATGGCAGTATGTTTATTTGGATAAGAAATATGTTCATTTGCCAGAAACGAAGAATGGAGACACAAGAAATGTGCCTCTGTCTCCTAAAGCCTTGGAGATACTAAACACTCTGCCA
The DNA here is from genome assembly GCA_913052165.1 of uncultured Rhodospirillaceae bacterium. Lineage (GTDB taxonomy): Bacteria > Pseudomonadota > Alphaproteobacteria > MPNO01 > UBA2964. The sequence goes on from CAJXEC010000060.1 coordinate 14,644, forward strand.
AGAGACATCTCTGGCTTTGTCTTTCCTATAAAACCAGCTGCATTACAGAGCTGTTGGAAAAGATTAATGCAAAAACAACAAATAGAAGATTTTCACTTTCATGACCTAAGACATGAAGCAACATCGAGGCTCTTTGAAAAAGGACTAAATGTAATGGAAGTCGCCTCTATTACAGGTCACAAGGACCTAAGAATGCTTCAACGCTACACACACCTTAAAGCAGAAGACCTGGCACAGAAGTTGAGGTGATTCTCTCAGCACTCGCTATCTTTTCTCTAAATCATTGGATATGGGAGAACAGGAATGGCTAGACCTGGAAAAAGACTTAGTCGAGATGGAATGCGCAAACTTCGTTTATCACAAGTCCAGCGTTGGACTATCGGAGCGCACTGCGCAGCGCTTGAAAGGACTCATGCGGAAAAGGATGCGCAAAAAAGATTACATCAAAAGTCACCTACGGCACGCTACATAAAAGACAAAATTGATGTTTTGGAACAAAAATTAATCACTGGTGCCAATCGATCAGAAGAAATTTCTCAGCATCAAAAACAACTTGCTCGTACACTCAGACCGAACACCCAGCGCGTTTACAACCTACGAGGGATAGCAAATAAGCAACTCATAATCTTTATTGTTTCTGATTATTGGGTTTTGCAAGGCTATCAAGCAAGCAAAAGGACCGTTGAAAGGTGCTGGGCGGAATTCCAAAATCTACAGCAAGAAATTAGGGTGAAAATTAACATTTAGACGAATAGTTTTTATATATTTCAATAACTTAGATCATGCTTTGGCGGAAAAACGCTACGAAAAACAACTATCTCTATATTTCAATAACTTAGATCATACTTTGGCGGAGAATCGAACACTCAACGTGCTAGTAAATGGGTGTTTATGTCTAATAAATAAGAGCTCCCTTAATAAAACGGAGCTCGGAATGAACGAAAAAATCCTCTCAAAGTCACTGTCATATTTTCGACTCGATATTACTCCTGATTGGTTCATTGCAGCGGATGAACTGCAATGGATTTTATGCAGGACGGTGACTGGCTCGCCCAGGCCTAAAGTCAAAGCGCAACGCTTTATTACATCTAATAAACAAGCCCTGGCCATCGCGGCTGCGGAGTGTGGACTGTTGAACCGCGAGGACCTCTTCGTTCAGGCCCTCGCCTTTCTATCAGCCCCCCCATTCAAATTTAACGACTGGGTACTTCTGTATGCGGGTAAACCCGAAGCAGTCGGGGAGCGTCATAATGTCTGACTATTACAAGGAAAAAGCGCCTTTGCTTTCTGAAAAAGGTTTTGATGTCACTCCGACCAATGGAAAACGCCCCACCCTTCATGCTTGGAACACTCGGCC
>CAJXEC010000061.1 GCA_913052165.1 uncultured Rhodospirillaceae bacterium
AGGTGTTTATACGGCATCTGTGGGCTTGAGCAACGGAGGATTCAATAACTGGGATTGGGGTCAGTTTGGAAGAGCCGTTGGCAAAGGAGCAATATCAGGGGCGATAACAGGTGGGATAGGTGAAGTCTTCGGGGGCGTGGGCGGTATTTATGAGGCCACGGACGCAGCTGGAAATGTGTCACAAGTAGCTAAGCCTTTGTTAGGTTCGAAGTTTGCCCATGAGGCAGCAAGAGCTGGAGCACATGCTTTGGCAGGAGGAGTTACGTCAGGAGGGAATTTTTGGCAGGGAGCAGCAGTAGGAGCTTTTGGATCAGCGACAGGCTCATTGCTTCATAATGCACGACCTCATTGGCAAATTGGTGGGGCTGCCCTGGCAGGAGGAGTAGGTGCAGAACTGGGAGGTGGAGACTTTTTGCAAGGTGCCGCTTTAGGAGGGACAATAGCAGGAGCCAACCACTTGGCGCATAGAATCCAAACAAGGGGTGGTATAGACAGGGTTTATGATAAATGGCTGGCACACAGTAGAAGGGCAGGCAGATCGGTTGTTAGATTAGGGGGGGCAGTAAATTGAAAGCCTTCAAGAGATTAGTGGAAACAGGGGGTACTTATGACCTGAAAAACTCCGGTCAATTCAAGACCGACTTAAGAAAGCATTCACAACCTCTCATCTCCCGATCGCGCATACACACCAAATCGCAAGTCAATGGGCAGCGCATCGTCCAAGAGAGTTTCTGATCACAAATGGTTGGTCTTCAATGGGTTTCGGCCTACCCGGGGCGATTGCGGCGAAACTCGCACAACCTGAAAAACCTGTCGTTTGTCTTATCGGCGATGGCTGTTTCCAGATGACGTGTGGCGAACTCGCAACGGCGAAACGGCTTGGCATTAACTTGCCGGTGGTTGTTTTAGACGATCGATGGTTGGCGCTTATCCGAGTAAAACAAATAAGACGGCAATTGGATATATATGGAACGCCATTGGGAGAGATTAGTTACGAAAGCCCACCCAAGCACTACTTTGGCGTCCCCGCAGTTGGAGTAAAGTCTCCAAAAGAACTCAAGACCGCTTTATCATTTGCTCTCGAAATCGAAGGCCCTCAGGTGATTGAGGCCCGTATCAACTCAGACCATTACATAGATACTGTTTTCGATTGACCTCCTAAATATCAGTATAAGTGTGAGTCTCTCCCTCCGCACCTGGATGGACCACAGCTCCACCAGAGGCAGGCCCGACGGTTTGAGCATAACGCCATATTGCGCCGCTGTTATGATTAGTCCTCCTGGGTTTCCAGCGCTTTTTTCTTTTTTCTAACTCGGTTTTGGAAAGTTCGACATCCAGTCGACCTTTGTTCGCATCAATCGTGATGATGTCGCCATTTTTGAGCAACCCGATCGGTCCGCCAACAGCGGCCTCTGGACCCACGTGACCAATACAAAAACCTCTTGTACCTCCTGAGAATCTTCCGTCGGTTATCAATGCCACTTTTTCTCCCATCCCCTTTCCATACAAAGCGGCGGTAGTGGAGAGCATTTCTCGCATCCCGGGCCCCCCTTTGGGTCCTTCATAGCGAATGATTATGACGTCACCTTCTTTAACTTTATCACTTACCACGGCCTCAAATGCGGTCTCTTCACAATCAAATACTCTAGCAGGGCCTCTAAATACCAAACTTTGCATTCCCGCAACCTTAACAATAGCGCCATCAGGTGCCAGGCTTCCTTTTAGCCCCACCACTCCGCCCGTTGGAGTAATTGCGTCTTTTATCCGATACACAACATCTTGGTTCTTCGGAAATTTCACGCCGCGCGCATTTTGTTTCAATGTTTTCCCGGTAACTGTAAGGCAATCACCATTTAAAAGACCATTATCCAGCAATTCTTTAATAACAATCGAAACACCACCGACTTTATACATATCGGTCGCAGTATATTTTCCTCCCGGCATTAAATCAGCGATATACGGAGTTTTCTTAAAAATACGTGCGACATCTTGGAGGGTGAACTTAATTCCCGCCTCATGGGCCATGGCAGGGAGATGTAATGCCGCGTTGGTAGAGCCTCCTGTCGCCGCAACCACCGTTGCTGCATTATCAAAGGCCTCACGAGTGCAAATATCACGAGGTCGAATATTCTTAGCGAGAGCATGCATTACCGCTCTTCCGGCATCTTCAACAAAAGAATCACGAGACTCGTAAGATGCCGGTGCCCCAGACGATGCAGGAAGAGCCAAGCCTATAGCCTCAGACACGCAAGCCATTGTGTTGGCTGTGAATTGGCCTCCGCAGGATCCCGCGCAGGGACATGCAACACTTTCTAACTCTAGAAGCTCGGAGTCTGACATTTTTCCAGATGCGTGCATCCCCACTCCTTCAAACACATCAACGACTGTTACATCTCGACCTTGAAACCGACCTGGCAAAATCGTGCCTCCATAAACGAAAACACTTGGGACATTTAGGCGGATCATTGACATCATCATTCCCGGAAGAGACTTGTCGCAGCCCGCTAATCCCACAAGAGCGTCGTAACAATGACCTCGCATGGTAAGCTCAACAGAATCTGCAATTAGATCTCTTGAAACCAATGAGGATTTCATTCCTTCATGCCCCATCGCGATTCCATCGGTAACCGTGATGGTGGCAAATTCTCTGGGAGTTCCTCCGGCCTCAGAAACACCCTTCTTTGCGGCTTGAGCTTGACGAGACAAGGCTATGTTGCACGGGGCAGCTTCATTCCAGCAGGTCGCCACGCCAACCAGTGGTTGGTGGATTTCCTTTTCCGTGAGACCCATGGCATACAGATAACTCCGGTGAGGGGCACGAGCCGGTCCTTCAGTTACGTGTCTGCTAGGCAGACGTTTTTTTGGAATTGACCTTGTTTTCCCCGCGCGATTTTTGGCTTTAGCCATAATTTTTTCCTCAAAATCAGAATTAGTACATGAATAAGCTGCCGATTTTTGTCGCTAATGACAGTAATTATGTCAACAGGCCGGCCTTTTTATAAGCGGCCCAAGCACCAGGATGGAACTGAACACCGCCAGGCTCAAAAACCTGGGGGCCTCGGTCTTCAATTTCCTCAATTAAAGATGTTAATTTTCGAAAAACCTCAAGCTTGGTCCCCAATTGTTCAGCAGCCTTGACATAAGCGGATACGAATTGGAAAACAGTCTCGGTCGCGACGTCAGCGTTTGTTATTATAACGTTAAGAACACCTATCTGCTCTGTGTCCGATTTGAGCCCTTTAATAAGATCTTTCTCTATGATCGCGTGTCGATATAAAGGAACAGCTTGTAAAATAGAAGATAGTTGTCCAGGACCATATTCAACCACTCTAACCGTAAGCCTTTTCTCAATCCCAGTCATTATATGATTCGGAACCGGTACCTGCCACATAACGTCAACGTCACCAGTTAAAAGTCCCTCTGTACCTTTATCAAATTCGACATAAACGGGATCGATGTCATCAAACGAGTAGCCAAGTGCCTGTAGAATTAGCTTCATATGTTGGGTCATCCCACCGTCCCGGGGGCCTACAGCGACACGTTTTCCGAAAATATCGTTAAAGGTCTTGATTTCACTATCTTCACGCACGACAAAAAAGGGAGCTCCTACATTTAAAGGTGCTACCATACGCACATCATAACCTCGCGAGAATGGATGTGTTCCTTCTGCCAGTCGCGGCACCCAATTAGAGGCGCAAAGTCCAAATTCAATGTCACCCGGTATGAGTCTGCCAGCACCTTCTTGTCGGGTAACATCTGTGTTCAGAACATGGATTTGTTCAAAGGATCCATAAGTTTTAAATGTATCTGCGATCACATTACCTTGTTCGAAAAACGTGCTGCCGACGATATTTGTGCCAATGGATATTTTAGTCATGATACCCTCTCATTTTAAAAGTCCAGCGCTTTGATATGCGCTCCTGGCCCCAGGATGCAGCGGCACTCCATCAGGCTCAAAGGCGGTTGAACCGGTTATTTTTAACTCCTCAAATAACAAGTTTAACCCCTGATAAAGAGGAACAGCTTCTGAGAGCAGTTCAGCCCCCTGCAGCATATTAGAAACGATTTCTCTGACGACTTCCTCCTCGACCCTTGCATGCGTTGTAATGACATTTAGGACCCCTACTTGCTGAGTATCGGTTTTCAAACCTCTAAAAGCACCTTTTTTCAATGTTGCTCTACGATAAAATCCAGCCTCCTTGATAATTTTTTCAAGTTGCCCGTCCCCATACTCCAGAACCCTTACATCAAATCGATCCGCAATATCACTCATCACTGGGTTTGGAATAGGACATTGCCATTGAGCATCTATTTCTCCTCTTTCCAGAGCAATGCCACCCTCCTCAAAACTCAAATGAACCGGCTCGAAATCATCAAAAGAAATTCCAAGGATTGAGAATATGGTTCGAACATGTTGGTACATTCCACTTTCTCTAATATTGACCGATACCCGTTTCCCTCGCATGTCATCAAACTCTGTTAAATCGGACTCTGCCCTTACAATAAAAAACATCGGACCAACATTAGCCGGAGCGACCATCCTGATATCAATTGGCTCGTCAAATGGTTCTTCACCCCTCATGGCTCGCCCGACCCAGTTAGAAGCGGAAAAACCGAGTTCTAACTCTCCAGAATGTAAGCGCCTTGCGTTAGCCACACTTGAGCCTTCCACAGGAAGAACCTCCACATCGAAACTTGACTGTAAAATTTCCCCTAACGCTCTCCCCTGCAAGTTAAAGGTACCGCCCTCTTCACTAGTTCCAATCCGAATGCTCATTGGGCTTTCTCCCTAGATTGTTTTTGATCTGCGATGGGAATAAAAACAATTTAAATTCCCCGTTGATGAAAACTCTTGTTTAGCGATAGGCGATCAGGAGAGGCTTATGGTTAAAAACACCTTAATTATCAGCAAAAAATCAAAAAGCCTCGAGCCTTTCCAGGGCAGATTGCAGCTTATTCCTTGAACTTATTTCAACTTCAAGTCGATCCCGATTTTCTGATACAACTTCTTCCGGAGCCTTTGATATAAAATTCTGATTGGATAGTTTCTTTTCCAATTTCACTATTTCATTATCAGCCTTTTGAATATCCTTCTGAAGCCTGGCCTTTTCTTGATTTACATTGATTGCATCACCCACCGCAAGAAAAAAGGTTTCTGTTCCGACTACCAGTTGCAAGGTATTTTTTGGTGACTGACCCACCGCCTCTATTCTTTCAAGTCGAGCCAGCCTTTGAATCAACTGGCCATGATCTGAGAGTCTTTTGAGGGTACTGGCTTCAAGCTGCGAATAAAAAAATGCGATTTTGGCCCCGGCTGGCACGTTCATCTCAGATCTGGCGGCGCGTATCTCTGAAATAATTTCAATCACCCATTCCATTTCAGCGGTGGCTTGCTCCACACTCTCTATTGAAGCCAAATAAGGCCAGCTGCTTTGCACAAGTAAGGTTTCTTGTTCTCCATAACCTATATTCTGCCAAATTTCTTCAGTCACAAATGGCGCAAATGGGTGCAATAAAGAAAGGATATTTTTTATTACCCAGGCAGTAGTCTGTCGAACTTCTTCTGCCGCTTCTTCATCATCCCCAGTCAGAACTGGCTTCGAAAACTCAAGATACCAATCACAAAATGTATGCCACGTGAATGAATAAATGGAATTAGCGGCATCGTTAAATCTATAAGCCTCAAGGGCACCTCGAACCTTTTCTTCTGTCTCTTTAACCGAGGAGATAATCCACTGATTTAGTGTTCCTATACAGAATTCCGGCTTGAACCCATCAGCTAAACGGCATTCGTTCAATTGAGAATATCTGGCCGCGTTCCAAAGTTTGGTTATAAAGTTTCGGTAACCCTCGATCCTTGCTGAAGAGAGCTTCATATCCCGTCCCTGCGCCGCAAGTGCCGCAAGGGTAAAGCGCAAAGCGTCGGCCCCATAAGCATCAATTAAATCCAAGGGGTCGAGAACGTTTCCCTTACTCTTCGACATTTTTTGGCCGTGTTCGTCTCGTACCAAAGCATGAATGTATACTGTCTCAAAGGGGGGCTGCTGCTGAAATTTTAGACCCATCATCATCATGCGCGCGACCCAGAAAAAGATGATATCGAAGCCGGTCACAAGAACATTAGTCGGATAATATTTGGATAGTGCGTCATCCTTTTCTGGCCACCCGAGGGTTGAAAAAGGCCACAAAGCAGAAGAGAACCAGGTATCCAAAACATCTTCATCTTGGTCGAGAACGGTGGCTTTACCATAATGCTTTAGGGCCATGTCTTCGGCGTCTTCTTCAGACTCTGAAACAAAAACCTTTCCATCGGGACCATACCAAGCAGGGATCCTATGCCCCCACCAAATTTGTCGGGAGATGCACCAAGGTTGAATGTTACGCATCCATTCGTAGTAAGTGTTTTCCCAATGCTTGGGCACAAATTTAGTCTCGCTGTCTTCAACCGCCTCGATCGCAGGCGCGGCAAGGGTTTCCGCATCTACAAACCACTGGTCGGTCAGTCTGGGCTCAATCACAACCCCAGATCTGTCCCCGTAGGGAACTGTCATTGGGTTTTCTTCTATTTTCTCGAGAAGAGCTAAACGCTCCATTTCTCTCACGATTTGGGCCCTTGCTTCAAACCTCTCAAGGCCAATAAATTCCTTTGGAACGTTCTCATTCATACGACCAGACGGGTCCAAGACATTGATCATCTCAAGGGCATGTCGTTTTCCAACCTCAAAATCATTAAAGTCATGAGCAGGCGTGATTTTTACTGCCCCACTGCCCTTCTCAGGGTCACTATATTCGTCAGCGATGATCTGAATTGGACGGTTAGCGATTGGTAGCAACACGAACTTGCCAACAAGGTCCTGGTAGCGTTCATCATCAGGATGAACTGCAACAGCAGTGTCACCGAGCATAGTCTCAGGCCTGGTGGTCGCAACAGTTATAAATTCTGCCGGATTATCTTGAAGTGGATAACGAAAATACCACATATTCCCGACCACTTCTCTTTGCTCTACCTCAAGATCGGAAATTGCCGTATGGAATTTGGGATCCCAGTTCACCAATCTCTTGTCGCGATAGATAAGCCCTTCTCGAAAAAGAGTTACAAAAACTTTGCGAACTGCATTTGATAACCCTTCATCCATAGTGAATCGTTCACGCGACCAATCACAGGAAGCACCTAAACGTCTCAACTGGTTGAGAATTGTTCCCCCCGATTCTGATTTCCATTCCCAAACCTTCGAAACGAATTCATTACGACCTATCAGATTATTGTTCGGATCTGGCGCTTGATTTCCTCGAGCAAGACTTATGTTTTTGTCTGCAAGCTGTCGCTCCACAACCATTTGAGTCGCGATCCCTGCATGATCCATTCCGGGCTGCCATAAAACATCTTTCCCATTCATTCGATGATAACGGGCCAAAATATCTTGGAGTGTGTTATTTAATGCGTGTCCAATATGCAGGCTCCCCGTCACATTAGGAGGAGGAATCACTATCGTAAAAGGCTCATCAGCTTTGTCACTTTTTCGAGTAAGCCCGCAGGAAAAGGCACCAGACCCTTCCCACATTTTATAGAGCTTAGCCTCAACTTTAGCTGGGTTATAAGACTTATCCATATTTTTCATGTGGCGTGTATTAATTACTCAAGTTTCTGCATTTTAGTCTGCCCAGAAAGTCGTTGGAACTTTCGATCACCTAACCGTCAAGTTTAATGACCAACATAGCGGGTGATCAGGTTTTAGAGGCCTCTCGTTATCCGTTTTATCTCTGTTTTAACAAGCCTTTCGACGAGATCCGGCAAGTTTTTATCTAACCAACCTTTTACCATTGGTTTCATAACCTCCTTCATCAAATCTTCGATGGTCTGGTTTCCATTTCCCATTGGTAAGCTTGCTTTTGCGTCAGTGACCGCATTAGCCAGAAGTGAGAGTGAAGAGGTTGCAGCCCGGATCGACTGAACATCGACTAAATCATCATCCCGCTCACTCATGTCGTCAAAAGAGGCACTAACTTTTAAGAGTTCTTCGTTTGAATTCTCAGATGAGGGAGAAGTGTCGCTGGGGTTTCTTTTCCCAGTAGCAGACGGGTCCTCTAGTTCATCGGTGAGCTCTAAAACATCATCTGGATTAAATTCCTCTGAAACAGGAGTGGTTTCGTGAGAATTTTCTTCCTCTTTCGCAGAACTACTTTTGTCAATGCTGTCCTCTTGTTGATCCTCAGAAATTATTTTCCGGATCGACGCAAGGATCTCTTCCATGGATGGTTCGCTATCAATCTCTTTTTTGGGTTGACTCATCGCAGATCACTCCAGTCACACAGCCCGAACTCTACTATAACGGACTAATAATTTGACAGTTTAAAACTTTATTATTTACGACAGAGCGTAAACTCAATCGGTGAATTTACCCCACAACTTCCTTTTAGTCCGATCGTACGCCTCAACGGGATTATAAATTTTTACTGGTAGCTTGAGCCTGGAGGCTGTGAGCCTACCTAGTGATCGGTTCAAATCCATACTCGCCAATACCTCTGATTGTTCTGCTCTTACCAATTTCACTCGCGCACTAAGCAAGTCTTGCTCCGCATCTAAGACATCCAACACTGTTCGAGATCCCACCTGAGCTTCCTGGCGAACTCCTTCAAGGGCTACAGCTGAAGCCTTTATCTCAGCTCCGAGAGCTGCAACCCTAGCCCTAGATGTTATTAGGCTCTCCCAAGCTTTGCTGGTGTTCTCAGTAACCTCTCGAATAGCGACATCGAGCTCTAAGCGTCTTTGCCCTAATATATATTTTGACTCTCTGGTTTCTGAACTGGTCAACCCTTTTTGATAAAGAGGAATTTTTATAGTGGCGAAAACTTCCGCGCTATCAGTTCTCGTGTCTCTTGAACTCGCCTCTTCGCTCCTACTTAATCCTCCCTCCACTGTGACAGTTGGGAGAAAAGCTCCCGATGATTTTTTAACCGCAGCTTCTGCAGACCGTTCTCTGTGACGCGCGATTATTATTGAAGGATTATTGTTTTTAGCTATTCGGATCGCAGCTTCCTGGGAAACTGGGATATCGCCCAGAGGGATTACTTTTTCTAGTTTCCTCGGAAGATCACCAATTGCATTCTTGTAAGCGGCACGCGAGTTAGCCAATAAACCTTCAGCGCTTATTCGATCTGCGACAGCCCCTGTGTAACGAGCCTCCGCGAGGGAAACATCCGTCTGCGTTACCTCCCCAACTTCAAACCGATCCTTAGTTGCTTCAAACTGTCTTTTCAAAACGATCTCATTATTTTGATTGAGCTTAAGTACAACCTGATCCCTGTAGGCATCTATATATGCTTCTGCTGCCTTGAAGAGAATGTCCTGCTCAGAGCTTAACAGCCGTCCCCTTTCGGCAAGCACATTAGCCTCCGCCACCTCAAGGCCCGCCTCTCTTTGCCCACCATCGTAAATCTTTTGGGTGATGCTGGCTTTTGCGGTCCGCGGCGTGAGGTTCCTGGTACGACTGCCGCTAACAGAGTTACCAGATAAATCTCTCCAATCCTTGCCAAGTTCATAAGACGCTGTAATGGAAGGACGAAAGCTACCTAAGGCTTGGGAAACCCCTTCATCAATTGCCCGCAATTGCACTCTGGCAGCGGCTAGCGATGGATTGCTGTTATAGGCTTTGGCAAGAGCCTCTATCAGACTTTCAGAACTAACAGGGCTCATCCAAAGGAAAAGCCCGGGTAAACTCAGACACAAACGGCCGGATAATTTGAAAACAGCCCTCATGGATCCAATCTCCAAAGTCTAAAAGACAAAACCTGGTTCTGCGACAAATTCTGGCAAAACGGGTAAAATGGCATCGAATAAAATACGCCGAGAGAGAGTATTAGCGTGTTTTAAATATACCACCGCTTGACCATTTCCATTCTCGAGCCTCTCAAATAAAACCAGACGACCACCCGAGGCCAACTGTTTTTTGTACTCTTCAGGAAAAACTTCAACCGCTCCCTCAACTATGATGACATCATAAGGGCCCTCTTCCTCTAAACCCTTTCTGAGGTCACCTGAGACGACTACCGCATTGTCCACAGACAAATCCGTAAGCAGCGCGCTGACTCCAGTCACAAGAGACGAAGAACTTTCCAACCCGATAACTGTCCCCGCGAGCCTGGACAATACTGCGCAGGCATAACCGCGCCCGCATGCTACATCTAAAACAATTTCTGTGGGAGAAATCGCACAATGTTGTAAAATTTTTCCAAAAAACATAGGGGCCATCAAAACGCGCCCATCGCCAATCTTAATGTTCCGATCAGAATAGGCAATGGTTTTCAAATGTTCGGGAACAAAACGATCTCTTGGTACCTTTAAAAAGGCCTCTATAATATCAGGGTCGCGGACAAGGTTGGGCCTAAGCTGACAATCAATCATATTCCAAAGAGCACCTTTTGAGTCTTCCAACGAATAACCCCTTTAATTCCGCCTTATCTGTACGATATTACTACCATGGAGCCAGCAATACAATTCCGTAACGCTTGACCCCATTCCGTTTGGCCCCTATGAAAAGTGACCCGTTCAAGGCCCGGTGGGAGAGCGGCTATCCAGAGGATTGCAAATCCTTGTACGCCGGTTCGAATCCGGCCCGGGCCTCCATTTCGCATGGAGGAAAGGCTCCAACGCTGCTGCTAAGTCAAAAAACCACAATACTTCGAAGTATTCTCTGACGGCACCAAAGAGCCGGTTCTAGTTGCCCGGTAGTTCAGACACGCCGCCATGATCTCGCGACCAGGAAACGGGATCATTTAGATATTTTTCGACTTCATCCAGTGTTTTGCTATCAAAGAAACTCCCATTTTTAGCGGCGTCCAGGACATCAAACCAATTTGCGAGTGAGTGCATTGAAACCTTCATGCCCCTGAAGATTTCCTCATCAGGAAAAATTCCATAGTGAAACACCACAAACACGTGGTTGACTTCGGCACCTGCGGTCCTCAACGCCTCACAGAAATTTATTTTACTTCGGCCGTCCGTTGTTAGGTCCTCTACCAACAAAATTCGTTGGCCCTCTTCAAGATGGCCCTCTATTTGCGCATCACGGCCAAAGCCTTTCGGTTGTTTCCTGACGTACTGCATGGGCAGCATCAGACGATCTGCCATCCAAGCGGCAAATGGGATACCAGCGGTCTCCCCGCCTGCCACTGCATCAAAAGCTTCAAACCCGGCTTCTCGAAGAATTACCGATGCCCCAAAATCAATGATAGTCTGTCTCAAGCGCGGGAAAGAGATCAAACGACGACAGTCGATATAAACAGGGCTTGCCCACCCGGACGTGAAAATGAATGGCTTTTCTGCATTAAAAACAACCGCATCTACCTCAAGTAGCATCTTTGCGGTGAGCTCTGATATTGTTCTGCGATCTGGAAACGCGCCCCCAACGGCCATCTCAGCTCTCCTAATTTGTAAAATACTTTTCTTTTATATCTTTTCGAAGCGTCTCCTACAAACCAAGCTTCTAAATCACTCTCCAAGCCAATTTTTTACCGCTAAAAAATGGCATAAGTTGATCTCCCGTCGATGAGACCTCTATAATATCCGGTGTTTCCGATCCCTGCTTACTGAGAGTAATTTTACCGTCATTTACCGGTAAATTATAGAAATTTGGACCGTTTAAGGATGCAAATTTCTCAAACTGATCTAGCGCATTTTCCTCGTCAAAAACTTGTGCATAAATTTCAAGCGCCGTCGGGGCATTAAATATTCCTGCACATCCGCATTCGGCCTCTTTTGCGGAAATTGGGTGGGGAGCAGAATCGGTTCCTAAGAAAAAACACTCATTTCCGGACACCGCCGCTGCTCTGAGCGCCAAACGGTGTTTTTCTCTTTTCGCAATCGGCAGGCAATAAAGGTGGGGCCGAATACCCCCCCTAAAAATTTCGTTGCGATTTATTACAAGATGATGAGGCGTAATTGTAGCGGCGATGTTTCTTCCGGTCTCTGTGACAAAATCCACGCTTTCCTTCGTTGTAATGTGTTCCAATACAATCTTTAATTTTGGAAATGCCTCACTCAGTGGAGACAAAATCTCATCGATAAAAACCTTCTCTCTATCAAAAATATCCACATCTTGATCGGTCACCTCCCCGTGAACCAATAGCGGTGTGTTTGTCTCCTCGAGCACCGCCAAAACCCTCTCTGTTTTACGCCAATTTGTGACACCGTGAGCGGAGTTTGTTGTAGCATTTGCCGGGTACATTTTTACCGCCGAGATCACCTCGTCGGATATCCCAACCCTTAAATCCTCCGGATCGGTATCATCGGTAAGATAGGCAGTCATGAGAGGAGTGAAATCTGCATTTTCAGGAATACAGGAGAGAATGCGCTGACGATATGCTCTAGCATCTTCCACTGTTACCACCGGTGGAGAAAGATTTGGCATGACAATCGCCCTCGCAAACTGCGCAACGGTGTAAGGAAGAACGACACGCATTAAATTTTCATCTCGCAAATGAAGATGCCAATCATCAGGTTTGGTTATGGAGAGAGTCTCAATCATTTGCTTGAGTTGAAGCGAGACCGGATCTTAGGGCAGTGGATCGCTGAAAACGCTTTTACCTGTAACTTTCTCTATGTGTCGTCCAAACCGAAATTTCACCTCAGGGCCATCCATGGGCGGAGATTTTCCTCTTTGGTCAAGCGGATCTACCTCCAAATGAACAAAAGTGTACCCGGGTTCGAGGACTGCCTCCTCAAACTTAGCCTGAAGTTCGTTCATGCCCCCAAAACTGTAAACTCTATCAATACCAAACCCCCTTGCGATCGCGGCATAATCATTATCAGACCTACCCGGTAACGGAACGTTGGAGGTCGAGCCGTAGACGCGATTAGAAACCATAAAGTGCGTAAGGTTGGGAAGATTCATTTGTCTCTCAACTGTGAGCATACCGGCATTCATAACGAACGCGCCATCGCCGCTAAAAGCCCATACATTTTTGCCGGGTACGCCGAATGCGATACCAGCAGCAAAACAACTGGATAGGCTCATGGAGGCCTCTAAATAAAAAACTCTCTCGGTGTCTCCGGTTTCTTCAAACCAAATCTCCGAACTAGTCCCAGCAGATGTCACCACCAACTCGTCTGTCCACTTACTGGCGATCCACGCAAGACATTCATGATAATTCATAGGGACAACTCCTAAACCTTGCCCAGCAGTAACTTTTTGGGAAGCACTGCAATTGTAGGACGACTAATTTTCTTTGCATGATGATAGGCCTCAGCGATCTTTGGCAATTCCTCCCGAGACTCTATTACGGTGCAAGGGAGGTCTATTGATTTGACCACGTCATCAAAATAAAGCCCATTTGAAACATGGAACTTAGCCCCGTCATCGAGAGATCCCCTTTGTGTAACTAAAATAAAAATCGGAATTTCGTACGTGTAATTAATTTTTGTAATCGCATAAACGAGCGTCATAAGCCCTGAGGCCCCCATCAAAGCCATAGCCCCGGTTCCACTGAGAAAAGCCCCAGAACATAGGGCTAGAGCGGACTCTTCTCGGTTGACTGGAATATGAGTAAACCGATTATCTTGTTCAAAACGAGCAATGGTTTGACCAATCCAATCATCAGGCAGACTTGCGACCAAACTGATCCCCGAGTCACCGCAGATATCAACAATTTGACGAGAGACATCTTCTGAGTAACCCGTTTCCGTCGCTCTTGCAGCAGAACTGACTGATGCCTGGAGCAAATCTTCCATATTACCTCTCTTTTTCTATGCTAATGACAGTGAATCTACTTTACGTGATGCTCACACGTTCACTATAAAAAAGTCAAATTTTAAAGCGTTTCATCTAAAAATAAGGGGTTGGCGTTCTATCGATCGCTTTGGTATACAGGTTTATCTCTGATCCTCGGTAGCTCAGTTGGTAGAGCAAGCGGCTGTTAACCGCTGGGTCGCTGGTTCGAGTCCGGCCCGGGGAGCCAATTACAAAGAGGGAGTGATAATTTCGCTCCCTCTTTTTTTTGAGTGGTAAAATCTTACGCAGATGCACAAATAATCAGCAAAAAAAAATAATTTTTTTAACAAAAATGCTCGCGCCGCTTAAACCGAAGAAAAAAATCAAGCAATACCGCTGTTTGAACTTTTTTGCGTGAAATTCTGATTTTGGCATGGGTCTTGAAGCTATCAATTTGCGCGTATTTACAAACTTCTTCATTCACAGAAAATAGAGAGAAAAATGTCAAGGTCTAAAGCAGAAAAAACAATCTATTCAAATTCGGACTCCGAAAACCACATTCTGACGATTATCAAAAAACGGTTAGCTTGGTATGGGATCTCAGAGTTAAAGCTTAAATCAATTAGTAAAAATGACTGCGATTCTGTATCTATTAGGTTCATAGATGAGGTATTGGAAAAAGAATTTACAACTTTTTTTAAACTTAACGTTTTTGAAAAAGACAGTTATGATGGCAAGGTCTCCTCCCTCGCTGCCTAAGTTTGCATTGGAGTGAGGATTACAAACCAGACATTATCCTTCCAAGTAGGGATCTCTCTCGATCACCAAAGAAAATGGATCCATGAAGAAAAAACAAGATCCTAGTCCCATGGAGCTCTACAATCGTTCGTTGATGGCAATGGGTGAAGCATCGCAGAGCATGATGCAAGATTGGTTTCAGAACATTTTGGACGTAAGCGAAGGCTGCTCAGAGACAATAAACACAGCAAACGAGGCATTGCAGGAGAGTTCAAAAAAAGGTAATTCCGAGCTGGATAAATTATTGGCAACCCGCATTCCCCCTCAAAAAGCACTGAAGGCCCAACAAGAGCTTTTGACAGGTTATCAAGCCTTATGGATGAATACGACAGAGGCTCTGCTGAAAAATCAGAATCCAACCCCACTTAAAAACACAATTCCTGACCGACGCTTCAAGGATCCCGAGTGGTCAGAAAATCCTATATTTAACTTCCTAAAAGAGTCCTATCTGTTAAATGCAAAATGGTTGATGAGCATGACCTCATCTGTCGAAGGCGCAGACGCCGATTTGGCGATGAAAATTGATTTCTACGCGAGGCAGCTCATTGATGCTTGGTCTCCTTCGAACTTCGCTCTAACTAATCCTTCGGTATTGAGAGAAATTAACGAGTCAAAAGGGGAAAATCTGGCCAGGGGTTTTCAAAATTTGGCGCAAGATATGGCTAATAGCGCCGGGGCACCCTCTATCCGACAAACGGATATGAACTTCTTTGAGGTTGGACAAAATATTGCCACTAGCGAGGGATCAGTAATATTTCAGAACGAAATATTCCAGCTGATACAATATACCCCGAAAACAGCTAAAGTTTTTAAAAGGCCACTGTTAATCATCCCTCCATGGATCAATAAATTTTATGTCTTAGACCTTCAACCCGAGAATTCTTTTGTCGGTTGGCTAACTGAGAAGGGATACACAGTTTTTCTCATTTCTTGGGTCAACCCCGATGAGTCTTTGCGAAACAAAGGTCTCTCAGAATACATGCAAGATGGAATACTCCAAGCGATAGATGCAGTGGAAACAGCAACGGGTGAAACAGAGGTAAACGCTATTGGATATTGCATTGGAGGCACGCTTTTATCAATCACGCTCGGTTATTTAGCACAGAAAAAAATCGATAAAATTAAAAGCGCAACTTTTCTTGCCGCTCAAATAGATTTTACTGAAGCGGGAGAATTGCGTGTTTTCACGGATAAACAACAGATTGATCTGATAGCGGCACAAGTCGAAAGGCAGGGCTACCTTGATGGTTCAACAATGGCATGGATCTTCAACATGCTCCGCCCAAATG
>CAJXEC010000062.1 GCA_913052165.1 uncultured Rhodospirillaceae bacterium
GAAATGCCGCATGCCGAACACCAGCCCCAATTATAAGCTTGTCTTCTTCCTGCGAAATTTTATCCAGTGCGCTAATACCCGTGATATCTATGAGGTGCGCTGGCCGGGCCAGCCGGAATGCCATTGTTGGAACGAGACTTTGTCCCCCCGCGATAATTCGACCGTCCGCGTCAGAAAATTGGGAGAGCAAATTAACCGCCTCATCGATGGAAGTCGGAGCGTGATATTCAAAGTTTGCTGGTTTCATATTTTATTAGATGCCGCATTTATTCGCCTACGTAAAGGGCTCAGTTTTTAAACTTATCTTCTTCTCATCTCTTGAAAAATTTCCGTGCTTTTATCTACATGACTGAAAGGCAACGCGCGGGCCGCATACACTGTGATTTGTGGCTTAATATCGTTAGCATCATCGATCGATCCAACCTTGATTCCCACAACTCCGGGGCTTCCCGTCCCGTAACTAAAAATCTGCGAGCCACACTCGGGACAAAACTTCTTCGGCATCATGTTCCCACTATCTGATTTATGCTGATACGATTTTGTAACGCCCGACTCGATGACAAGATTCTCCTCTTTTACAAAAACATTAGTGGCGAAGCTGGCGCCGGTCACTTTTCGACAATCATTACAATGACAATTCGCGACCCTAACAGGCTCACCTATCACCTTATATCTCACTGCTCCGCACAAGCATCCGCCAGTGTATTCACTCATCAAACTCTCCTGGTTTCGTATAGCATTAATATTTGACTTAACCCGCAACCTCGCTTTTTAAAATTTCTCTAGAGGTCAAAGGTTTAAGTCTTGCTATCAGCCAGATCACTAGTAGGATATTGAAGGCATTAGCCATGACCCCAATCAGAAAGGGGGCCTGGTAGGAACCGGTGGTATCAAACATATAACCACCAAGCCAACCACCTACTCCCATAGCTGCGGCTCCAACCGAGAAAATAACTCCGGTCCGCCACCCGGTCTGGTGGTGAGGCAAATGATCTCTTACCGCCACTGAATAAATCGGGAAAATACCTCCATAGCCCAAGCCAAACAAAATCGCACAAGCGTACAATGCCCAAAGTTGTTCGCAGATAATGAACAAACCGAGCATAGACCCCTGAACCCCAGAGAATACTAATAAAGACCAGAGCCCACCAATACGCCCTGCTATTAATCCTAGGAAAATAGCCCTACTTATAAATGCTGAGAATAGAACGGCAGACAAAACAGTTGCTCCCTCTATTCTTGTATGTCCAACATCTGTAACGAACGCCACCAAATGGGCGAGTGGCATAGCCATTGCCAGGCAGCAGCCTAATATTGCAATCGTTAGAGTGACCTGTATCGTTGTATTTGATAGTGCTGATGCGGGCCCGCGTGTCCTTATTTGTTTCTCGCTATCGGTTGTTTTTAATCCATTTGTAGCACGCTCAACAACTTTGGGAGGTTTATGTCGAACAAACCACGCGACGGGCATTAGAACCATCAAGGCCACAGCCCCAAACAAATAGTAGAGGTCTCTCCAACCAATCAGGTCTACCGCCCAGCCAAAAATGGGCAGCCATATTATTCCCGCTAATGCTTGACCACTCGACACCATCCCGACGGCCATCGCTCTTTTTTGTTCGTACCACCTCGATATATTCGCCATTGCGGGTGCTGCCAGCGCACCTTGGCCTGATAAACCAAACATCACTCCATAAATTGCAAGAAGCTGCCAGGGCTGACTAACTACGGAAGTCAAAAGTCCTCCAAGGCTAACCATTATCGCACCCGTGAATGCGGGGATCGCAAAACCATAGCGATCAACTACCCAGCCCATCAAAATACCTCCGAATCCGGATCCGATATACGTCAAAGCAAAGGCCGATGATGGAATTGTCCGTCCACCGCCGAAATCCTCGGTCATATCTTTTAAAGAAACTGCAACCAAATAAGGGCTCGCGCCCGTTATAAACAACATGACAATTGAGCCCACCAATATGATAGCTGGATCAATTCTGACTTCAGTCTTTAAATTAAGGTTGGGCACAAAGATGACCTGGATAATTTGTTAAGGTTTTGGACCCCTTAATCTCAATAGTCAAACTGCATGCAGTGTCTCAGGGACTTCTCGTTACAACGGCTTTAACGCGCAGGTGTAGAAGTGAAGACTCTTTGGATGCAACTCCCAAATTTTTGTTAAACCACCAACCATAAACTTTTCAAATTCAGGCAGACCCGCAATGACAACGCGCAACAAATAATCTTGGTTTCCTGTCATCAACCAACAAACCACGGTCTCTGGCCGCTCTTAACCCCTTTTTCAAACTCGTCTGACGCCGTATCAACCTGTTTTTACAGCCGAACCGACACGAAAACTATAGCCAGAAACCCCAGTGCCCCCTCATCTAAAAGAGCCCAAATACCAATAACGATGCCAGACTTCTACAAAATTTTTCAATCTTCGCGAGACAGTGGTCTGGCTCACCCCACGCTGAGTTTATGTACATAAGAAATAAGACTGTCTAGGAAACAGACTTCCACTTATATTGTAACAAAAACAGGACTGAAGGGAGGATAAAATGGGTGGCGACCAAATAACCAAGGACTCCATACTTCGACCAAACTTTGTGTCTCACGGGACCCTTGGCTGCAAAAACCTCAAAAAAAAAGAAAATGCTATGAGGCATTTCTTGGTTTGGAGTGTGTCCGCACCAGCCAAAATTCCATAATGATAAGGCTTGGTGGACGACATATTTATGCAGTAGTTCAGGTTGGTGAAGAAAAAGACGTCATGCCACGCCATTATCACAACGGGCTTGACGTCGACACGGACCAAGAAGTAGATGCTGCCTACAAAACGGTATTACAGAACGGAGACGAATGGGGAATACATAGTGTTAATCGTCCTGCCCCAATTCATGGGACTTATTGCTTCAAGTTTTGGGATTTAGACGACAACTGTTGGGAGATCCTCAGTAATCCTAAAGATGGATACACTTGGATTTTTAACCAAGGAGATCAAGAAGGCAGAGGCCATATGGATAAAAAATTCCGAGAAAAAAGGCCAGATCGTTAAACAATTTTAACCCAGGCGGAAGTTCCTGCCTGGCAATAGAGAAGGAAGGCGCCATATGAATTCCAAATTTGAAGATTACTGTTGGTCTGACCTCATGGATGAAGAAACACTCCGAATATATAGTGCCTATGAACGGCCACTTCGCGTGGGACCCAATCCAGCAGTCCTTATGATAGATGTTTATCAAGCCAGTTACGACGGGGGACAGCAACGCGTCATCGATGTCATTAAAGAACATCCAAGTTCCTGCGGAGAGAGGGCTTGGGCCATGGTTGAACCAGCAAAACGGCTCCTTGAAGCCGCTAGAGTGATTGGACTACCGATTATTTATTCAACTGGCGATGAGAGAAGCAACGCCAAAGCGGGCCGCCCTACAAATCGAGTAACGAGCACTGAGACCGATGAGGCATACAAGATCCTTCCAGAGCTTGCTCCTGAACCAAACGACTTGGTTATCTACAAACAACGGGCAAGCTGCTTTTATGGCACGCCCTTGATGTCTCATTTGGTTGGATTAGGAGTGCAGAGCCTGATTATTGGCGGTGGAACGACCTCAGGCTGCCTAAGGGCCGGCGTTCAAGACGCCAAAGCTAACGGCTTTCATGTCACACTGGTCGAAGAATGCTGCTATGATCGAACACCTATCAATCACAAGGTCAACCTTTTTGACATGCATCACAAATATGCAGACGTTATGAAGCTCAACTCAGTAATCGAGCACCTAAACGGCCTGCAACATTGACCAGACTCAAACTCCGATCACTTTTTCGTCCAAAGGTCGATGCAGCGTTGCGCCACCACTTTTTCGTAAGGTACGGGACCGCTGATGTGCCCTATCGATTGTGCGAATCGATTTAACTTTTCAACACGTTCCTTCGAGATGACCGGGTCATAAAACTCTACATCACGGGCGATAACATTAGAAATTAATGCGGCAGAGTCAGAAGGAAACTTGCCCTCACCAACCCTCCGAGCAAGAGCTGGATCTTCTCGCAACGCCCTTTGCGCTCTCATGATTGCTCGGACCACTGCGTCAACCTCAGGGCCTGATTTGTCAAGAAAATCATCTCTGACGACAAGTCCAGCGAACGTGAAAAATCTTGTATTTTCTGGATCATCTCCACGACGAACATCTAAGTGCACCCTCCCTACGCCCATGTGTCTTGCCTTTTCGGCACCCATAGCATTTGCCCAGAACCCGTCGATTTTGCCATTTTTTAGTCCCTCAGCAGCAAACACACCAAAAGACACGTTGCTGTCATGAGCCCCAGGTAAATCGATGATGGATACATCTTTTTCTGGATCTATACCACCCGCTCGCAGAACCTGCTTAAAGGCAAGATCTGGCCCGGGAGCCGCGGTAAAAGTGCAACCCTTCAAAGCTTCGAAGTCACCCCGAAGACCTTCGAAATTTGTTCTCATGGTTAATAACCAGGGAGTGCCCTGAGAGAGTGCTACGCAGATACTCACTCCCTGCCAATGAGCAAACTCGGTAAGAACATCATGGACCGACCCTGCAATCATAGCATCTGCCTTATTTTGTCTAACAGCAGCGGTCGAGCCCATAGCTGGAACAAGGGTTATTTCGACATCAACGTCCTCATCTCTAAAAAAGCCAAGCTCGTCTGCAGCAAGTGCTGGAAAACACGTGTTGCTCACAAGATCGACGGAAGCAATTTTCAAAACGTAAACTCCTATATTGGGCGCCAAAATTCTGTTGCATGACCAGTGCCTTCTAAACGCCGGTAAAGACGATTTATTAGATGTGTGAGCTCAGCTTGATCGATACTATCCAAAGTAGGGCCAGGGGAGCGCAAAAAATTCGTCCTTATAACGCCCCTTCGTCTAAGTGTCTCTTTTCTTATCGCCAAACCAATGCCCACCTGCTGTTCGTGCTTACAAAGAGGTAGGTAAGCATCAAAAAGATCCTCTGCCTCATCCTCTTTACCTTCCGCATGCAGTTTGACGACACGAACAAGCATGTCTGGAAAGGCGAAACCTGTCATAGCTCCGTCAACCCCTCGCTGAAGTTCTTGTGGTAAAAATAGACCCCCATTTCCAACCAAAATAGAAATACGACGTATGTTTGCCGAGACTTCTGCTCCTCGAAATTCCGTTACCTTTTTAAGGCCTGGCCAGTCCTCATGCTTTAAAACCTGTAAGGTAGGCAAATCATTAAAAAGTTTTACTAAAAGATTAGTTGAAAAATACACGCCGTTACTGGGAGGATAGTCTTGAAGAACAATTGGAGTTTTCCCCAACAATTCGGTAACAGAGCGAAAATAGCTCTCAATTTTCTGATCTGTATTTAATCCCGCCATCGGAGCTATCATAACCCCAGCTGCCCCAGAATCCATTACCTCGTTTGTAAGAGCCCTCATCGGGCTAAAGGCGGGACCGGAAACTCCCACAACTACAGGCGTGTTTCCCGCTCGTTTAATGACACGTCTAGTAAAACCGACCGCTTCCTCGGCAGTCAGCTTTGGCGCCTCTCCCATTACACCGAGGATGGTAAGGCCGCTGCATCCTGACTCCAAGTAAAAATCCACCATGGAGTCAATACTAGCGAAATCAACCACCCCATCCTCCGTGAATGGAGTGACGGCAATGGCAAAAACACCTCGAGACTTTTCATCAATCAGCGACATGGTTTTTCTGCCTAATTACTCATATAAAAAAAGTTTATACTACACCGCATAAGCTTGATGGAACAAACTGGAGTTATTTATGGCGAATTTGGACTTGATTATTCGAAATGCAAATGTTGCGACTTCAGAAAACCGGTTTGTGTGCGACATCGGCGTTGTTGCTGGTCAGATTTGCCAAATCGGTGAAATCAATCAAACGGCCGACGAAGAATTGGATGCAACTGGCTTTCTCATAACCCCAGGGGGGGTCGATAGCCATTGCCACGTAGAACAAATTAGCTCGAATGGCATTTGGACAGCTGATGATTGGTTCAGCGCAAGTCGATCTGCTGTTTGCGGCGGCACCACCACGATTATCCCATTTGCATGCCAACACCGGGGCCAAAGCTTAAGGCAAGTAGTTAACGACTATCACGACCTGGCCACACCAAAGGCCGCATGCGATTACGCATTCCACCTGATTGTTTCTGACCCCACGGAACAAGTTCTAGGTCAAGAATTGCCAAGTTTAATCAAAGCAGGTTACACCAGTTTTAAAATTTACCTAACTTATGACGCTCTTAAACTCTCTGATCGCGAATTTCTTGACGTTCTCGCGGTGGCACGAAGAGAGGGAGCCATGGTGATGGTTCACGCCGAAAACAACGATATGATCATGTGGATGGCTGAGCGGTTACTTGCGGCCGGGCTAGCAGACCCCAGGTATCATGCCACTGCCAGGCCCATGCTCGTCGAGCGGGAAGCCACTCATAGAACAATTTCCATGGCCGAACTGGTCGATGTACCCGTGTTGATCGTGCATGTCTCGGGGGCGGAGGCGATAGAACAAATAAAGTGGGCGCAAAACCGTGGTCTCAAAGTTTTCGCAGAGACATGCCCGCAGTATTTGTTTCTGACTGAGGACGATTTAGACAGACCTGGATTGGAAGGCGCAAAATATATGTGCAGTCCTCCGCCCCGGGACAAAGCAAATCAAGAAATTGTTTGGCAAGCCCTTGAGGAAGGTGTTTTCGAAGTATTTTCCTCAGATCACGCGCCATATCGCTTTGACGATCCAAAGGGAAAATTAGCCGCAGGAGAAAGCCCGCATTTCAAACAAATAGCCAACGGAGTTCCGGGTATAGAAACCCGTATGACATTACTTATGTCTGAAGGGGTCAATAAAGGACGACTATCTCTTCAAGAATTTGTTGCTCTTACCTCAACCAACGCGGCAAAATTGTATGGGTTGCACCCCCGCAAAGGGGACATAACTGAGGG
The DNA here is from genome assembly GCA_913052165.1 of uncultured Rhodospirillaceae bacterium. GTDB lineage: Bacteria > Pseudomonadota > Alphaproteobacteria > MPNO01 > UBA2964. The sequence goes on from CAJXEC010000062.1 coordinate 6,964, forward strand.
TTCTGACGCCGATTTCATCCTCTGGGATATGAATAAAGAAGTCACTATATCCCAAGAACTACTTCATGATGCGATGGACTACACACCATATCAGGACTTTAAGGTGAAAGGTTGGCCTATCATGACTTACCTGAGAGGAAAAAAAATCTGCGACTCAGGAAATTTTTTCGGGCGAGCCGGAGAGGGACAGTTTCTTGAATGCGGTCGCCCACCTGCACTCGACTTGCCGACCAATTTACCCACCCGTTTTGACCCCGCAGTAGGGAAATTTAGGGCTTAAACACCCCTAATCATGCCTCCATCAACCCTAATGATTGAACCTGTGATATAACTTGCATTTGTAGACAATAAGAATACCGCAGTATCAGCAAATTCCTCTACTTTTCCATAACGCGCCATCGGAATTGTTGCTCGGCTTTCAGCCCGCACATCCTCGATATCTCGCCCTAGCCTCTCAGCGGCGGCCTCATCTATTCCGTTCACACGGTCGGTATGAATTCTTCCAGGCGCACAGATATTAACAGTAACGCCGTCTGCGGCCACTTCACCAGCCAGAGTTTTGGCCCAGCCCACCTGCGCTGCGCGGATCGCATTCGAAATTCCAAGGTTAGGGATTGGTTGTTGAATGCCTGATGACGAAACCACCAAGACCCTTCCCCATTTCCTCTCTCGCATTTGTGGAAGATAAGCATTTAAAATTTTTACTTGATTGGTGAACATTGTTTCAAACTGAGCCATCCATAACTGCGTATCAACAGAAGCGATAGGACCAGGTGGCGGGCCACCGCCATTGCATACCAAAATGTCTAAATAACCAAACTCAGACCCTATTATTTTCATAGCCTCGTCGATACTTTCCTGCTTTGACAGGTCTAAATAACAGAAGTTTGCATTCCCAATTTCAGCTGCAAGGGCTAAACCCTTTTCGATAGATCTACCTGAAATCATAACACTCGCACCTTCAGCTGATAAACGCCGCGCGATACCCTCGCCCATTCCGCCGGTAGAACCCATAACAAACGCTTTCTTGCCTGCTAACCCGAGATCCATTCAATTCTCCCAAAATTTTTTATTACTTGCTTTCCAAACATGATTTGAAGGCCCCAAACCTGAGAACTTTTAGCCCGCAGGCCCCACTTCTTAAAAAGTACCTCGCCAATCACTTGTGTTTACATCAAAGATTTTTCCCATTGGCGTCCGTTATTTGACCTCAAAATTAATGGTCGATACCAAAGAATTCTTCCTCGTCTTGTTACCGATGCGGTTTTTGTCTCTGGCTAACATAGCAGTATTTAACATTCCATCAGCCCATTGATTGTACCGCGACCGGTCCCTCCGACTTCCTCAAGCCCACAAGCATTGATACAAAATTTACCGCCTCTCGAAAATCTCTCAAAGGGAGTGGAATATGGCGCATGCGAGCCTTAGTCATCCCTAAATCTCCCGGAGAGTTTATAAATTTTTTCAAGTTACTCGCACCTTATTAGCTAAGAAACCGCGGGCAAATTCGAAAAAGACAGTGCTATTAGAGGAACGAATCTAAATTTTTCCCAGGGCTTTCAAAATTACTTCAGGCGTCATCGGTTGTTCGAAAACTCTTCCGCCCAAGGGCGTTATTGCATCATTAACAGCATTCATTACCACGGCCGGCGCAGCTCCTGTACCTGATTCCCCAACACCCTTGGAACCCAACTCAGAGACGCCTGTATGCGTCTGAACGTGAGCGACATCAATGTCTGGCATTTCAGACGCCATAGGCACAATATAATCCACCAAGCTGCCATTAAGAAGCTGAGCCTGATCATCATAAATGCAGTGCTCGTAAAGGGCGCCGCCAATGCCCTGAACGCACCCACCTCTCACCTGCTCATCTGCCAAAATTGGGTTAATCACGCGCCCACAATCTTCGACGACCCAATGGTTAAGCAAGGTTATAAACCCCGTATCCGGGTCCACCTCTACATAGGCCCCTTGGATCCCATTCGTAAAAATATAGAGAGCATCCCGTAGCCTAAACCTCTTCGTATGGGAAAGTTGAGGTTCAATTTCGTTGGGGAGCTGAGCAACCTGAAAATGTGCAATTCGTCCCAATTCAGAGAGTGAAATACGGATATTATCGGTGCCCGCATCAACAATATTGCCATTTAAAATATCGATTTGTTCCGGATTAGCCTGTAATAAAGCACCAGCGATAACTAATAGTTCAGCTCGAAGGGCCAGGGCCGCTTGATAAGTAGCCTCTCCTCCGATCGCCGTAGCCCGCGAAGCATAGGTACCCCCACCGTATGGGGTGGCATCTGTATCTCCCTCTATAACTCTAACCATTTCGTCAGGTACTCCAAGAACGCTAGCCGTAATTTGCTGCATTACCGTGTCTACGCCTTGGCCTTGGTCAGTAACGCCAACTGAGCAGATAATATTACCTGAAGGCTCAATTTTAACTGTAGCGGCGTCCTGAGAGGCTATCGGCGCTCCACCTGCACCATAATACCCGGCGGGTCCGGGTGCAGTGCCCTTGATAAAAGCGGCAATACCAATACCTCGGTAGATGCCTTTCTCTCTGCGAGCATCGCGCTCCGCAAGAAGCTCTTTATAACACATTCTTTCAACAAGAGTCTCTAAACAGGCCTGATGCGACATATCCGCAACTTCAATTCCGGACGCTGTTTTCCTCGGATAAGAGTCATCCTCCATTACGTTTCTGCGTCTTATTTCAATTGGATCCAAGCCAACTTTTTCAGCCGCCATATCCACCAATGCCTCGCCAACGGAATTACCAATAGGATGCCCAACGGCACGATACTGGCTCGTCGGAACCTTGTGCATGTAGGCAACTCTCATGCGGGCCTTGTAATTTTGATGCTTATAAGGCCCCCCGGTGATATTGAGTATTTGATTAGCTTCAAATACAGAGGTTCTCGGGTATTGGGAGTAAGCGCCAACACCCGAAAGGATATCAATTTCTAGCGCCTGAATTTTGCCTTCATCTGAAATTGCCATCTTGCCGGCGACCTTGTTCTCTCTCGCGTGAATATCTGTGAGAAAAGACTCCAAACGATCTGCAATAAATTTAACGGGACGTCCCAACTTAATTGACGCTGCTGTAGCCGCAAACTCATCACCAAAAGAATGAATTTTCAGACCAAATGACCCGCCAACAAATGGCGCAACCACCCTACATTTGTGTTCAGGAAGGCCTAGTGTTTTTGCAATGATCGCCTGGATCATGTGCGGTGTCTGGCTGCTCGTATAAATAGTTAACTCTTCAGTATCCTTTTCATAAGACGCAAGTAAAGCACGTGTTTCAAGACTTACGGCTGTATGTCGCCCAAATTTGAAAACCCCCTCAACTATGTGGTCGGCTTCGTCAAACGCTTTTCCCACATCGCCGTTATCAATCACCTTCTCATATGCTAAATTTTCATTTAATTCCTTATGAACAAGGTTAGCTCCTGGTTCCAAAGCATCTTCTTTGTGAGCTACAACCGGTAACTCCTCGTAAACAACCGAGACCAGTTCTGCTGCATCTTCTGCAACCGCACGGCTTTCTGCTACCACCATTACAACTGGCTCACCCTGCCAACACACCCTATCTACTGCCATCGGATACTGCGGGGCAGTTTTCATTGTTTCAAATACCGAAAGGGTGCCAAGCCAGGGGCCGGTGCACATTTCTCTCATTTCACTGCCCGTCATCACCAACACGACCTCTGGGTGTGCGATAGCTTTTTCTATGTTGATTTCGCAAATGTTTGCATGCGCGTAAGGACTGCGGACAAATGCAGCGTGAACAGTTCGAGGTAAAGTTATATCGTCGGTATATCTTCCCCTTCCTTTGACTGCTCGTTTCGCCTTCTCACGAGGCAAATTGCGTCCTACATAGGAATGCTGACGATCCAAAGGACCTATTGTTGTCTCTCCACCCATCACTGAACTCCAGATCTTCGGTCATTCATTGTTTCTTCGATAGCATCAATAATCGCGTGGTACCCCGTGCACCGGCAAAAGTTACCCGACATAAATTCTCTAATCTCTTCCCGGGGTACCGATTTTTTGCGTTCTAAAAGTTCTGCCGCGGTCATTAACATCCCTGGAGTACAAAAACCGCACTGGAGAGCGTTACGATTGACAAAGCGTTCTTGAAGATCGGAGATCTCACCACTCTCTGTTAGGCCTTCAATAGTGGTAACTTCGGCCCCGTCACATTGAGCGGCTAGCACAAGGCAACCCCTGACAACAACGCCATCCAATCGTACCGAGCAGGCACCACAAATTCCATGTTCGCATCCTAAGTGGGACCCGGTTAACTCGAGCTCACTCCGCAAAAAATCTACTAAATGCGTGCGGGCCTCAACACTCGCGGTTATCTGCTCGCCATTAACCCTGAGCGCGATCTGAATTTTCTCGTCTTCCATTAAACCAACTCCGTCTTTTCAACCGCAGCAGCAATTGCACGCTTCGTCAGTACCTTCTGCCAATGCATTTTTAACGCCGCACTCCCGTGAAGATTGTCGATTGGATCTAAGTCGTCCTCCAATTGTGAAAAGATTTTTTCATCGATATCTCCCGACCACGTTTGTCCCTCCAACGCTCTAATTACATTTTCGCCAACGGTCGGTTTAAGCTCACTGCCGAAATATACAAGCCTTATGTTTTCAAAAGTTTTTGAAGAGATTAATGCACGGCAAGCAACGCCGGCCTGAGCATAATCACCTTTGCGCCGTGACAACTCCATAAAAGAAAAGACCTCTCCCGGTTTTGCGAGAGGAAGAAGCACTTCAGTTAGTATTTCGTCAGGCCGCATCGCGGTGTCATACAAACCGTGGAAGAAATCATCAGCATCGACCTTTCGGCGCCCTTGCGGACCCTCAAGCACAATCTCCGCCTGCAACGCCAAAATGCAAGCGGGCAATTCAGCCGCAGGGTCAGCAAGTGCTATCGAACCCCCAAAAGTACCTCGGTTCCGCACTGCAACGTGAGCGACATAGGGCAAAGCCTCAGCGATCAAAGGCAAGTTTTCGTTCACCAATGCTGACCCCATAACCTCGACATGTCGGGTCATTGCTCCTATTCGGACATGATCGGTCTCGAGGGAGATTCCTTTTAACTCATCTAACTTATTTATATCAATTACGACTTCGGGTTGGGATAATCGCATATTTAGCGTAGGGATTAGACTTTGCCCTCCCGCCAGAATTCGAGCTTCGTCCTCGAACTCGGACAATAACCCAATAGCCTCACTTAAAGACTGAGGTTTGATAAATCTAAATTTTGGCGCTTTCACGGCTGTTTTTATCCCCAACAAAATTAAAAAAAATCGTGTCCAATGCTCCCATCAAGAATGATATTTAGCAAGGGTATCCTACAATAGGCATCACCCAGGCCTATTGACCACTGGAAGCGATTGTCCGAATGTGCGGTTTAGAAACAAAAAGGTAGAGTGAAACGTGGCTAACAAGGATTTGCGTAACTGGCTTCAAGAGGTTGATACCATTGGAGAACTTAAAACCATTAAAGGCGCTGAAACCAGAGAAGAAATTGGCGGTATCGTTGACCTTTACATGCGCGAGATGGGTACACCCGCTGTAATGTTTGACGATGTGCCTGGTTTCCCCAAAGGACACCGAGTTCTTGCTAACATACTCACCTCTGTTCCCCGTATTAATGTCGCACTAGGCCTCAAACCTGATGCCTCTCGAAATGACTTAATAGCATGGTGGCGGGACTATATGCGTGAGGGCCCTACCGTTGAGCCAAAAGCTGTAAATGGCGGCCCCTTGCTCGAGAATATCATGGAAGGAGCGCACGTCGACATTACATCTATCCCAACCCCGGTTTGGCATGAACATGATGGCGGAGCATTTATCGGTACAGCTTGCATGGTGGTAATGAGGGACCCGGACACTGGTTGGATTAACTATGGGGCCTACAGGGTTCAAAGCCACGATCAGAAAACAGCAAGCGTGATGATGTCACCTGGAAAACATGGCAGGCTCATGATGGAAAAATATCATGAGCGTGGAGAGGCGTGCCCAGTGGCAGTTGTAGCGGGAATGCATCCCGCCTTGTTTATGCTATCCGGGCTCGAGGTGCCATATGGAAAAAGTGAATTTGAGGCGGCTGGCGGGATCCTCAAAGAACCAATTGAAATATTCAATATGCCAAAAACGGGGTTACCCGTGCCCGCAAATGCAGAGATTGCTTTTGAAGGTTTCATTCACCCTGACGACATGATCCAAGAGGGTCCATTGGGTGAATGGACAGGTTATTACGCGGGGGGAAGCCGACCAGAACCTGCCATCCGGATCGAAACCCTGATGCATCGGAATAATCCCATTCTCGTTGGGGCGATACCGGCAGTGCCGCCAAATGATAACACCTACTATCTCGGCATCTATCGATGCGGGGCCGTTTGGAGCCAATTAGAGGCTGCGGGTATACCAGAGATTAAGGGTGTTTGGGCCCATGAAGCAGGTGGCAGCCGGTTTTGGCTGACGGTGTCGATTAAGCAAATGTATGGTGGCCATGCCAAGCAGGCTGGACTCATAGCATCGCAGTGCCATGCTGGAGCTTACGCTAATCGCTGGACAATAGTCGTAGACGATGACATTGATCCCTCTAATATTAATGATGTCATTTGGGCTATGTCGACCCGAGTAGACCTTAGAGAAGATATCGACATCATTAACGGTTGTTGGAGCACCCATCTCGATCCCATGTGCTACGACGATGAAACCGACAGAAGAAACTCTAGAGCCGTTATTGATGCCTGCAGACCGTTCAGACGAAAAGATAGCTTCCCAACCGTTGCCCGGTCCTCTCAAGAGTTGGATGAACGTATTAGGCGCAAATGGTCAGAAGATTTACCCTGATTTGCAGCTGGTTTCTTCCGACGCGAAATTTTTAGGAGAAATAAATTTTTATAGGTCTCGGTTAATTCTCTTAACTCGGGCTAAATGCAGAAAATCTCTCCAAAAAATAGTCGTTACCACCTTGACTGGGCATTTCTCCAGTTACCATCTGACGCATGGTTTCTTCACGCTTTGCTTTGGTGTCCATCTTTTTATCAGGTTTAGACATAGAATAATCTCCTTAGTTTATTGAAACATTAAATGCGGTACTACGGAGTTCGTAAAAAATATTTATATGATATACAATAAATAATTCATAATACTACTATAGTATTATAATATAAGTAGAATTTATAAAATATTTATAAAATATTTTGATTTTTTTGTCTTAAAATTAATTTAAATATTTTTTTTGATATTTTTTTATATTTTTTTAAACCTTTTTATTTTTTATATAATTTATTTGTAGAGCTAGAAATATTACTGCGTAGTACCTAATATATAATACTCAATATTCACGCTTTAGTGTGTCTTACCTGTTTATTTGTCTTTTTTGTAGGGCGTCTCACCACTCCACACTTTCTATTGGAACACCTCGATTTATAATTAATTCATGAGAAAACTAACTCTTATATCTACACTGATCTTTTCAACGTTTGTGTTCTCATCCGCTACTTTTGCTGGTTGGACGAAGGTGGCAAGAAGTGTAGATGGAAACACCTTCTATGTAGATTTTGAGAGAATACGAAAACACGGTGGATATGTATATTTTTGGTATATGACTGATTTACTGAAACCAGAAGATGGGGTTTTGTCTGATAAAATATATGTCCAAGGTGACTGTAAACTATTTAGGTATAAGTGGTTGGGTCTTTCCTTTCACACAGAACCTATGGGTAGGGGAACTGGTCTTATAGACAACAACCAAGATAAAGAATGGGCTTATCCGTCTCCTCGCTCTGCACTTGACCCAATCCTAAAATCAGTCTGCAATCGCTGAGTTGAGGCACTCACAAACAATAAACACCACTCTCATTACTGGTAAATCTTTTTTAATTAGGGACCCACAGGTTTAAGAAGGTATTCCCTACCCTTCTATATATCTTACAAATCACAGATATTTTTTTATCGTGATAGATCTGTTGTCTCAGCTGGAGAGCAATACGAGCTTTAGATGGATAACTTTTGTAACTCAGAATGCACCACATAACTGTATCACGCACCTGACTCCTGAATTAGCTCTTAAACTAGGGTGATCATTTTATTTAATTGTTACACTGCGTTGGCTGATTTTAAATCTTACGATGCCAAGCTCAGGGATCGTAATGAGAGCGTACTTTCATGTTATTGAATTTTAAAATTTTAATCATAATTGTTGCGAGCATCATTCTAGTTCCAGCGGCTCATAGTTCTGATTGCTCAAAATATATTGGATTGGGAGGTGGTAATCCTTTTGTTCCATATACTGGTGGTGAATATCTAAAGTGCCAACAAAAGAACTTAAAAAAATTGGAATTAGAACAAGAAAAACAGTTAAACCAACTTAGAAATATGATGCAGCCCAGAAGAGACCAAAGGCCAAATTCTGTGGTTAAGCCAATTCCAAATGGCAAGGTTATTAGGCGCAGCGGTTCTAGAGTTACAAACAAATATTATATAAAATGCAAACATAAGGGGGATCACAAACTGAGGGCTTGGTGTATGAGATTTCACAGAGGAGTTGATACTTGTACAGGAATCTCTGAAAGCAGATTTCCAAATGATAGGAGCATGCGGTTCAAAGAAATGAAAAGATGCATGA
>CAJXEC010000063.1 GCA_913052165.1 uncultured Rhodospirillaceae bacterium
CTGAGAGCATTTTAGGGCTCATACCGATCGCCCCTCTTGAACTGCCGAAAATAACCGTATCAGGATTCATGATACAAGAAGCCAAAGTCCGTTGCTCCCGTGATTTCGGCATGACCATGATCTTGTGGTTGTTAAAACCCTCTATATTCACCCACTGAAACAAGCCATAAGGGTCCACAATGAATGGTGATAGACTAGTCGCCATTCCCAGTAACACGACCGATATACTAAACGAAATCAGAAATCTTCTGCTGAACATACCGCGCCTTTAGAATTGGAAATAAATAAATGGCACCGCATTCTGCACTGATAAGATATGCTTCCAGAGCACGCTAAACACGATCAACGCACTTACTGCTGCCAATAGAGGGGCTGCGAATCTTGATGATACAACATATTGCATGATCAACCTATAAGGCTTGGCCATGGTTAGAAGCTTCTGATCAGATTCTTTATCAACAACGCGCGGGTGTAATGCTCTTGCAATTTGTACTGAATTGGGTGTGGATACCAACAATACAAAAATGGCAAATATACCGGACACAACCCACATCATCTCCTGTTCTGGCAGCACGGCCTGATATCCCGAGCGAAACGATACCATACGAGACAACATCTCCAAAGCCGTGTGCATATCAGGCGCACGGAAGAAAACCCATGTGACCACCAGGCATACAAAAGTTAGACACCAGAAACCTAACTTATAGATTAAAGGGTATGCTTGATTGCGGTGATCACGAGAGCTTCCCGTCATCGAACGCCAGCCATGATTGATTACAAGCATGGCACCATGCAACCCGCCCCATATCACGAAATTCCATGCGGCACCATGCCACAGCCCACCAATAAGCATCGTCACTAAGAGGTTAACATAAAGCCAGGCAGGGCCTTTACGGTTACCGCCGAGAGGAATATAGAGATAATCACGCAGAAAGGTTGAGAGCGTGATATGCCAGCGGTGCCAGAATTCGATAATCGACCCTGCTTTGTAAGGCGAATTGAAATTCAGCATCAGATGCATCCCAAAACATAGCGCAAGCCCAAGCGCGATGTCAGAATAGGCAGAGAAATCGAAATAGATTTGTAAGGTGAAGGCCAAAGCTCCGATCCAAGCCTCCAGCGATGTGACCATGCCTTGATGTATCACTTTGGTAAACACGGTATCCGCATAAGGCGCTAACTGATCTGCAATCGCGACTTTCTTAAATACGCCAATAGCAATCAGCATTATCCCGGCCGCCCAGGCAGAGCTGCTCGCACTTCCATCCGTGACTCTAGTTTTAATCTGCGGCAAAAGCACCCATGGCCGAACGATGGGACCGGCAATCAGCTGAGGAAAAAAGGTGATATAAAGTGCAAAATCCCGCAATGATACGTCAGGGCGTGTATGCTTATGATCCGCTACAAACATGATGCACTGGAAGGTGAAGAAAGAGATGCCGATCGGCAACACGACTCCCTGAAATGCAAAATTTATCCCTGTCAGCGCCGTGACGTTCTCCAATATAAAAATACTGTATTTGAAGAACGCTAAAATACCAAGGTCGACCGCAATGCCTCCCCTGATGACCCATAATCGCCAGCGCTCCCGTACCGATTGTGCAACAAAAGGGAGTGCATAGTTAAACACGATGAAGAAAATAATGATCGCCAGATAACTCCAGCGAAACCAACCGTAAAAAATAAGCGACGCAATGATCAGCACATATGTTGGCAAACTGTCATAGCCAAGGCGCTTACTGCCCCAGTATGTCAGTAAGGTAGCAGGTAAAAATAAGAATAAAAAATCAACAGTCGTAAAAAGCATCCATGCACAATATCTTGACCGGATGCTATGTCAATTTGAGGTTAACAGTATGATTCAATGAAAGGCTCTTGCATTTCCTCCGACATACATAGCCACCAATTAAGGGGGCATATTTGAGGGCACAAACAAAACGACATGGCACCACAGCATATCTATATCACATACTTATCAGTCAAATACGATTGATCACTTCAATAACGAAGCTTGCAGGGAAACAGATAAAATGATCTTTATGAGGATCTAACAATAACAGGATTACTCGAATAAAACTCCTTGGAGGCAGCCAATGGCTTTACCACAGCTAGAAACCATCGACCTTGGCAACGGGCAGGTCATTTCCTATCGAGATGCGGGGGCAGGGGAGTGCGTCCTAATTCTCCATGGTCTTGGGGGGCGCTCGGAAAGCTGGGTTCCGCAATATGAGGGACTTAGCGATCAATATCGCGTTATCGGTTGGGATGCTCCTGGATACGGGGGTTCCTCAGAAATAAATTTAGATGAGCCAAATATAGAGGATTATGCCGACTTGGTAATGCGTTTTGCAGATGCATTGGAGCTTGATCGTTTCCATTTGGTAGGACACTCAGTCGGAACTTGTACCGCTGCCCGAGTTCATCAGACTCATCCAGGGCGATTGCTGTCTCTTACACTCGCTGAGGCGGTCATTGGTAATGGAACGTCACCGGATGATGAGAAGGAAAACATGCTTGTAGCTAGGGCACGGGATTTAGAGGAGATGGGACCCGAAGAATTTGCAATGAGGCGGACGCCCAATTCATTATCTCCAAACGCCGAGCCTGAGGCTGTGGCTGCAGCAGTAGAATTCGCCCAGGGTATGCGTGTCCCAGGGTATTTGAAACTCTTCGGGGCTTTAGTACGAGCAAATATGTTTAAATATGTAGAAGCCCTTCAGGTGCCTGCTATGATCGTCGCAGGATCGGATGACAAATCAGCGCCGGAGAAGTTTGTCAGAGAAATCGCTGAGGCATTTCCTGGGATTCGTTACGAAATTATCGAAGGCATTGGGCATCAAATTGCGTTTGAAAAACCAGATCTCTTTTTGAACCTATTGAAACATCACTTGGTTGCTGCAGAGGCCGCCATTAAAGGAGGGTAAATAGACTCTTTTATATCTCTCTATATGATGTCCGGAGATCTAGTCATATCTCGTCCTCTATTTGGAAGCCTCTTGTTCGGGGGCGCAAAATTCTGTTGACCATTACAGCAACTACTGCTCCGATAAAAATCGGCACCCACCACGGTGTCTCAGCAAATAAAAAAATGGCCGTGGTTGAGGTTGCTCCCAGACATATGGAGATTTTGGGGGCATGCCGATATAGAGGGTGATCGATCTTAATATCTTGCGGCTTGGCTAGAATTTTTTGCCAGTCAGGTAAACGAGGATCCATTTTTTATTTCATTGCAAGGTTTCAAAGGTGTGATTATTTCTCGAGACGGAGTTCAACCAATCGGGCCCAATAACTAGCTCCGTAAATCAGTGCTTGGTCATTAAAATCATAAAAGGGATTGTGAAGATAGCAGCCACCTTCTCCCGGCCCATTACCCAGCCAAATATAACAACCTGGGCGTTCATTAAGCATGAAAGAAAAATCCTCAGCAGCCATTTTGGGTGGCTGATTTAGCAGAACATTCTCTCTCCCCACGACATCCTCAGCAACTTTCGCGGCAAAGGCGGCTTCACTCTCGTGGTTCACAGTGGGGGGGTAACCGCCTCCGTAATCGAGAACGATCTCTTCAAGATTTAAGCTAATTTCAGCCCCTTTCAGAATTTGTTGAATTGAGTTTTCCGCGAGCCTTTGAAGTTCGGGTTTAAATGCTCTGACAGTACCCCTGATAGTCACCTCATCCGGGATTATATTATATGTCTCCCCCGCATGGATTTGAGTTACAGAGCATACAATAGACTCAAGGGGATCGACTCTGCGGCTTACGATAGTTTGCAACATCGTAACCACATGTGCTGCTGCTACCATGACATCGCTTCCCATATGTGGAAACGCGGCATGGGTACCTTTACCCCTAATTTTTATTTCAAAGGTGTCCGCGGCAGCCATTGAAGGCCCAGGGCAAACAGCAAAAGTTCCGATGTCCTGTCCTGGAAAATTATGCATCCCCCAGACTGTCTCGACTGGAAACCTGTCGAACAGACCGTTTTCTACCATTTCACGTCCACCCCCAGCAAATTCCTCTGCGGGTTGAAAAATGAATTGCACTGTCCCAGAGAAGTTTCTGGTCTCGGCTAAATATTTAGCCGCTCCTAAAAGCATTGCTGTATGTCCATCATGACCACAGGCATGCATTTTTCCAGGATACTTAGATGCATGGTCGAAGGTGTTTTTTTCTTCAATATCTAACGCATCCATATCGGCTCGCAGTCCAATGGAAGGACCTTTACCGTGTTGCCCCTCCAGAGTGCCAACAATGCCGGTCCTAGCTAGGCCAGTATGAACATTTATTCCAAAGCTTTGAAGTTTTTCAGCAACAAACGCGGCTGTTTCGTGCTCTTCAAAAGCCGTTTCGGGATGGGCATGAATATGCTGGCGCCATCTTGCCATTTCATCTGCAAACTCTGCGATCCGATTTATAACCGGCATAACCCCCTCCAGCCGATAATTGAAATTGAATGATTACTTTAATGGTGAAATGGCGATACGAAAACCTTGGCCAGAAGACCCATAGAGGCTAAAACCTCACATGTGATAAACTGAAGGATATCCTATGTTTGAGGAATACAGTGAAATTCGGGAGGCCGTCTCCCGCTTGTGCAACCAGTTTGAGGGTGAATATTGGCAAGAGAAGGACAGAGATCGGGCTTATCCAACCGAATTCGTAAAAGCACTTACGGATGCAGGCTATCTCTCCGTTTTAATTCCTGAGGAATTCGGTGGTAGCGGACTCGGAATTTCAGCTGCTTGCGCAATTATGGAAGAAATTCAGAAGTCTGGCGGTAACGGCGGAGCTTGTCATGCCCAGATGTACACAATGGGAACCGTCCTCCGCCACGGTACCGAGGAACAGAAACAGTTATATTTGCCCAAAATAGCGAGTGGGGAGATGAGACTTCAGGCGTTTGGCGTGACCGAGCCGACGAGTGGTACTGACACGTTAAGCCTCCGAACGACCGCCGTAAAAGATGGTAACAACGGGTATGTTATCAATGGTCAAAAGATATGGACTTCAAGGGTAGAGCATTCTGATTTAATGCTTTTGCTGGCGCGTACGACGCCGCGGGAACAGGTGGAGAAAAGAACTGGCGGCCTATCCGTTTTCCTACTTGATATGAGAGATGCGGTGGGGAATGGGCTCACGATAAGGCCTATTCGTACAATGATTAACCATGCCACAACAGAAGTCTTTTTTGACAACTTGAAGGTTCCAGCAAGTTCATTGGTCGGAGAGGAGGGAAAGGGCTTCCGTTACATTCTCTCTGGATTGAATGCCGAACGAATATTAATTGCAGCAGAATGTATTGGGGATGCGAAGTGGTTTATCGATAAGGCTAAAACTTACGCAAATGAGCGCTCGGTATTCGGGCGTCCGATTGGTCAAAATCAAGGAATCCAATTTCCCATAGCAGAGTCTTACGCACAAACCGAAGCCGCTGACTTAATGGTTAAGAAATCTGCTTTGTTATACGAGGAAGGTGAAAATTGCGGCGCTGAGGCAAACATGGCTAAGTATCTTGCAGCAGAGGCGAGTTGGAAGGCTGCTGACATGTGTATGCAGACCCATGGCGGTTTTGCCTTTGCGGAGGAGTATGATGTTGAACGCAAATTCAGAGAAGCCCGGCTTTATCGTATTGCTCCGATTTCCTCTAACTTGGTACTCTCCTACCTCGCAGAGCATGTTCTGGGCATGCCTAGATCTTACTAATGGCTCTCAAACCACTAAAAGATAAACTAGTAGTTACATTAGAACAGGCGGTAGCAGCTCCTTTTTGTTCATCGCGTTTGGCTGATGCTGGGGCCCGTGTCATTAAGATTGAACGACCGGAGGGTGACTTTGCCCGGGGTTATGATAGCGTTGTTCACGGTGAAAGCGCCTATTTTGTCTGGTTGAATAGAGGCAAAGAGTCTCTAGTACTGGATATCAAAGCATCGGAAGATGCCGCATTATTGCAGAGGATTTTGTCCAAAGCCGACGTTTTTATCCAAAACTTGGCCCCGGGGGCTGCTGGTCGTTCGGGCTTAGACTCAAAACAACTTAGAATAAAATATCCGAAGCTAATTACTGTTGATATTTCTGGTTACGGTGAAGAGGGCTCATTTGCGGATATGAAGGCTTATGATCTTCTAGTCCAAGCAGAAAGTGGTTTGTGCTCTGTGACTGGGCGAGCGGAAGGCCCAGGCAGAGTGGGAGTTTCAGCATGTGATATTTCTTGTGGTATGTACAGCTATATGGCCGTTTTAGAAGCTCTTATTGCTCGCGAAATAACCGGTGTTGGTGCTTCTATTAAAACCTCTCTATTCGCAGGAATGGCCGATTGGATGAATGTGCCACTTTTGACTTATGACTACTCTGGGAAAGTTCCGGAACGTGTTGGTCTCAATCACCCCTCGATTGCTCCTTACGGAGCGTATTCTACGTCCGACGGAGGTGAGGTATTGATATCAATTCAAAATGAGCGAGAATGGGGACGACTTTGTTCGGAGGTTCTAGATCGACCCGAAATGTCGACGGACCCGCAGTTTGCTGATAATCAGGCACGCTGCAAAAATCGGGTGCGATTGGATCATATCCTTCATGAGTTCTTTACAGCGTTACCGCGCAAAGAGCTCCTGGAGAAGTTGAGGGAGGCCGCCATAGCCTATGGTGAAGTAAATGGCGTTGAGGGGCTCTCAAACCATCCGGCGCTAAAAAGGGTAAAAGTCGATAGTCCTACTGGACCGCTGGAAATGGTCGCGCCACCTGCTAGCATTGATGGACTGCAGAGGGAACTGGGTCCAGTTCCAGATATAGGCCAGCATTCAGAAAAAATATGGAAAGAATTTTCGGAATAAGCCTGTGAGATTTTTGGAAAAAGATTTTTACAGTAAGAATTTGGCTTTTTCATTAGAGAAAATTGGGATGGATCGATGACGGATGAAAATAAATACTCAGCGTGGATTGGCAATAAGGAAGTCACAGAGGCGCTCGTAACATCTTATCAGGCCGATGCTCTGACGGCTACACTAAATCGAGAGGAACCTCCCTTCAAAGAAGGAGATCCGATCCCACCAGGATGGCATCTTTTTTATATTCGCGAGGTCGTAAAACTTGCTGATACAGCAAGTGATGGGCACCCGAAGCGCGGAAATTTTTTGCCGCCGATTGACTTGCCACGGAGAATGTGGGCGGGCACGAAGGCCACTTTTCATCGGTCCATCCACGTTGGTGAAAAAATAAGGAAAGTATCTACCATAGAGGCCGTAACTCCAAAAGTAGGTAAAACGGGGAATTTAGTATTCTTGAGCCTTAGACATGAAATAAATGGAGAGTCTGGGCTCGCTGTCACGGAGCTGCAGGATGTGGTTTATCGAGAAGAGGCCAAACAAGGGTCAGTGGCTCCCATGCCACCTTCTCCCCCAGCAAAAGCGGTTTGGTCTCGCGATATTAATCCGAGTCCAGTGCTGTTGTTTCGTTTTTCAGCCTTAACCATGAATAGCCATCGCATTCACTATGACTATAAATACGTGACCGAGGTAGAGAAATACCCGGGATTGCTTGTACATGGGCCTTTGACCTTGACCCTCCTCATGGATTTATTTCGTTCTGAAAAGCCTCGAGCTTCTCTGAAAACTTTCTCGGTAAGGGCTCAGTCGCCTTTATATGACTCGCATAATTTTAAAGTACAGGGTTGCCCTGGTGATGATGACAAAACAGCTCAATTATGGGCTATAAATCATGAGGGTAAATTGGCTATGAGTGCTTCAGCAGAGTACTAAGATGATACTTCTGTGCTTTAAGTTAGCAGCCGTTATCGAGGTTCTTATTATCTCCGGTAAGATCTCCGAGTATGAATGAACAGAGACATTTTAAGTGCATCTAAGGTCCGCCGAACGGATTTTCGTGAGCATTGTCATTAGCTTATTGATATCCGTTTTTAATTTTATCATTCCTGGACGTGGCTTGATACTGGCTTCGTCCATATAAAGGCCCCTATTAATTTCAATTTGCAAGGCATGACACCCTAGATTGGGTTTGCCGTAATGTTGGGTGCTGAAACCGCCTGCGAATGGGCGATTGCGTTCGACCTTATAGTTAAGTTGAGTAAAAAAATTGTGTACGGTAAACATCAGGTGTTCACTGCACGAACTGCCAAAACAATCGCCGAGAATAATGTCCGCCCGTAATCTACCTGCATCAGGGTCTTCCGGACCTCCAACCGATGGCATTGAATGACAATCTATCAAAAAATAGCCACCATATAATTCCTTTGCTTCAGAGAGTAGCTTTGAGAGTGTTTTGTGGTACGGACGATAATGCTCAGTTATTCGATTAGCAGCTTCTGCGAATGTTAACTTTTCACGATAAATATTCTCTCCATTTGCGACAATCTTTGCGATTGTTCCTACCCCCGCTAATACTCTGCTTGATTGGGTATTAACATAGTCGGGTAGTTGATCTTCGAACATCGAGGGATCAAGCTCGAAGGGTTCTCTATTCGGATCGACATACGCCCTCGGGAACCGCGCGCATAATAACGGAAGTCCGTATTTAGGTGCATTGGAAAATATTTGATCAATAAAACAATCTTCCGATCTTCGTAAGGACAAATAGTCCAGCCTTGAGCTTCTAACAAAATCTTTTGGATAATCAGTTCCACTGTGGGGTGAAGCGAGAATGACTGGCGCTTTCAGGCTGGCCGGAAAAAGAACATCGTGACTCTCTTTAGAGTTTAAAATCGTATCACGGACAGCAGATGTTTTTTGCATGGTTCGAATCTATGTAATCTCATTCTGACGTTTTAGTTTTCTTTTTTCTGGTTATTTTTTGTCTCACAACGCCCCCTTGCACTTGAGTTTTCATTATTAAGGTTCTTATTTTTTTGATTATCAGCTGCCGTCTAAATCCCACTCGGGAATGTATTACTTAAATTAATCTGGCCCGATCCCCAAATAAGAAAATCCCATTTCTTTAAACCTCCTTAGTCAAAAAATATCGTAACGTGGACTGGTATCGTTGCCTCAAAAATGTGGAAAATCCTGCTCAATAACTGATCAAGGCTATGTTTGAGTGCCCGAATATAGATTTTCTCAGACATTGTTCAGAATTAATTTTAAAGGGCGTAAGTTCTATTAAACGAGCCGATTTGTCTCAGGAATGGGTGATTTTTGGCGCAAACGATTTAATATCAACTCTATTGTGTTTTTAACCGGGTTCAGGCCCCTGCGCCACCGGTCGAGCGGAGTCTCCAACCCAAGCTGACCAAGAACCGACGTAAAGGGCTCCATTTATACCCGCCGCATACATTGCCGCCAAATCATGAGCTGCAGCGTTTCCGCTACCGCAATAAACGGCTAATTGATCTGTGTCTTTGGCACCCAGTTCGGAGAAATATTTAACAAGCTCTTCGTCGGTCTTAAAAAAGCCCTCTGCATTTAGCGCCGCTGCGGCTGGTGCTGAAATTGCCCCGGGGATATGCCCTGTATCAGGTTTTCCTGCCTCTCCCTCAAATGCAGACTTACCACGGGCGTCAAACAGTGTCCCAGTTCGGGCTATTTCTTGTGCCTCTTCAGCCCCAATTGTTGGCATTCGTCCAGCAGAAATTATGAAGTTCCCGCTCTGTGAACAGACGGAGGGTTTTTTTGAGGTTGCATATCCTCCTGACTTCCAAGCATTGAAGCCGCCATCAAGAAGGCGAACCCTCTCGTGTCCTGCCCAACGGAAAGTCCACCAGGCACGGCTAGCTTGTGCGCCCGATGTGGCATCATACACAATGACCAAACTATCAGAGTCAATACCCCATTGCCTGATTGTTTGCTCTAACACACCCGGACTAGGGAGAGGTCTTTTTCCGCCCTCTTTGGTAGCAGGTCCAGAAATATCCGCTGCCAATGAAATGGCAATGGCACCTGGTATTACATCTCGTTTCAATGGTTTTGCTTCCAGGTCGTCACTGACGTCCAAAAGTATGACTTTTTCGGAAGAGCTCATTTTTTCCCGGAGCGTATCAACCGAAATTAAAACCTCCGAGCGCAAGCTTTTGATTTGAACCATCATTGTGTCATCGTGCAACGGTATAGTTGCCTTGTTGATCCGGTGTTGTAGTCTTTGACCGCACGATGTTGAACAACTCGATTATCCCAAACAGCCAAAGTGCCCTCTCTCCATTCAAATCGGCATGTAGCTTCAGGGGATTTAATCATATCAAATAAGATCCCCAGGATATTTTGACTATGTACCCGACTCACACCTTTGATGTAGCAAACATAAGATTCACTTACAGCAACCCACTTGCGGCCAGACTCAGGGTGAACTCGTATTAGAGGCATCTCAAATGGCGGCATACGCCTCCTGGCCTCCGCAGCCTCCTCAAGGTCGAGGTATCTATCAGTTATATGACCGGTTGCATCTGGGGATTGAATGACCTTCAATGACTCTAAATACTTGGCGAAGAGTGGATCGAGCTGCTCATAAACATAAGCGGCGTTCGCAAACATGGTATCTCCACCATTCTTCGGGACGCTTTTTCCAAAAAGCGCAGTGAAAGCCGGCGCATCAGCCCTAAATCCACCATCAGTATGCCAAACATGATTTCTTAGGTAAGCGTCTTTATCGGCGCTTACCACAGTCGCATCTGGGTTTTCCGGCGCCCGAGGGGTATGGGGTCCAGCATAATGAAAAAACTCGCCCAGAAATCCAGCGAACGCTGTGAAATTCTCGGCCGAAACCGTCCCAGGTTCGAAGGCTACTAATCCTCTATTGTGAAGCAATGATCTCATTGCTTCACGGAAAATATCCGAGACATTCTCTCCATCAAATTTATAGCCAGTAATGTAGGACCCTATTGACATTTTGATCGGTTCAACATTGACCCCACTGGGCAGTTGTCCGAGATTGAATTCCTGAGGACTTACGGGGATTACCGATGCCATCCGCTATATTACTCCTTGATTAGTAGCACTTTTGATAGAAAAAAATTTGCGTTTTGGCAACAGTGCTAAGCGTAGTTGTAAGTATTTGTTTGCTGCTTGCTGCTGATGGAGGTTTTATATGAATATCTTCTTTTGTCTTGATTTCAATTGACTCAAGATCCAATGATTAAATTGATGCGTTCTAGCGTAATTGCCACCAAGAAGCAGAAGCGGTTATCCAAGCCCCGCCTGGCTAGCAGCCCAGACTTTTCTAATAGTTTAGGAGGCTGACCTACCTTAGGCCCGGAATAACTCTGCACGAAGTGTTTCTCCTCCTCGGCCGGTAAAGATTGAGAGATATTTTTAATTCGATCGATAATACAATAAAAACAGTTGATCTTTGCTAATGGCTTAAAATTTGGCTCAGGAATAGTTTAGTTCGTTCTGATTGCGGTTTCTCAAAAAATTCTGTTGGCGTATTACTCTCAATAATTTGGCCCTCATCCATGAAAACAACCTTGTCAGCAACCTGTGATGCGAACCCCATCTCGTGGGTGACAACTAACATTGTCATCCCTGACTCAGCCAGATCTACCATTACGTCCAGTACTTCCTTTATCATTTCTGGATCCAGGGCAGAGGTCGGCTCATCAAAGAGCATTATTTTTGGTTTCATGCACAGAGACCGGGCTATCGCGACCCTTTGTTGTTGCCCGCCTGATAATTGACCAGGGTATTTGTTCGCCTGTTCTGGGATCTTTACTTTTTCCAGAAGTTGCATCGCGAGGTTTTCAGCATCTGCTTTTGGGGTATTGCGGACCCAGATGGGTGCTAATGTGCAGTTTTCCAGTACTGAGAGATGTGGAAATAAGTTGAAAGACTGAAAGACCATGCCCACCTCTTTTCTGACAGCCTCTATATTTTTCAAATCGCCCTTTAGCTCAATGCCATCAACAACAATCTGACCTTCCTGATGCTCTTCCAAATAATTGATGCATCTTATTAAGGTGGACTTACCACTGCCTGAAGGGCCACAGATTACTATCTTTTCTCCTCGGGTGACCGAAAGTGTTATGTCTCGGAGTACGTGGAAAGATCCAAACCATTTATTGAGCCCACTAATTTCGATCAAGCCTTTTTGGCGATCTTCTGCAAAGTTTGGATTATTCATGATGACCATCCAGTTGAACCTTTTGTTCCTAGACGACGTTCTAACCACATCGAGTAACGGGACATTGAAAAGCAGATAACAAAGAAAAAAGAAGCGACAAAAACATACGTTTCAGTTGACAATCCTAACCAATCCGGGTTCGCCACCATGGCATTTGCGATCCCCAAAATATCGAAGAGACCTATGACAATAACTAGCGTGGTGTCCTTAAAGAGACCAATAAAGGTATTGACGATCCCGGGTATAGATATACGAAGCGCCTGGGGAAGTATTACTAAACGCATCGATTGAAAATAATTTAAGCCCATGGCTTTGGCAGCCTCATATTGTCCTGATGGTATCGCTTGAAGCCCACCTCGAATAACCTCTGCCATGTAGGCAGAGGCAAAAGCAGTAACCATTATTATCACTCTAACTACCGAATCTAAGGTTGCATCCGGCGGTAAAAAAATGGGTAGCAGAATATTCGATACGAAGAGGAGGGTAATTAGCGGGACGCCTCTGACGATTTCAATAAAACCTATGCAGACCCATTTGACGAGTGGCAGTCTGGATCTCCGTCCCAACGCAAGAAGGACGCCGACTGGGAGTGACAATACGATCCCTGATAGTCCTACGATTAAGTTCAGCATGAAGCCACCGAATTTATCGGAGGCAACATTTGGAAGCCCAAACCCTCCGACAAGAAGGATGGTGGCTATAACGGGATATACGACAGAGAAAATTCTGAGATATTTTTGGGCGGGTACTCTGTCAAAGAGCCACGGGGCAAGCGCGGGTATGAGAAGTAAGAAGGCTAAAAAAGGCCTCCATCTCTCTTGCTCAGGATAAAAACCAAAGAGAAACTGTCCTGTCCGTTGGTCAATCCAAGCCCAGCAAGCTCCAGTGTTTTGGCACGCAAACCGGTTGTCTCCAGTAAACTGTGAACTTAAAAATACCCAATCAATTCCTGCCGGGATAATTAAAATTAATCCATAGATACAAATGAGGGTAAGAAGGCTATTAAAAATATTGGAAAATAAATTTTGACGCAACCAACCGATTGCGCCGGTTGACCCAATGGGAGGGGCACGCGGCGCAATCCTCTTTTTTTTTGTGTTATTTTGGAAGGTTGAGTTCATCGTTCTACTAATGAAATTCTTTTATTATACCAATTCATATAGGCAGAGGTGGCAAGGCTTAGGGATAGATATACCGCCATCCAGATTGCAACAATTTCCAAGGCATGTCCGCTTTGATTTAAAATTGTTCCCCCAATCGAGACCAAGTCTTGGTATCCAATGGCAACCGCTAGAGAGGAGTTTTTTGTAAGATTTAGATATTGGCTGGTCAGTGGCGGGATTATCACCCTGAAGGCTTGTGGTAAAATAACCAGTCTCATAGTTTGTTTGTTTCTGAGTCCAAGGGATTGGGCTGCTTCCGTTTGACCGACGCTCACTGAAAGTATTCCCGCTCGGACGATTTCTGAGATGAAAGCGCCGGTGTATGTGGCAAGAGCGACCCAGAGTGCGAGTAACTCCGGTGTTATATTAATTCCGCCAATAAAATTGAAGCGAGTTCTTTTCGGAAGTTCCCATGCCAATGGCTCATCCAGGCCCCAGAACAACATCACGGGCAAAAATACAAGTAGCAAAAAGCCTATTGGAAAAACTGGGAGGGTTTTTCCTGTTTCCATTTGACGTCGACGGGACCAATGAGACACCGCAAATGTTGCAAACATTCCAACAAGGAAAACCAGAGCTACCCAAAAAAACGATTGCTCAAAAATAGGTGATGGACCACGGAGACCCCGATTATTTAGGAAAAAAACTTCAAAAATTTCAATACTATCTCTTACTCTCGGCAAACTCGTGAAGGTGGCCCACCAAAAGATGATCTGGAGAAGGAGGGGAACGTTTCGCGTAACTTCTACGTATGTTGTAACGATGCGGCTAACAAGCCAATTTTTGGAAAGTCTCAGCATCCCGGCCAAAAAACCAATAATGGTGGCGGCGATGATACCCAAGCTGGAGACAAGGACAGTATTTAACAGCCCGACGACCAGGGCTCTGCCAAATGAAGATTGTGAGGAGAAGCTTATCAGGCGTTGGTTGATATCAAAAAAAGCCTGGTTAGATAAAAAATCAAAACCCGTAGTGAGGCCGGCCTTTTGCAGATTTGCAATTGTGTTAGCGCTTATAAATGCCAGAAACGATGCAAGGGAGAGTAAAACTAGGAGCTGAAAAAATAGACCTCTGCTCCGCGGATTTAACCATAAATCGCGTGCCTTAATTGACAACATATTCCCTCATGCCCTAAGCGGCATTTAAACTCTTTGCGAATGTTAGGAAAACGAAAGGGTTGGGGCCGCTCCTGAAAAGAGCGACCCCGAGTAAATTAGCGCATTGGGGGCGCATACAAAATGCCACCATTCTTCCAGAGCGCATTGAGGCCCCTTGAGAGGCCCAAAGGAGTTTTGTCACCGACGTAACGATCAAAAATTTCCCCGTAGTTTCCTCCTGCCTTTAAGGCATGAACAGCCCAGTCTTTCTTCAGGCCCAGCATCTCGCCGAGAGTTCCTTCTGAACCTAGCAACCGGTTTATTTCAGGATTTTTGGTCCCTTTTGCCATGTCATCAACATTGGCTTTGGTGACACCATACTCTTCTGCATTGATCAGAGCGTTAAGTGTCCAGCGGGCTATGTCGGCCCATGCATCATCGCCTTGTCGGACTAATGGTCCCAGAGGCTCTTTGGAGATAATTTCGGGGAAAACCATATGATTCTGTGCATCGGCAAAAGTTGATTTAGTTGCAGCGAGCCCAGAGGCGTCGGTCGTATACACGTCACACCTCTCTGCAAGATAGGCCTTTCGCGCTTCTTCATTAGTTTCGATGGGGACAGGTTCATACTTGATTTTATTTACGCGGAAAAAGTCGGCTAAGTTCAACTCTGTAGTCGTTCCCGTCTGAATACAAACTGAGGCGCCATTTAATTCTTTAGCGCTTTTAACTCCCAGTTTTTTACGGCCAATAAAACCTTGGCCATCATAATAACTGACACCTATGAAAGTAAATCCGAGCTTTACATCACGTGAGAATGTCCACGTCGTATTTCGCGATAGTACGTCAATCTCTCCCGAAGCAAGAGCAGGAAAACGATTTTTTCCTGTCAAATTGACGTATTTGACCTTGTTGGGATCGCCTAGGACGGCGGCAGCGAGAGCCTGACAGTATGCAACGTCAAATCCCGCCCAGTTGCCCTTGTCATCGGTGTAGGCGAATCCGGCAAGACCAGTATTGATCCCACACTGCAACACTCCACGTTTCTTGATTTGGTCAAGCGTGCTAATTGAATTTGTTTTCGTCGCAGTCGAAGCCTCTTTTTTAACTTCTGGTTTGTCGAAAGAACCCGTCTTGATTAATAGGAAAGCTATGATTGCCGTGGCTATAGCCCCCAAAACAACGCCTTTAAGCA
>CAJXEC010000064.1 GCA_913052165.1 uncultured Rhodospirillaceae bacterium
GGATGGCGGCCGCGATAGGTGCTCAAGATATCCTTAATGGATTGGAAAGGGGTCGTAAGGGGCGGCTGTTCGAATGATGACGAAGGGGTCATAAGGCAGATCCTAAATTTTTTTAATTTCTATTCAGTGGTTTTGACTCGGTCAACCTGTCATAAATAATTTCAAAATAAGATCATAGTTAGAGGGTTTGCAGAATAGGCAGAGTGGTTTTTTTAAATCCAATGAGTAAAATTGATTTCGATGGGGACCTACAGAAAGTTATGGAATAGTGTGGTGATTAGTTTCTAATTTTCTGGCTTAAGGATTACGGTGATTGTGTGGAATATGATCTGAGAATGGGGTTAGCAAACAGGTAAAGAAAAGATGACTGTCAACGCCAGCTTGAAAGGGCAGGTAAAGAAAAAACGTAGTTCTTCCAGACGAAAAAAAAATAGGTCGGGGGCGCTTCGCACTGGTTTGCCGGTAATTGCAGCTTTGGATCTAGGAACCAATAATTGTCGTTTGATGATTGCTCAATCAAAATATCCCAGTTTTAAAGTGGTCGATGGATATTCGAAGGCAGTCAGATTAGGAGAGGGACTGGTTTTTTCAGGCAGATTATCGGAAGAGGCCATAGCCCGAACCCTTACAACCTTAAGAATTTGTAAGAAAAAAATTTTTCGGCGGGGGGTTTCTCTGGGAAGATACGTCGCCACTGAGGCTTGTCGCCAAGCTATTAATGGTGACGAGTTTTTATTGAGAGTTAAAGAAGAGATAGGCCTTAATTTAGAGACAATCTCCTCTGAGGAGGAGACTAAACTCACAATAAATGGATGTTTTCCGTTGCTGCGGGAGTCTTCGCAGCCTTTTGCTCTCACTTTCGACGTTGGGGGTGGTAGTGCGGAAATAACGCTGGTTGATCTCAAAAGTGGATCTCCGGTTATTCATGATTGGGTTTCTGTGCCTCATGGTGTGGTTACGCTCACCGAGCGCTATCAGGCTTCTAATATTTCAGCGTTTGATTATCAAAAAATGGTTTGTGAAATACGCGATTCACTTGTGCCATTTGAGAGGAAACACGACATTGGTGAAAAAATCTCCGAGGGTTTGGTTCAGGTTCTTGGCACGGCAGGGACCGTAACCACTATTGCTGGGATCCATATGGAATTGAAAAAATACGATAGGACTATTGTAGATGGCTCTTGGTTGGACCTATCGGTCATACAGGAAATAAGCCAGCAACTCGTTTCGTCGACTTTTGATGAGAGGGCTGCACTTGCCTGTATCGGCCGCGGCAGAGCTGAGTTAGTGGTCGCTGGCTGCGCAGTTTTGCAGGCCATATGTGAGTTGTGGCCGGCTAAAAGGATACGGGTCGCAGATCGGGGTATTCGCGAAGGAATTTTATTATCATTAGCGAGAGATATCTCAGAAAAAGGTAACAATTTTAGAAATGGGAAAAAATAAAGACTTTCCCCTTGGGGCAGGAAGAAATCAAAAAACCAGGGTAAAGTCTGCCAGAGGGCGACGTTCTTCCTCTACTCGTTGGCTACACAGGCAGTTAAATGACCCATATGTGTCCAGCGCACGCAGCGCTGGCTTCAGGTCCAGAGCGGCTTGGAAATTAATTCAGCTCGATGAAAAGGCACAATTTCTCTCACATAATGCAAGGATTGTTGATTTAGGAGCAGCCCCAGGAGGCTGGAGTCAAGTTCTTTCGAGTCGCATAAAATCTGGCAACATTGTAGCAATTGATGTTTTAGAAATTGAACCCATTGCTGGGGTGCAGATTATTCAAGGTGATGTTTCGGAGAGAGGTGTTTCGGGCACTATAGTCGAAGCTCTTGGGGGGTGTCCTGACATTGTTCTCAGCGACATGGCGGCTCCTACAACCGGGCACAGGCAAACGGACCATTTGCGGACGATGAATTTGTGTGAAATAGCACTCGACTTTGCAATAGAAAATTTGAACCGTGGTGGAACGGTCGTTGCTAAAGTATTCCAAGGAGGAACGCAGTCCTCGCTCTTAGCAGGAATTAAACCGCTTTTCGAGAATATTAAGCACGTGAAGCCAGCTGCGAGCCGAAAAGAGTCTCCAGAAATTTATCTGGTTGCTAAGGGGTTTAAAAAGAGATGATTTTGTGGACGTTGGGATTCCTTACGAAGGGTTATATATTAGTTTGATGGAGAGTGAGTTTAGCAGGCTATGAAGATTGATGAGGCTTTAACATTTGATGATGTTCTTCTAGTGCCCGCGCGGAGTGAAATTCTTCCCTCTCAGGCAGATACATCGACAAAGTTGACCAAAGAGCTAGAGCTAAAAATTCCCCTTGTCTCTGCGGCTATGGATACAGTTACTGAGTCTATGCTTGCGATAGCTATGGCTCAAGCAGGGGGGATCGGTGTCATCCATAAGAACCTCTCCCTCAACCAGCAAGCAGATGAGGTAAGGAAGGTAAAGAAGTTCGAATCGGGTATGGTGATAAATCCCGTTACAATTTTACCCGACCAAACATTGGCCGATGCGCTTGGCTTAATGCACAGATATAAAATCTCGGGTATTCCTGTGGTGCATGATAAATCTAATAAATTACTGGGTATTCTGACCAATCGGGATGTGCGTTTCGCGAGTAACTTAGAAGAAAATGTCTATCAACTAATGACCAGAGAGAATTTGGTCACGGTGACAGAGGGTATTGATAAAGATGAAGCTAAAAGATTGCTGCATCAGCACAGAATTGAAAAGCTACTGGTTGTAGATAATGAATATCGTTGTGTTGGTCTAATCACTGTCAAGGACATCGAAAAAGCTCAAAAATTTCCCGACGCTAACAAGGACGCAAAAGGCCGGTTGCGCGTCGCAGCGGCAACAGGAGTGGGAGAAAAAGGCATTGAGCGCGCGAGAGCACTTGTTGATGCTGAGGCAGATGTGGTCGTTGTAGATACTGCTCACGGGCACTCTACAGGAGTTCTTGCGTCGGTAAATGAAATAAAGCGTTTGTCAAATGAAACCCAAATAATTGCGGGAAACGTGGCGACCGCCGAAGGGGCGAAAGCTTTAGCGGACTCAGGAGCCGATGCGGTCAAGATAGGTATTGGTCCAGGCTCAATATGCACCACTAGGGTGGTCGCTGGTGTCGGCGTACCCCAATTCTCGGCTATTCTTGAGGCTGCCGAAGAATGTCACCGACATGGAATACCGGCAATTGCTGATGGGGGTATTAAGTATCCTGGGGATTTAGCGAAGGCTATCGCAGCCGGAGCGGATTGTGCAATGATTGGATCTTTGCTGGCTGGTACAGATGAAGCTCCTGGGGATTTAATTCTATACCAAGGGAGGTCTTACAAGGCTTACCGAGGAATGGGATCTTTGGGGGCAATGGCCAGAGGCTCAGCTGACCGGTATTTCCAAGAAGAGATAACTGATGGACTTAAACTCGTCCCGGAGGGCATCGAGGGGCAGGTGCCTTATAAAGGATCTGCAGCAAGCGTATTGCACCAACTCGTTGGGGGTTTGAGAGCTGCAATGGGTTACACGGGCAACGCCACAATGCTTGAAATGCAACAAAAATGTCAGTTCCGGCGCTCAACAGAAGCCGGTTGGAGAGAAAGCCATGTCCATGATGTTACCATAACGAGGGAGGCTCCTAACTATAGGAAAGATAGCTGAATTTTATTCCAGTTTTATTAAGCGGGGCCCTGTCTGATTAGTAGGTTTTTCTATGACTGGACATGTGAGTATTCCGAGGACATTTTTTGTTTTTAACATTTTTTTTCCAGGCTAAGTTTTTATGACCGAAACATTATTAATCCTGGATTTTGGCTCGCAGGTAACGCAGTTAATAGCCAGGAGGATCCGAGAAAGCGGTGTCTATTGTGAAATTCGGCCCTTTAACAGATCAATCGACGCTGTAAGAGAGCTTGACCCTTCTGCAATAGTTCTTTCGGGAGGGCCAGCCTCAGTTACTTCAAATGAGGGACCGTCTATTCCACGGTCAATATTTGATTGCGGAGTTCCCATTCTGGGTATTTGCTATGGCCAGCAGGTCATGTGTTCTATCCTGGGAGGCGAGGTAGTATCCGGTGGGAAACGGGAGTTTGGCAGAGCTCTCCTTGAAGTCATTAGCGAGTGTGAATTATTTGACGGGATATGGCGAACTGGAGAAAAGCACGAGGTTTGGATGAGTCACGGGGATCGCGTAGTGAGTCTTCCTAACGATTTTTTTACTGTAGGCTCAAGTGAGAATGCGCCTTTTGCTGCTATCGCGAATGAAAGAAAAAATTTCTATGGGGTTCAGTTTCATCCAGAAGTGGTTCATACGCCCGACGGAGCCTCGTTATTAAGAAATTTCACTCATAAAATAGCTAATATCCGCCCAAATTGGACAATGGCACGGTTCCGTGATCAAGCAATTGGAAAAATACGCGAGCAAGTTGGGTTCAGAAAAGTAATTTGCGGATTATCCGGGGGAGTTGACTCCTCTGTAGCTGCAGTCCTCATTCATGAAGCAGTTGGAGAACAGCTTAATTGTGTTTTTGTGGATCACGGACTTTTGCGAAAGGGTGAGGCAGAACAGGTTATCAGAGTTTTCCGGGAAAATTACAATATACCTCTGATTGATGTTAACGCTTCGGACCTATTTCTCGGGAAATTAAATGGTATTACTGACCCTGAAGAAAAAAGGAAAATCATTGGAGCTACATTCATAGAAGTTTTTGAGGCAGAGGCCGTGAAACTGGGAAAAGTAGATTTTTTAGCGCAAGGGACACTGTATCCTGACGTAATTGAGTCCGTTTCTTTCTCTGGTGGACCCAGCGTCACGATCAAATCTCATCACAATGTGGGCGGCCTCCCTGAGAGAATGAACTTAGAGCTTTTAGAACCCCTCCGAGATTTATTTAAGGATGAAGTGAGGGGTTTAGGAAGAGAACTTGATCTACCCGAGGAAATGGTAGGGCGGCATCCTTTTCCGGGACCGGGGCTTGCGATACGGATTCCGGGAGAGGTGACGCAAGAAAAAGTTGAGATCCTGAGAGAAGCGGACGACATTTTTATTGAAGAAATTCGTAATGCAGGTTTATACGACCGGATCTGGCAGGCCTTTGCCGTCCTTCTTCCCGTAAAGACGGTTGGAGTGATGGGTGATGCGCGATCTTATGATTATGCTTGTGCTTTGCGAGCCGTTACTGCAACAGATGGCATGACTGCTGATTGTTACCCTTTTGAGAATGAATTTTTGGCGCGAGTTTGTAACCGTATTATTAATGAGGTGCCGGGTATTAATAGGGTTACCTACGACATAACCTCAAAGCCTCCGGGAACCATTGAGTGGGAATAATGGATGAAGTAACTATTTCGAAATGTCATTGTGGTGCAGTTGAGTTGGAATTAACTCTACCAAATGGCTTTGAAAACATTCAAAGGCGTAATTGTCCAATTTTTAGCAAAGGGAACGTAGAGCGCTTCAGTTTCAATTAATAACTTGAGAGTAGTGAGAGGTGAAACTGAGATACACTTTCAACACGCATACATCACAGCATAATTTCTGTTCAATATGCGGTATATATATCCATCATCAAAGGCGTTCAGTACCAAAAAATATGGGTTGAATATTGCGTGTGTTAAAGGTGTAAAAATTGAAAATTATATAAATGTTAAATACTTAGATGGGAGAGATAATCATCCCAAAGATATTACTTAACTAAAGACGTCGTTGCGAACCGGTTAATCCTTTCCAACTGGAAAAAGCACAAGAACTTGCCCGTGAGTGCGTCGGTAAGAAATAAAAAGCGGATCGAGATATGCGTCAAGGGATCTTGGTTTTCTGTAGTTCCTATAGTTTAAAAGCAAACTCAAGTTATTGAAATAAACTCGTTGTTTGGAATATTTTTATTGGGTAGGAGTGAGACCTGGGCAAATTTTTTTAAATTCATAGTTTTTGACGTAATCTAGTTTTCTTGCGGGTTAAACCTAGTTTATGGCGATGATATCTGGTTAGTCGCTGCAAATTAATTATTGAGGTTATTATAAATTGAATACTGAAATAAGAAAAAGTGCACATATAGATACCGTTCTAAGTGCGGATGTCTCCGCTAAAGGAGTGGATCCCGGTTTCGATCGGTTCTTTTTTGATCATGTCGCACTTCCTGAGACGAATATATCCGAAGTCGAATTATCTAAGTGTTTATTTAAGAAGACTTTATCTGCCCCGATACTTATCTCAAGCATGACTGGTGGGACTGAGAAAGCTAAGCAAATTAATTTAAATTTAGCTATGGCGGCAGAGGCTTGTGGAGTTGCAATGGGGCTTGGATCACAGCGGGCCGCTCTTGAGGATAAAAGTCTAATTGACACGTATCGAGTAAGATCCGTTGCCCCAAACATCCTTTTATTTGCGAATTTTGGAGCTGTGCAATTGAACTATGGTTTTGGAGTAGAGCAAGCACTTCATGCCGTCGAGATGATAGAGGCCGACGCATTATTTCTTCACCTGAATCCACTTCAGGAGGCGGTTCAGCTTGAGGGTGATGGCAATTGGAAAGGACTTTACAAGAAAATAGAAGATCTGGTCGCAGCCTTGGCAGTTCCGGTTGTAGTAAAAGAGGTGGGTAATGGTATCTCGGTCGATGTTGCGAGAAGACTTGTTTATTGCGGGGTGGCGGGGATTGATGTCGCAGGCGCAGGTGGTACAAGTTGGAGCGAGGTTGAGGCATTTAGGCAGACAGACCCGATTCGTAAAAAAATAGCTCATTGTTTTGCCGGTTGGGGAATGCCAACTGCTCTGTGTCTGACAGAAGTAAAATCTGCATTCCCTGATCTAATGGTTTTTGCCAGTGGTGGCTTAAGGTCCGGGCTGGATATGGCCAAGGCCATCCGGTTAGGAGCTGATCTTTGCGGGATAGCTACTCCTGCATTGCAAAACGCGATAGGGTCAGGGAATGACGTTGAAAAAACCGTCGAAAGGTTGCTCGAAGAGCTTCGGATTTCAGCTTTCTGCGTTGGTGCGAGAAGTCTTGAAGAATTGAAGGGAGCTAAATTGCGGCGTCATTCAGATTGGAGTGAGGTGAGTCACATTCCAGTGTCTGCTGGAGAATCTATTTGATAGCTCCTGAGTCTGAGAGAAAGAGAGGGATACCGGCGCCAAGGCCGCGAGATGCTGCTACCCTTATCATTTATCGGCCTCTCAAAAGTTCGGTTGAAATACTTATGGGACTGAGACATAAGTCGCATAAATTTTTACCTGATCGATATGTATTCCCTGGTGGGGGTGTGGAGAGAGGCGATAGTCGGGTGAGGGTGGCAAGCCCTGTGAGCGAGCGAACACAGAGACTGTTAATGCGCAAAACCAAAAAAGCGAGAGCTCGAGGGTTGGTTGCGTCAGCCGTAAGGGAAACCTTCGAGGAAACAGGCCTAATAGTGGGTGGGAAGGACCCAGATCCCGCAAAAAGTGTTCCTAAAAAATGGAGTAAATTCTTCCAAACAGGTTTCGCCCCCAACTTAAAAGACTTGGACTATATTGCCCGAGCGGTAACTCCACATTGGCGACCCATTCGTTTTAACGCTAGATTTTTTATGGTGAATGCTGAAAAGTTGACCGGCGTTTTGCGAGGTAATGGAGAGCTTTTGAATTTGCAATATTTTAACATGGAAAAAGCGTTAGAGTTGGAACTTCCATTAATAACAAAGCGGGTGTTAGAACTTGTAGCACTCCACGCCGGCAATCCTGCTTATCACAAGGTGGCAGAGCTCGATCAGATAGTTTTCTTTAAACACAATGGCGAATACCATGATATGATTAAGGAGTAATTGGGAAAAATTAACCCTTTACAAGTTTCAAACGCCTCTGCAAGAAAGAAATAGCGCCTCTTAAACTTTGATCCTGTTTTATAAGTGAGCCATTAGAACCTACAGCAAATTTGACCGATTTATTACCTTTGGAAAATTTATATATCGTAAATGCGGGCAATGCCCCAGAATCCGTAAATACTGAGAAAGCGCTCATTCCGCGGTCACTATTTATAGCGTAGTCCTTCCACTCGCCAAGGATCACTCGATGACTGTAAAGTGTTAAAAGCTGATTAAGTTCTGATCGCGTAAAATTAATCGGGGGTGATTTTTGTTTTTGATAATGTGAAATTTGGATTAATTTAGACATTTAGAAAATTATACAAGCTTATTAAAAGATGCCTGAGACATTTCACTGCCTAAGCTTTTTCTAGAGTATATTCATTTTAAGAATCTTACGTCCAGGAGCCCAGAAAAAATAATTCCTGGCCCGATAGAAAATTTGCTTTGAAAAGTGGCGAAAGTTAAAATGTCAATCGTAGTAATTTGGGGTTTTTGGTTTGGTCGATATTTTCCAAGAAGTTGACGAAGAATTAAGGCAGGATAGGCTCCAGAAGTTCTGGGGGTTATACGGAAGATTTATCCTAGTAGGTGTTGTGTTGGTCATAGGGGCGGCAGCAGGGTGGAAAGGCTGGGACCATTATTCATTAGTGAAAAGGATGGACTCCAGCCATCAATATCAAGTGGCGGAGAATTTATTGCGTGAGGGGAAGCCTGATGATGCCCTTGCTTTGTTTGCCGATTTATCGAGAAAAGGGTTCGGTTCGTACCAGAAATTGGGTGAGATTAGAAAGGCCGCGCTTTTAAGAGACTCAGGAAACATTGAAGGGGCAGTGGATATTTATGCGAGAATCTCTCAAGATACCTCTCAAAGCAGAATATTAAGGGATGCCGCTAGCCTGAATTTAGTTCTAACGAAATTCGGAGGTTCCGATAAGAAACGGCAGAGTTTGGTATCTTATTTACTTCCCCTCACTGATGCGGGGAGACCTTTCCGTTTTTCGGCCCTCGAAGTTCTTGGTTTAGTGGAGTTAAAGCGCGGTGATAAAAAATCTGCAGAGTCGATCTTTAAAAAACTAGTTGATGCTTCAGAAGCGCCAGAATCTATTAGAGCTCGGGCAGCTCGGTTAGTGACAATTTTAAATAGCCAGTAACTCAGAGCAGGCATGAAATCTATCTACCGTTTTTTTTTATTGGCTCTAATACCCCAGGTTTGTACGGGTTGTACGGGATGGTGGGGAGAAAGGGAGGCTCCGAGGATACCTGGTAATCGTATTTCAGTGTTATCGGAGCAAAGGCCTCCCCTGACTATCACAGGAGATCAACGTTTAGTTAGTATCCCAAGGCCCCATAGGAATACTAGTTGGCCCCAAGCAGGAGGTTTTGCACATCATGCGATGCATCACCTATCGGCACCGGGTTCTTTGACAAAAATTTGGTCCAGAGCACTCGGCGGGGGCTCTAGTAAATACCAACAGTTACTCGGATCACCAGTTATCTTTGAAGGAAAAATTTATGTAATCACCGCAGATGCAGTCGTTACTGAGTTGAAAGCCTCAAACGGTGAAAAGGGCTGGAGCAAAAAACTTGGACTTCTTCTGGGAAAAGGGTCAGAGGGAACCCTTGGAGGGGGTCTGGCTGTTTCAGGGAATCTATTATTTGCCACCACTGGGGCTGGGATAGTCTTTTGCATGGATCGTCGGAATGGTGAGGTGATTTGGACGAAGAATATTGGTACGCCGATCCGGTCCGGTCCTGCAATTTATGACGGACAAGTAATCGTTTCAGATATTACTAATAAAACCTACTCATTTGACAAAAATAATGGCTCTAGAAGGTGGCAGCATTCAGGAATCTTAGAGCGAGCAATATTCATGGGTGGATCCAGCCCGGCAGCGAGTAAAAGTATTGTGGTAGTTTCTCATTCGTCTGGAGAACTAGTAGCCATCGGAGCTCAAAATGGAAATCAACTTTGGATTGAGTCTTTGGTTGGTAAAAGAAAGGCCGACCCAATCTCAAATATCTCTCACTCGAGGGGAAATCCCATAATTGATCGAAATTTGGTGGTGGCATCATCAAATAGCGGCCGTACAATAGCTACCGATCTAGCTTCGGGAACTAGAGTCTGGGAAACAAATTTTGGCAGCTCTGAGAGCCCATGGGTGGCGGGGGAATACGTTTATCTCGTTACAACAAACCGACAACTAGTTTGCTTAGTCCGCCAGACTGGGAAGGTAGTATGGGTGACACAATTGAAGAGTTTCGAGAATAGCCGAGATAAGGAAAAGCCGATTCAATGGACAGGACCGGTATTAGCAGGAGATCGAGTCCTAGTAGCAGGCAGCAGTGGCGAGGTTTGGTCTCTTTCACCATTTGATGGAGAGCCTCTTGGAAAAATTAGGGTTTCGAATGCTTTGTATCTTTCACCTGTTGTGGCGGACGAAATTGTTTATTTTTTAGATGACAACGCCAGACTTTATGCTTACCGCTAATGGACTTTAAAATCGCGATTGTGGGTCGTCCAAATGTTGGAAAATCCACTCTTTTTAACAGACTCTGCGGCCTGAAATTAGCGATCGTTGACTCAACACCGGGTGTTACCAGAGATCGCAGAATAGGGCGGGGCAAAATTTCGGATCTCAACTTCGCAGTTGTCGACACGGCTGGTTTAGATGATGCTCGGGGTACACTGACAGAGCGGATCATGCAGGATCAGACTAAGCGCGCCCTTCAAGGCGCGGATTTAGTCCTTTTTCTTTTCGACTCACGAGCTGGCCTTACACCTTTGGACGAACAAGTCGCGGGGATCCTCCGGAAATCCGGTCGTCAGGTCGTCTTGTTAGCCAATAAGTCGGAGGGGAAAATAGGTAAAATCGGTTTTTACGAGGCCTTCGAACTTGGTTTTGGTGAGGCGATACCAATATCTGCTGAGCACGGAGAAGGAATGCTGGATCTCTATGAAGCGATCCAACCTCATGTTGATCAGTTCGACAGAAAAAAGACAAATGATGAAGACCCTAATTCGGTTTTTGTGTCCAAGAGTTCAAAAGATAATCCTATAAAATTAGCAATTGTAGGCCGGCCTAACGTCGGGAAATCAACATTATTTAATTATTTATTGGGTGAGGAGAGAGTAATAACTAGTCCACAAGCCGGAACGACGCGGGACTCAATAAGCGTCCAATGGCAATGGGGAGATTTTAAGTTTGAAATTTTTGATACAGCAGGAATACGTCGCAAAGCTAAAATATTTGAAAAGCTGGAGAGGCTCTCCGTGGCCGATACTCTGCGGGCGATACGTTTTGCGGAGGTAGTAATATTGGTAATGGAACCAGGAAATATGGGCGAGCGTCAGGACTTTGCGATAGCTAGCCACGTAGTTTCGGAAGGCCGTTCCATGGTGATTGCTGTGAACAAATGGGATCTCGTTGCTGATCAAACAAACCCCCTGGAAAAACTTAAACAGAGAGTCCGAAAGTCATTACCTCAACTAAAAGGTATACCAATTGTTCCTGTATCCGCTATCGAGGGGAGTGGCACAGACCTTCTTATCCAGACCTCGACTGAGGTATTTGAAATTTGGCAAAAAAGAATCCCAACAGGCCCACTTAATAGGTGGCTTGAAAATATGATTCAGTCTCATCCTCCACCGATTTCTGGAGGCAGAAGGCTTAAGCTCAGATTTATTACCCAAGTCAAAGCGAGACCCCCAAGTTTCGTATTATTTACAACAAGACCTGGAGCCTTGCCTGAGAGTTATAGTAGATATTTAATTAATGGTCTCCGAGAGAGGTTTAATTTATGGGGTGTACCGATCAGATTGACGCTGAGGCAACGCCAGAACCCCTATGTGAATTGATCTGAATGGTCAAGGCCCTATTGGGCCAGGTGCGTTTCACCATTACCTTCAAAAAAAGATGAACCTAGTTTTACAAAGATATCGGTTATCCGGCTGGGGTCTGGAATGGTAGAAGGATCTTCACCCGGATATGCCTCCGCTCGCATAGAAGTTCGAATGGCACCCGGGTTGATAAGGTTGATACGAAGATTTGTATGAGATACTTCCTCAGCCCATGTGCGCGCAAGGGCTTCAAGTGCCGTTTTAGATACGGCATAAGGACCCCAATATCCTCGACCGCCGCTAACCCCAGATGTCAAAAAAATTGCTCTGCCGGCAGCCGATGAGAGCAGTGGTGTTTCTAAGGAACGTATCATTCGCCATTGGGCACTAAGGTTGATCTCGATAGTTTTGTCCCAGATCTCAGGTGCAACCTGCGCTACCGGGGTTAACTCACCAAGTTGAGCTGCATTCGCGACAAAAATATCCAGCCGACCAAACCTTTGACTTATTGCAGATCCTAATTGATCGACCTCATCATTATTTCCGATATCCATCGGCAATATTGTCGCTGAGGTGTTTGTTCCTGAGGCTAAGATTTCATCATAAATCTCCTCCAGAGCTGCGGTGGTTCTCGCAGTCAGGATCACGTGGGCACCCTCAGCGGCATAACGTTTCGAAATGGCGGCCCCTAACCCACGGGAGGCACCAGTAATTAGGGCGATGCGCCCTTCAAGAGATCGACTTTCGGTCATTG
This sequence comes from uncultured Rhodospirillaceae bacterium, assembly GCA_913052165.1. Classification (GTDB taxonomy): domain Bacteria; phylum Pseudomonadota; class Alphaproteobacteria; order MPNO01; family UBA2964. The sequence continues at coordinate 12,418 of CAJXEC010000064.1, forward strand.
TTATCTCAAGCTTGTTAGAAAAGATAATTGCTTCGAGATCTTTGGACTCTCTTGGTCGATGAGGGGGATTGGATAATCGGCAGTGAAGCAAGCATCGCAGTACTCTGGCTGTTCGTTTGTTCTTCTCGTAAATCCCATAGCTCGGTAGAGGCCATCAATCGATATGAATGCCAAGCTATCCACTTTTATATGTTTGGCCATTTCTTCTATAGAGAGATTGGCTGCAAGCAACTTGTCTCTTTCTGGGGTATCAACTCCATAAAAACATGAATTGGTCGTGGGAGGGCTGGAGATCCTCATATGAACTTCTTTCGCGCCAGCTGCTCTCATCATTTCTACTATTTTGATCGAAGTGGTACCTCTTACAACGCTGTCATCGACAAGTATAACGCGTTTTCCCTCAATTACAGAACGACTGACATTGTGCTTTAATTTTACCCCTAGGTGTCTGATTTGGTCGGAAGGTTCAATAAAAGTGCGTCCCACGTAATGGTTTCTTATTATGCCAAGTTCGTAGGGTAGTCCTGTCTCAGCGGCAAAACCCATAGCGCTTGGGACACCTGAGTCGGGAACGGGTATAACTACATCTGCATCTACGTTACTTTCCCGTGCCAGTTCTCGGCCTATCTTTTTTCTTGCAGCATAAACGCTTTGCCCATCCACCACGCTATCTGGCCTGGCAAAATAAATATATTCAAATACACACAAACGAGATTGCTTTGGTTTATACGGGCTTACTGATTTAACACCAGACTTATCTATGATAACAATCTCACCTGGCAAGACATCACGTATAAACCTTGCTCCAATGATGTCGAGTGCACAGGTTTCTGATGCGATACAATAGCTTCCATCCAGCTCTCCCAAAACAAGGGGTCTGACGCCAAGGGGATCTCTGGCACCAATCATGCTATCGTTGCTCATGGCGACCAACGAATAAGCTCCAACAATTTGAGACATGGCATTGATGAGTCTGTCTATGATGGTGCCCCGATTACTAATCGCTATTAAATGAATTATGACTTCGGTATCGGTAGTCGATTGGAAGAGACATCCCTTGTCTACCAGAACACGTCTTAGGGCAGCAGCATTTGTCAAATTTCCATTGTGTGCGAGAGAGAAACCTCCGGATGATAAGTCGGCGAAAAGAGGCTGAATGTTACGTTGCGCTGTCTCTCCCGTGGTGGAGTAGCGATTATGACCGATAGCTGCGGGGCCTGGAAGTCGTGAGATGACCTCCGGATCACCGAAGATGTCACCAACATGGCCAGCTGCTCGATGACTGTGAAATTGCTCTCCGTCCCGCGACACTATCCCGGAGGCTTCTTGGCCTCTGTGTTGGAGGGAATGCAGTCCGAGTGCAGTTAGCGCTGAGGCCTCTTTATGTCCGAAGATGCCAAAAACTCCGCATTCCTCCTGCAATTTGTCAAATCCAATATCTTTATCATAGTGCGGCATTACTTGCTTTGACCTTGGATCAGACGATCCATTTCCCTTCGCTCTGTCTCTGTGTATCCAGATCTTTTTTCTTTTTTTAAGATTTTTGTTTTCGGCGCTAAAAAATCCTCAAAACTATTATCAGGTTGCGTTTTTCCTGAAAATAAAAAACTGAGGTTCTTTTTAAGATTTTTGGGGAGTACAAGGAGAACCTCGCGGGACCCCCAATCAAGAAGCGGAAACGTCTTAGACTCCGCTATCCAGTCAGGTTTTTTACCGGGGTCTGGAGATGGATTTATGACCCAGACAGCTCCAATAAATCCAATTATTGAGATCAGCGCACCAAGAATTATGCCTGCTAGAAGTCCAAGTGAACGATCAAGAAAACTTAGAGAGCTGCCACGGACTCTTCGGCTTATTGCCTGACTTATGATAGTAAAAATTATTAACGAGCCCACAAATAGCAAACCGCCAGCTGCTATATCAGCCAGGAGGCGGGATTCAATAAAGTCTCTTGCTACCAGTCGCGCTTGGTTAAAGCCATAAAAAGTGAGAAGGGCGGCAGCAATCCATCCGCTCAGGCAAAAAGATAGCCTTACAAGTCCGTAAGCGAATCCTATCAGGGATATTGAAAGAGTTGAGATGAGAACAAATATGTCCAGCATTATAATTTTGCTGCCGTGGTGCTTTTCAGACCTCTAATGGTTGTGTCTTCTCCGGTGACGCCAACCACAAACTCATGGGCGTGCGAGAATGTTTTTAGCTTTATGGATCCTGTTTCTGAGTCCAAAGGTTGTTCTTCCTCAGATGGTTGCATAACCATATCGAAGCCAAGTTTATTGGCTTCTTTTATTCTCAAATGGGATTGGCGTACAGGCCGTATTTCTCCCGATAATCCTAATTCGCCAAATATTACTGCATTTGAGGGAACTGGTTTATTACAAGCCGCTGATACAAGAGCTGCTGCTACAGCTAAATCTGCAGCGGGTTCATTGATTTTTAGTCCTCCAGCAACATTTAGGTAAACCTCATGGCCCCCGAAGGATAATCCGCAGCGTGCCTCCAATACTGCAAGTATCATTGCCAGCCTGGCCGAGTCCCAACCCACGACCGAACGTCTAGGGTTTGCGTGGGTTGAGGCAGAAACAAGGGCTTGTATCTCAACGAGCAGTGGACGACTTCCCTCAACGCCGGCGAAAACCGCTACGCCATTTATGTCTAATCTTCGCTGGGAGAGAAACAGAGCAGATGGATTTTCAATTTCTATCAAACCGTTGTTAGCCATACGAAAAACACCTATTTCATCGGTCGGTCCGAAGCGGTTTTTAATTGATCTCAATATTCTAAAATTGTGGCCACGGTCTCCTTCAAAATACATCACTGTATCTACCATATGCTCGAGGATACGGGGCCCAGCAATTGAGCCATCTTTTGTGACGTGTCCGACAAGCAACAAGACAAACCCCCTAGTTTTTGCAATACGGATCAGTTCATGAGCGCATGCGCGCACCTGGGAAACACTCCCCGGACCCGCCTCAATTGTGTCGAGATACATGGTTTGAATTGAGTCGATTACTACTACGTTGGGTCGCGCCTCAACATTTAATGAGGTAACGAGGTCCCTCATGCTGCTAGCGGCGGCTAATAAAACAT
>CAJXEC010000065.1 GCA_913052165.1 uncultured Rhodospirillaceae bacterium
TTATTGAGCTTAAATTGCCTGTTGAGATTGCTCCAGAGAAGCCTCCGAAAAATATAACAAGGTTAAGGGGGGCGCATCCAGTCTCTGGCGCAGTTATTGCCAATATGTCACCTGCACTAGCAGAAGAGTTATCAATTGATACTTTAACCCAAGGAGTTATCATATTACAGGTGGGAGAGAGGAGCCGGGCAAAAATGCTTGGCTTGCGACCCGGCGATTACCTCATTAAGGTAAATAACAAGAGGATAGATAGAGTTCTCACTGCCAAAAAGTTATTTCAAAAAACTGTAAACCAATGGGCGATCTCAATTAGAAGAGGTGGAGAGATCCTGTCCTTAGTTGTTCGTAAATAGAGAGTATGGAGTTTTATCTTCGATAACTATTTGGAGAAAAATTTTTTCAAGGCAAGGTTATTGGCTATTTGAGTGGGATGGGATGATCCTTTATAACCTGGTTGGGAGAGGTTTTGAGATAGAAACTGAAAAACGGTTAAGCTTTTGGCAAAGGCTAAGGGAAGAAATAACTGGTTGTCAGACTTAGGAGGACAAATCGTTCTTCGAGGATCGGGATGAACACTAGCTCGGGATTACTCAAATAGCTTGAATGCCGTTGTTCTCCTCTTCATATCGGGTTCTTTGTCTGAGATAGACATATAAATATTACTGTCATATGAGAAATCTAAATATATTTGAGATACCCTCGGATGATGATGGTATGCGTCTGGACCGATGGTTGAGAAAAAAATTTGGGAGAGTTCCTCAGGCGCAGGTCGAAAAGTTGTCTCGAACTGGTCAAATTCGGTTGGATGGGCGGCGTGTAAAGGCCTCAACTCGTCTCGAGAGAGGACAGGTAATCAAAGTCCCAGCCTTTGAGATCGACACTAAGAAGCTTGGCGTAAAGAAACAGTATCATCATGATCCGAAAGACCTCAATTTGATGAGAGAAGCGGAGATTTATCGGGATGATGATATCATTGTTATAAATAAACCCCCGGGCATCGCGGTTCAGGGAGGGAGCAAGGTACGGCGACATATCGATGGCTTGATGGAAGCATTATGCAAGCCAGGAGAGAAGCGTCCAAAATTAGTGCACCGTCTAGACCGAGAGACCAGTGGCGTTCTTGTTCTAGCACGAAATAGTTTTGCAGCTAGAGAGTTGGCGAGAGCCTTTCGTGAACGAGAGGTAGAAAAAACCTATTGGGCAATAGTGCTGAGGACACCAAGTCCAGCTAAGGGTCAGGTGGATTTACCGCTTGATAAACGAGGTGAGCCTGGGAAAGAAAAAATATTTAGCGGGACCGGTCGTCGGGCGGTAACCCGTTATGTTGTCATCGACAATGCTGGGCAAGACGTAGCGTGGATGGCTCTGTATCCAGAGACCGGAAGAACACATCAAATACGGGTTCATTGCAGCGCGATAGGATCTCCTATCATAGGGGATAGAAAGTATGGTGCTCGCGCGGCGATTCAAGAAGGGCTGCCTTTTGGAAACAGACTGCATCTTCATTCCAGAGCTATTAACTTGCAACATCCTCGAAAGGGTCTTTTGGCGTTAAAGGCCGAACCACCCCATTTTATGTTGGAGACTATGAGATATTTCGGTTTCGAGAAAAATTTAGGAGACTTAGCTGACCAACCAGATTTGAGAAATTCTTGAAAGAATGGTCTGAATATTACCTTAAAATTTCTATAATGCGAATTCTGCTTTAGTTTAAAAATGACAATATCTAACGATTTAAAGCTCGTTGCCTTCGATTTGGACGGTACTTTACTTGATAGCGCATCGTCAATTATTTCGGGTGTCACGGAATGTTGGGCGGCTTGTGGTTTTGCACGGCCTGAACCAGATGCCATTCGTCGGATTATCGGTCTTCCATGGGAGGAGTCTATTAAGAGCCTTTTGCCTGAGGCCGGGAATATTGAAATGCAAAAAATAAAAACCTACTACGAGGAGGTATCTCGGGGCATTCGTCCGCGGCGGAACCGGGATGAAGAGCTATTCCCTGGTATCGAAGAAATGCTCACACGGTTAGATGATATGGGTTTTATTCTTGGAATAATCACAAGCCGTTCTGGGGGGCGCCTAGAGGAGATAATAAGATCTAAAGGTATTGAGCGTTATTTTTCATTTTTCAAAACGACCGATAACGGCCCGGGTAAACCCAACCCTGAACTGATGCATCAGGCTTTATCAGAGACCGGAGTGGCTGCAAATGCCGCTCTAATGATCGGGGATACTACCTTTGATATCCAGATGGCGCGTAATGCAGGTGCCAGGGCTGTTGGGGTTTCGTGGGGTGTTCATGAACCAGATGAACTATTATCAGTAGGAGCAGAAAGCGTAGTCTGTGATGTCTCAGCAATCTGTCCAACAGTGACTAAGTTATTGGGAGAAACCGACCTGGGTTAGATAATTAGCTGGTTTAGGCAAGGCTTTATTAGAAAAAAATCACAATATAAACAAATTGGTTCAATGGTGGAGTTTAGATCAGAAACTAAACGGTTTTTTAAGGATGCTCAAACCGCAGAAATAGGCAATTTTTTTCAGGTAGAGCTAGACGGAAAGCCTCTTGTTACTCCCGAGAAAAGACTTTTGAGGCTACCTACCCGTAAGCTTGCTGATGCTGTTTGCGTTGAGTGGCGAAAACAGGGCGAAAAAATAGATGCAAAAAGGCTAAAAATTACCCAGCTTGCTAATACTGCGATAGATAAGGTCGGTCCAAAACTTAATGAACTGGTATCAGAGATACACACTTACGTGAGTACGGATCTATTATGTTACCGGGTAAACACACCTGATGACCTTGCGATTAAGCAGAATGAGAGATGGAGCGTGCCGATTGATTGGTTAAGAAACACATACGAAATAGATTTAGCCGTTACACAAGCCGTACAACCCATAGAGCAGTCAGTAGAGGCTCTAACCAAATTGAAGGCCCTGATAGCGTGTTATGATGCATTCCAGTTTTCTGGCTTGCTATCTATTACCTCACTGACTGGATCGGTTATTCTTGCCATTTCTCTAACAGAAGGATTTTTGGATGCTGACCAGGTCTATGAACTGGCTTTTTTGGATGAAATCTATCAAGAGTCGCGTTGGGGAACGGATCACGAAGCAACCTCTAGAAGAGAATACATTAGGGAAGAAATTCAGCAGACAAGATATTTCATTCAATTATTAAATTAACATCCTGAGTCACACGCATTACCGCCCGAATGAACTTAGCCTAATTCCTAGATGAAAAAGCTCTATAGAAATATAAAAGTGAGGGCTTTCTTAAATTTTGGGATCCATTCGCGTTTTGCGTCCGAATGTTTCTTCAAAACTTAAATGCATAGCATCTGCCACATCGCTCATTGTTGCAGTAATACCGAGATCAAGCAGAGATGTGACCCCAAACTCAGGTATTCCGCATGGGATGATACCTTTGAAATGCCTCAGGTCTGGTTCTACATTTATAGATATTCCGTGGTAGCTGATCCAACGTCGTACCCGAACCCCGATGGCGGCAATTTTTTTTTCTTCATGGAGCCCATTTATGGAGCTTTTTTTACAGACGACCCAAATACCAATTCTGTTATTTCGGCGCTCTCCCCTAATGCTAAACTTTGCTAATGTCGCGATGATCCACTCCTCGAGGTCATGAACAAACGCACGTATATCCATCTTTCGTTTTCTTAGATCAAGCATGGTGTAGCCAACAATTTGTCCCGGACCGTGGTAGGTAAATTTACCACCACGTCCAGTTTCGTATATTGGAAAACTCTCGCGATCAATAATCTCAGAGTCCGAGGCACTCGTGCCCCGGGTGTATATCGAGGGGTGTTCCAGTAACCAGACAGTCTCCGGTTCAGACCCTCGGTCAATTGCCCTAACTAGGCGTTCCATATAAGTGACTGCTTCAAGATAACCGGTGGGTTGATCTATTTGATTTAGCCAACGCACGGAGTGAGTTCTTTTATTCATGTCTTTACTTGCGGATAAGGTAGCAATTTGGTACTCCCCGCCTAGAAGCCGACTTAGTTCAGTTATATAATACACATAAGCGGTCGTGGCGGAACTGGTAGACGCGCAGCGTTGAGGTCGCTGTGGGAGAGATCCCGTGGAAGTTCGAGTCTTCTCGACCGCACCATTTAAAGGCCCGTTGCTCTGAGCGCGGGCCTAAACTTTTGGGACACAAGGGTCCGTGATTTATTAATTATGCGTACGAGAAATCTCTTAGCATTTTTATTGGGCCTGGTAGCTCTGACTATTTTCTTTGTACCAGACCCAGTCGGAGTGAGTGATGGCACAATGCGTGCTGCAGGCGTACTTTTACTGGTTCTAAGCCTGTTGGCGACCGTGGCTCTTCCCGAATATCTTACAATTTTAATTTTCTTCTTCTTAGCCCTAGTTATCGCAATTGCCCCTCCGCAGGTCGTATTCTCAGGGTTTCTCTCAGGAGCCGCCTGGCTAGTGTTCGGCGGTATGATATTGGGAGTGGCAATAGAGGCCACAGGTCTTGGAGCGCGTCTTGCTGGTTTTATCGAGCGATTATTTTCTCAATCTTATCTTCACCTAGTAGCTGGCACAGTTCTTATAATGTTGGTTTTGGCTTTGTTAATGCCCTCATCGGTAGGGCGGGTAACCATCATGTTACCCATAATACTCGCACTGGCTAAAAGAATGGGTTTCAGAGAGGGTAGCAACGGTCACGCTGGGCTAATTTTAGCTGTCGGTGTAGGTGCGTTGACCCCGACGTTTTCAATCCTGCCGGCGTCTGTCCCGAATGTCGTTATGGCTGGTGCCGCAGAGGCCATTCATGGAATAACTTTTACATACACTGAATATTTTTTGCTTCATTTCCCTGTTATTGGTCTAGGGACGTTAGTGATATTACCTCTTGTCATTTTTTGGCTTTTCCCAGATCAGGTTCTCAAGCAGAAAAAACCCGCCGAGCCGAGAGCGCTGGGCTCAGGGGAATTACGGCTAATAGTGGTTCTAACCGTGGCACTAGTTTTGTGGGCAACTGATAGTTTGCATGGAATAGCGCCCGCCTGGGTTGCTCTAGGTGCAGGCATTTTGTGCGCTTTGCCAGGAGTAGGGATCCTGCCCACCGGGCTACTTCTTCCAAAATTGAACTTTGGCACCTTCATAGTTTTAGCGGGAGTAATTGGTGTTGGCGCAGTCGTCACCCATTCTGGGCTTGGCACCATTGTCGGTAAATACCTAATTGCATCTATGGAACTCGGGGAAGGAGACGATCTCAAGACTTTTGCTGGAGTAATTGGCCTAGGCTGGGTGTTGGAGATCATTACGACGTTGCCGGGACAGCCAGCAATAATGACTTCATTTGCTCCCACTATTGCTGATGCAACTGGTTGGCAACTTAGAACCGTTCTGATGGCGCAAGTTCCCGCATGGGCTTTGGTTTTATTCCCCTATCAAGCGCCACCACTATTAGCAACTCGAGCCATTTCAGGTTTGGAGATAAGGAAGTTTATACGAATTTTATTCCCGATGGCTTTGTGTGGTTGGTTCTTAATGGTCCCGCTTCAGTGGTTGTGGTGGAGTTTTCTTGGTTATTTATGACTTAAATTTATTACTCTTAATCTTGGTGTTTTTTGTGTGCGAGCAAATAACTAAGAAGCATGTACAAAATAGCTCAAATTTTTTGGAAAATAGCCAAGGGTATTGTTTCCGTTGTGTCAGTAAGAATCAAAAACCAGTATTTCAATTGAAAATCTGGAAATTAGAAATAGATACAAAATATGGCAGTTCACCTAATAAAATTAGCTGTTGGCGTTGACAGCATTGAGCATCTTTCGGAGATCCAGGATCGCCATCGGCATGAGAATAGAGGGGTTCTTCGTCACTTAACGAGAAATACTCCGAAGCGCTCCAAAGAATTAATAGCTGACGGGTCGATTTATTGGGTTATTAAGGGCTTTATCCGTGTAAGACAAAGGATCATCGGATTTGAAGAAGCAATTGCTAGAGGTGGAAAACGCCGTTGCGCGATATGCTTGGATCCTCAATTAATAAGAGTTTGTTTAACCCCCCAAAAACCAATCCAGGGTTGGCGATACCTAGATCCCTTAATATCTCCGAAGGATTTGGGTAGAAGAGATTTCAATGAAGAAGAATACATACCAGAAAAGCTATTTAATGAATTGAAATCCCTAGGTTTAATCTAATCTACTTCTTTAATTAACTTTTTAAAAGTGCTTGAATTTTAATTTCTGGATTTTCCAGGTCATGCTTAGCGACTTCTTTTTGGGCCTGCATTAATCTTTTAGCCATTCTTAGATCTCTTGTGCTGTTGACTGAAATTGCCCCAACTATCAATTTGTTTTTGAGATAAAATTCAACAAATTCATTTTTACCTTTATCACCTCTGGTTGCTGTTTCATTCCACTCCTCAGGTAAACCTATCATCTGGATGTTAGCTTCAAATTGATCGGACCAGAACCATGGAATTTCATTATAAGCCGTCCCTTTACCGAGCATTGATTTGCCAGTGGCAATCCCCTGGTTCATTGCATTTTCCCAACTTTCTAAGCGGAGCCTTTTTCCTATAATATTATTGGGGTGATTTGACACGTCACCAGCGGCAAAAATATTGGGGTCATTTGTCTGACAAAGCTCATCGACTAAAATCCCATTTTCGACTGCAAGCCCGGCTTGCTCGGCTAATTCAGTATTCGGGATAACCCCTATTCCAATGACGACCTTAGAGCAATTAACTTCTGTTCCGTCTGAGAGGGTGGCAGATTCTACGTGGTCTCCGCCATTTATTGATTTGACACCAGTATTAAGCAGAATCCTAACCCCATTACTCTGATGATAATGAAGCATCCAATTACTGATTTCGGGAGTGACCGCCCGACTACAAAGTCGATCGGCGTATTCTACGACTATTGTTTCATAGCCAAGTTTAGTCAGAGTTGCAGCGCATTCGAGGCCTATCCAGCCCCCGCCAACTATCAATGCAGTGCCTCCGGGAGAGAGTTCCTCTCGGATCTTAAGAGTGTCATCTAACGTCCTGAGGTAGTGCACACCTTCTAGTTCAACACCTGCAGCATCAAGCGGCCTTACTCGAGTTCCCGTCGTAATCGCAAGCTTATCCCAGTTGAGGGTCGTGCCATTGTCCAGTTCGACAGATTTTTCAGCGCGATCAATTGCTGTCACGCGAGTTTTTAGGATTACATCGATTTTTTCTTCTAGGTATGAGCCCTCAGGCCAAAAATAGGTGCTTTCGAGATTAACCTCACCAAGCAAAGCGCCTTTGGATAAAGGTGGTCTCTCGTAGGGTAAATATGGTTCCTCGCCAACCAGTGTTATATTGCCTTGGAAACCCTCGTTACGAAGGGTTTTTGCAATCCAACCTCCAGCTTGGCTAGCTCCTATAATTACAAAAGTTTCCTTAGCAAACACGTTCTATCATCCTGATTTTATTGTTCGGTTTTGGGAACGCCAACAAAGATTTGATCTCCTTCAACTTTTACAGGGAACTTCCTGAGGTCCACTGTTGCTGGCGCGGTCAATGCTTTTCCAGTTTTAATGTCAAAGCATGCGCCATGAAGGGGGCATTCAATGTTGCCATCTTCGATATATCCATCTGACATGGCGGCATAGGCATGTGTACAAATGTCATCGAGCGCGAAATACTCTCCATCCATTTTGTAAATACCGATATCCAATCGGCCAACTGAAACTGCTATTACCTCCTCATCATCGATTTCATCGGCTTTCGCTACTGCGTGGTATTCATAATCTTGATCGCTCATCATGACTTTCCTATTTGGTTACTTAAATTTGGACCTATTTTTTGACGCCAAAGTGGACTTTTTCCCATTGTTGTTTACTTGATCAAATATTTCTATCCCTTGACACTGAAGCCGGCGAAACCAAGTTCCTGAACTGAATTTCGAACGGTTATCCCTGGCCTCAAAGCCTCAGCGGCAGTTGCTCCGCCCGCCATAATAATCCAGCCTTCCTGCAGAGGTTCCCCGGCAGCTGCTGCTATGCGAGCCGCCGCAGCCAGTGATCGTGCTGGATGTCCGAGGATAGCCGCAGAGGAACCAATTTGAGTAGGCCTGCCATTAATTTCCAATATCATCCCAAGATTGCTTAAATCGGGACCCGGCGAGGACCAACTTCCTACGACGTATCCACTTGAAGAACTATTATCCGCAACTACATCGGCAAGCGAAAATTTGAAGTTTTTGTATCGGGAGTCAATTATTTCTATTGCTGGGGCTACCGCATCAACGGCTGCCATCGCCTCCGCTGCTGTGCACGCATAAGGTAATGGCGCTCCGAGCAGGAATGCGATCTCAGGCTCCGCCCTGGGATGAACATAATTTTTGATATCTATTTCGTCGCCATCTTCAACTAGCATGCCGTCAGACAGACGCCCCCAAATCATATCGTCGATGCCCATTTGGATCATTTTGGCACGGCTGGTGAAACCCATCTTGATGCCCACTTGTGTTTCTCCGCGAGCCAATCGACGAGAAAATGCAGCAGATTGGATTGCGTAACCCTCCTCAACGGTGATCTTTTCTTTGGCCGAAAGCTGAGGGATCGCCCTTGCATCTTTGGCAGCATCATCAACAGTTTTAGCTAGTTTAAGTATGTCTGCCATTATATTGCCCCCTCTTGAGAATCTTGGGTTGCCTTCGCAAGGTCGAGGGCAACATCTACAATCATATCCTCTTGACCTCCAACCATCTTTCTTCGACCGAGCTCGACGAGGATATCGCGGGTATCAATTCCATATAATTTTGATGCATTTTCTGCATGTCTCAAAAAGCTAGAATAGACACCGGCATAACCAATCGATAGCGTTTCTCTGTCTACCCTCACAGGCCTATCCTGAAGCGGGCGAACGAGATCCTCGGCCGCATCCATAAGCCCAAACACGTCACATCCGTGATTCAGCCCCATACGATCGGCCACTGCCACAAATACTTCTAATGGGGCATTGCCAGCCCCTGCACCCATTCCCGCCAACGAACCGTCGATCCTGCTCGCACCTTGTTCTATCGCAGCAATATTGAATGCGATCCCCAATCCAAGATTATTATGTGCATGCATGCCCGTTTGGGTTTTTGTATCAAGAATATCGTGCATCGCTTTGAAGCGGTCGACTACACCATCGACTAACAAGGCCCCTGCGGAGTCGGTTACATAGATGCAATTTGCTCCGTATGACTCCATGAGTTTTGCCTGTTCTGCAAATGGCTTTGGCTCATTCATGTGAGCAAGCATTAAAAGGCAGGCGACGTCCATTCCAGCTTCTCGAGCCCATTCAATATGCTGTTTTGAGATGTCAGCTTCCGTGCAGTGAGTGGCGACCCTCACCGACCTTGCGCCTGCATTATATGCTGCCTTTAAATCCTCTATCGTACCAATGCCTGGTAGAAGTAAAACCGTTAATTTTGCATTTTCGACCACCTCTGCCGCTGCCGAAATCCATTCCAAATCAGTATGTGTGCCAAATCCATAATTAAATGAGGTTCCGCAGAGGCCATCTCCATGGGTTACTTCGATTGCACTTACCCCCGCTTTGTCTAGCGCTTTCGCGATTGTCCGCACCTGATCCAGGCTATAGCCATGCCTGATCGCATGCATCCCATCTCGGAGAGTAGTGTCTTGAATGTAGAGTTTTCGTTTTGGGTCCGTATCCATTTTCAAGAATCCTTTCTAAGCTCGACCAGGCGCTCCGCCGTCTTAAGCGCGGCGGAAGTCATTATATCTAAGTTACCCGCATAATTTGGTAGATAATGCGCTGCGCCCTCTACCTCCAAAAATATGGAGGTTTTAATTCCCGAAAAATCCCCGTGGCCGGGGATGTGAATGGGGGTGTTATCGCCGATCCGTTCGAATTGCACCTCTTGTTTCAGTCTGTATCCCGGAACGTATTCCTGAACCTTCTCGACCTGTTCTTCAACAGAATTTCGTATGAGTTCTGTTTCAGTATCTTCGCTTAAAGCATAGATCGTATTTCGCATCATCACAGGCGGATCGGCGGGGTTGAGAACTATGATGGCCTTACCGAGCTGGGCGCCTCCGACTGCTTCTATACCCCTCGATGTTGTCTCGGTAAATTCGTCTATATTGGCCCTTGTCCCTGGTCCAGCAGATTTTGAGGCGATGGATGCAACAATTTCTGCATAATGAACATGTGCGACTTTTTTAACTGCATCTACCATAGGAATGGTGGCTTGCCCGCCGCATGTGACCATATTTATATTCGGGGCATCTAGAAGTTTATCAAGGTTTACGACGGGAACTACATAAGGACCTATTGCCGCGGGCGTCATGTCAATCATAGTTTTTCCATGTTCCCGAGAGACTTTATCGTGATAGGCGTGAGCGCCGGCAGATGTTGCATCAAATAAAATTTTGGTATCATTAAACTCGGGCATTGTAACAAGCCCATCGATGCCATCAGCAGTGGTGCTGACCCCCATCTTTTTTGCGCGGGCGAGCCCATCAGAGCTGGGATCAATCCCCACCAGAGCCCCAACCTCTAAGATATTTGAGGTCCGAAGAATTTTTATCATCAGGTCGGTGCCAATGTTACCCGATCCGATAATCGCTACCTTTGTTTTCATAGGTCTTTCTCTCTAAATACCGAATGAAGCCTGAACCGACCCCAAGCCGGCAATACGGACTTCCACTGCATCTCCTGGGGCCACGGGTGCCATTGGCCCGAGAGCCCCACTCATGATCACATCTCCAGCCTTAAGCGGCATGCCAACGTCTACCATTTTACGGGCTAGCCAAAGGGCGGCGTTTAAGGGGTTTCCAAGACATGCTACGCCGGCGCCGACTGACACTTGGTTTCCTTTATTTTCCATAACCATCCCGCACATCCTGAGGTCAATTTCGCTTAGGCAGACTGGCTTTGTTCCGAGCACATAAAGACCTGAAGATGCATTATCTGCTATCGTATCAGTGATAGTAATATCCCAGTTAGCAATTCGGCTGCCGACAACTTCAATTGCGGGTAGCGCATAGGCTACCGCATTCAATACATCAACCAAGGTTAGTTGTTCGTCAAAAAGGTCCTCGTCGAGAACCAGAGCGACCTCTCCCTCAACCCGTGGTTGCATGATGCGTGCCGCATTTATTTCATCTCCATCGCAAATTTCCATATCTGCGTAGAGAATGCCGTAGTCTGGTTGGTCGACACCCAGTTGCGTTTGGACAGATTTGGCCGTCAAACCGATTTTCCTTCCCACAGGACGTCGACCCTCTTTGATCCAGGCCTGGGTGTTAAGCGTTTGAATGGCGTATGCAGCATCTACATCACCTTTTTTAATTAAATCCCGGATTGGCTTGCAGGGTTTGCCGGTTTTTGCTGCATTCTTTATCCGTCTGGCTGCGGTTTGAATAGGATCGGCTTGTTTTGCCATTTCATAGACCTCTGGGTTGGGAATTCGTTATGTTTATAGCGGCCCTGTCCGCATGCGGCCAGGGGTTATTAATGGGTTATTTTGAAGCAACCACTAGATGTTTTTCCTCTCTTAATTCGGCATAGTAAGCCCCGGGTGTCTGGTGAGCCGGTCGCGGGATCCCAAGGGGGACCATAACTTAAAGCGGCATTAATATTGATTTTAAGGGCTCCAAAACTATGTTCCGAGTCATCTGGTGTCCACCAGCCCATACCCGTTCTCAGAATTCCAGCGGCTATGTCGGTTGTCACGCGTACTCTTAGATCGCAGGTACCCGGCCCGCCCGGCAATTCTAACTCTATCCAATCTTTATCATTGACACCGAAATCTGTCGCTGTTTCTGGATTTATCTCGATCCAAGGATCAGGAGAAAGCTTTTTCGCCCACGGTTGCTCTCTGAAGCGGGAGTGATGATAAGCTTTTTCTCGAGCCCCCGTAAGCAAAACAAGAGGGTATAATGTTTTCAGAGTTGATGGCACAGAGTCGCGGGTTACAGGGTCATAGCCTGGTAAAGGATCGAGACCAATTTGCTTCAATGTCTGAGAATAAAGTTCTACCTTTTGTGACGGAGTCTTGAACGAATTCTCATCAAAGTCTCGATGTTCATAATCAAATTGTGCATAGCCTTTTTTCTTTAATTCTCTCATAGAGATTCGGCCATCTCCCAAAAGGTAATTGTCGAAGTTATTTTTTGACCGCCAAGGAAAAATTCGACGGGCTTCCGAGTGCCCTTTGGTCTCAAGTCTTTCAACAAAAGATTGGGCAATATCAAAATCGCATTTCGCCTCTCCGAGCGGATCGTGAGCTGGTTGTATGACGCTCAGACATGGCCCCCCGGACTCCAGTGAAACCTCTTGTTCCTCCAGACCCGTTGTTTTTGGCAAAACAATATCACACAGGGCAAGAGTGGGACTCATCATATGGCCTGCACCGACCACAAAATCGAGAGAATTAATCGCAGCGATTGTTCTGGGAGTGTTTGGATAGGTTACCACTATGTTAACGCCACTAACGTAGAGGCCACGTACAGGGTAGGGAGACCCTGTCAGCATCGCTTCTACTACTGATGGGTTGTGACATGCAGTTTGCCAACCATTTGGTCCAGCCCAAAGGGGGAACCGATCGGCACCTATGGTTTTTTCTTCGACCTCCTTTGGAAGACGAAATTATGACTTATGAAGGACCTCTATATAATTGGTGAATCCACTTGGTTTTTTTACGCGTCGGTTTCCGCCGGGTAGATCCAAGTTCCCGCTTATTGCGACAAGGCAATGAAAAGCACGAAACGTTTGCACTCCGCTGGTGAAAGCGTCAATTCCATGGCCGCTTACAAAGCAGCTGGGGCCGTTGGCGTAAAGTTCGGCGGCCTTTCGAATATCATCTCCTGATACTCCGGTTATTTCGGATACTCGCTGGATCGAATAATTTGCAGCTCGCTTGGCAAGAGAGTTAAAGCCAAACGTCCAGCTTTCGACAAATTTCTTGTCGTACCTTTGATTGGTTATGAGCCAGTTAATGATTGCCATTGCTAGTGCTGAGTCAGTCCCAGGTTTGGGCTGAAGCCACAAATCGGAAATCTTTGCCGTGGCTGTACGAACAGGATCGATTACAATGATCTTTGCACCGGTTTTTTTCGCTCTTTTCAGCGCTAGCCACTGCGCCGGATCTGCTGCAGCTGGATTGCGGCCCACGATCAGGGCGCATTTCGTTTTATCTAAATCCTCGCCATTGTTAATGGAAAGTCCAGTCACTTTGTCGGATATTCCTCTGCAACCACCGCAAAGATCTTGGTTCATCATCCAGTTTGGTGAACCAAAAGCTCTCATGAGCAAAGCAACGGACACACCTCTGCTAAAATGGGCATTGCTGACGGCTCCAACTAAGGCATGCCCGCCGTATTTTTCTCTAATTTTGAGGAATTGATCTACGATAATATCGAGCGCCTCTGTCCAGGGTATCCTCTTCCAGGAACCTGAGCCTCGTTCCCCATCTCTTTTGAGCGGATGCAATAAACGGTTAGGGTGGTAAGTCTGTTCCGTTAGAGCCTTTATCCCCTTGACGCAGAAAGCGCCTCTGGAGGATGGGTGGTAACTATTGGGTTTAATGTCGACCACACGTTCGTGTTCCACAGTAAGTAAAGAACCACAATGGGTGCTGCATTCCCAGCAAGTGCTCGGAATTTGTGTGTTTGTATTTGGCATCTCCTAATGCTATCGCATCCCATGGCTTTTTGAAGGAGAAAAAGATGAAGTTTGTTCGGTATGGCGAGAAAAACAAAGAACTGCCGGGGGTCATCGACAGGGATGGTTTACTCCGAGATCTTTCTGACTTGGTCACGGACATTACTCCAGAAACGCTGGCTCCGAGCTCGCTCGAAAGACTCAAGGGTATTAACACTGACAATCTGCCTATCGTAAACGGTAATGTTAGGCTTGGCGTGCCTGTGAAGGGAATTCCCAAGATCATGGCGGTGGGTCAAAATTACCTAAACCACATACTAGAAATGGGTTATGAACCACCAACTGAGCCAGTCATTTTTAATAAAGCTATTAGCTCATTGACAGGTCCTTATGACCCTATGGTAAAGCCTAAAACGTCGACAAAAATGGATTACGAAGTGGAACTCGCTGCAATTTTTTCTACTGTGGCTGTCAACGTTTCGGAGGAAAATGCTCTATCCCACGTGGCAGGATATGCATTATTTAATGATGGATCCGAAAGAGCCTATCAAAGAGAGAGAGCAGGAGGGACTACAAAGGGTAAAAGCTGTGATACATTTGGACCACTAGGACCCTGGCTGGTCACTGTCGACGAGGTCGGGGACCCCCAGAATTTGGGCATTTGGGCAAAGGTGAATGGTGAAATGCGGCAGAGTGGTCATACCTCTGATATGGTATTTACCATGGCGCAATTAATTTCATACGTGAGCGAATTCATGTCTTTTCAGCCTGGTGATGTTTTGACTACTGGCTCCCCCCACGGTGTTGCCGCGGGATTTACTCCACCCAAATGGCTACAACCCGGTGACGTAATCGAAATGGGTATTGATGGACTTGGAGAGCAAAGACATGAGGTCATCGCGTACTCATCTTGAGTTTGAATTAGAAAGTTCAAAGATGGCCTCTATCTCCATACAAAACTGTCGGGGCAGCTCAAAGACCCCAATGGCGGATCGCGCATGCTGTCCCGCACTAGGTCCAAATAAATCAACAAAAAGATTGGAGGCTCCATCAACAACAGCAAATTGTCTTACGAATCCGGGCGCAGAATTTACCAATCCGGTAACTTTCACAACTTGTTTGATAGCCTCCAAAGAACCGACTTGTTGTTCAACGGAGGCAAGAATGTTAAGAGCTGCTGCTTGAGCTGAGGAGACTGCTTCCCGCTCCGCAATATCTCCTCCAACCTTGCCGTGGACCGCGACGCCGAACCCTGAAGGTGGAGGGTGACCAGATGTATAAACCAGGTTTCCGGTTACAACACACCCCGTTCGATTTGGACTTGGGTAAATAAAAGGTTTTGGAAGTTTTAAACCCATTTCGTGAATTTTGTCGGTCATTCGATTCATTTCTCACCTCATAGGATCCTGTTTTGAGATTTTCCTTTTTGAAAGGTAAATTTTTAATCTATTTCAAGATTATCTTTTATTTCTTATTTTTCCAGAAGTTTCAAGCAATTTCTCTCTTAGTATTAAGTAATTAACTGCCAACGCTTTTTTAAATAATTACAGTACTCACAATTCAGAGAAGGTTTAGGAAAAATATCCGAACGTAATAAATTGACTGTATCTATTATCTTATTTTCTACCCAAGATGTAGAACAATCTAATCTAA
>CAJXEC010000066.1 GCA_913052165.1 uncultured Rhodospirillaceae bacterium
TCGTCGTTAGGTCCAGTGATAGTGTTTGTATGTTTGGTGAATACAACAGGCTTGTCTGGGACTGTCAGACCAGACTCATGGCAATGATCAATATAATTAAGCCCAATCGCCACAATTTTGGCAGGTGTTTTAATCGGTGCGCAAAGCTTTACGTCTTTTAATTTGATCCTCTCTCGGTTTCCCTCCAAAAGCGCTTGCTCACTTTTTTGGACCCCCGCTTCCCCCGCTTGAACGAGTGGTAATAAATCGTTCGGATTATTAAAAAGATCGCTAATATCAATGATTTCATCCCCGCGAACGGCGCCAATGCACGTTTTTTCCTCTTTTATATAGGTCATGAATTTTGACATTTTATCTTCCTATCGTTTGAGAGGTGATTTGGAAATAGAACAACGGGAGTTAGAGTGGGTTACTTCTCCAAAGTCGTTGCGTTTAGGCATCTTTCTCTCCAAGGGCCGCTGTGGCATGAGTTATACGTGTAGCGGCATTAAGCTATTTAATTGGCAATTCGATTGCACCTTATTCTTCGAGGCTTACATTAAACCTATCTATCTCAACACCCCCGGTCTTGTGGTAAGTAAAAATATGAACACTGGCCCAGTCCATTGCAAAGGGTGGGGGGCCAATCATCTCCCACCCTGTCGCAAGAGAGAGAGCAGCGCGAATGATCCCTTGGTGCGCGACAGCCCCGAAGGGCTTTCCCAGGTCTGCAGTACTTTCAATCCATCTCAAAACTCTGGCCCGAACCTCTCGGGGGGACTCGCCCCCTGGGGGACGCATATCAATGCCTTGCAGTGACCTTGTGCGGAACGAGTCGCCAAATTCCTCCTCGATTTCGGCTCTTGTCTTTCCTTCCCAGTCTCCCCAATGCATTTCAACAATATCGGGTGCGGGATCGGGTTTCAGCCCCAAGATAGCCGCCGTTTGTCTCGCTCTTGTCATCGGACTTGCATACCACTTCCAAGTGGTATACTCGGATGGAACCTGCCAACACCCTACTGTCGCTTTTCCTTTTTTGCTCAATGGAATGTCACTTTGACCTTGCAGCCTATGTTGCTCGTTCCATTCTGTGGGGCCATGACGAATAAGTGCAAAGGAAGTCAAAAAAGGCGCTCCGTGTAAAACTCTGTAACGGGAGGACTACCTTTTTTTTAAATCGAAAGCAATTAACACCGGTTTGTTTTGAAAGTCAGAAATTGCGATTGAGGTGTCGCTTGAATTTGCGGCACCTCAATCCAGATTCCTATTGTATAGCTCTTATGCCGCTTCAATAATACGCGTTTTAGGGCTTCTACTTATCTCTATCTTTCTGGGCTTGAGTTCTTCGGGTATTTCGCGAACTAATTCTACATTCAACAAGCCATTGGAAAGATTGGCACCCATGATTTTTATGTGGTCTGCCAGCTGAAAGCTACGTTTAAAGGCGCGTCCCGCAATACCTCTATGAAGGAATTTATTTTCTTTATTTTCCTCATTAGGTTTGACGCGGCCCTCGATAACCAGTTTGCCCTCGTGACTAACAATTTCGAGCTCTTCCTCTGAAAAACCGGCTACCGCCAGGGTTATGCAATAAGAATTTTCCCCGGTCTTTTGGATGTTGTAGGGCGGGTACGCCTCCGTGGCATCACTTTGGCGCATAGCGGAGTCCATGATGTTTGTCAGGCGATCGAAGCCGATTGTTGAACGAAACAAAGGTGAAAAGTCATATGTACGCATTAGATATCCTCCTTAAAGCAATATCGTCTGTGCCTGCCGATATTTGGCCAGGCTGTTTAAGTTATTTTAGGACCCATTTAGGCGCCCCTTTTGAACTTGGGGAGGGATATTCGCGTTTCAAGAGCTAGCCTATTAAAATATAGATTTATTCCTCTATATCGATTACAACTGGAACATGATCAGACGGTTTCTGCCAACCCCTTGCTTCCATGAAAATTTGGGTCGCCTTGAGATTGGCCGCAAGGTCTTGTGTCACCCAAATATGATCTAGTCGCCTCCCGCGATTGCTCCCTGGCCATGCTCTATTTCGATAGCTCCACCATGAAAAAAGGCATTCGTCTTTGGGCACGAATTTTCTGACGGCATCAATCCAGTTATGGGACTGCATGACATCATCCAGTGTTTCGACTTCCACTTGGGTGTGACTTACAACATTTAATAGCTGTTTATGGGACCAGACATCCGTCTCGAGTGGCGCGATATTCAGGTCGCCAACGAGAATTCGCTGAGCAGGTTCTATCGTTGCAAACCATTCCTTCATTTCTCCAAGAAAATCAAGTTTATGTTTGAACTTTTCGTTTGTATTAGGATCTGGTGTGTCCCCTCCGGCTGGAACATAAAAATTATGCAGTTCTGTGCCGCTTGGGAGTTCTGCTGAAATATGTCGACAATCATTCTTGCCACACCAGTTTTTGGTATGCGAAGCACTCAGGGGAATTTTTGATAGTATCGCAACCCCGTTATAGCTTTTCATCCCCGTGAAATGGAGGTGTGGAAAGCCGATTTGTTGAATTTCCCTCTCAGGAAACGAATCATTAGGTACTTTTGTTTCCTGTAGACAAACAACGTCCGGGTTAAGCTGCCCGCAAATGCGCTGTAAGTGCGGCAATCTAATGCGAAGAGAGTTTATGTTCCAGGTAATAATTCTCATTACAATGTTTTAAACCAGTTTTGAATCCACTTTGCTAACACGGAGCGCCTTATAAGGCTTGTAAAATCTAGCTTAGTTATTTTACACACTCTTGTCCCCTGCCGGTTTTAAGTATGTGAAACGATTGTTGGCAATTGGTTGGGAATCCTAATAAGTGCCTTTGAGGGCATCCCAGGTCGCGATCGAACACCTTTATCCCGGTAATGCCGCCCAGCCAGCAATACTCGCCATAAATTGCCACTCGGGTAATCACCCTGTCGCTGGATCGTTGTAGTCGATGAGGATATTAATCCTCCCAACATTTTCGTGGTGGTCTAAACGATGTCAACCCGCTGTGATCCGCTAAAAGACGTGCAGTTTATCAAACGAGCCGGGTCAATGCCGCTTGACTCTCCTCTGAGGGAAAACCGCGAGGAAATAATCCTGGCATCATTGATGCCTGCCGTCCCTGTGAGTGAAAGGATGAATTCCCGAACCCTGCAGAAGCGACCCGGGCCTTAAGGCAAAAGTCCTTACAATTAGCCGAACTACTATAACTGAGGTTTTGGGAAGCAAGCTTGTGAAGCCCTATTCGCGGCCGCGCCACGCCACTACCGCGAAGATCAGCGAGAGCAACGCCGCCAGATAGACGGTGAGTGCGATCGGCATGGGTGTGCCGTCTGATATAGCGCCGTAAAGCTGGATAAAGACACCAGGCCAGAACATCTGCATGAAAACGCCAATTCCCGCCGCGGTTCCGGCCAAGGTGCGGGTTGTGCCGATGGCACCGGTTTGCGCGCTTGGCAGTGCAAGACCTTGTGAAAAAGTGATGAAAAAACCCGGAATGAACAGCACCCAGGGCGTGACCGGAAGAAACAGAACCCAAAGCGCAAAGGTTGTCGCGGTCGCCATTAGCAACAGGGCGCCGGAAAGCACCATCGTTTCGATGCCGATCTTGCCAGCCAGCCTGCTCGAGGTGAAATTGCCAAGCAAATACCCGATGGGAAAGAAAAAGAAATACAGGCCGAAATCTGATGCCGGCAGGGAGAGATATTCACTCATCAGCAATGAATTGGCCGCCGCCAATGAAAAGAACGATGCGGAAATAAACCCCGATTGCAGGACAAACGCCGTAAAGCGGAGATTGGAAAACAGGCTGAGATAATCGCGAAACAATGATCCGCCGGCGCGTGCCGCCCGGCGATCATGGTGGGTTTCATACAGCACTGCAGCGGCAAGCAGCACCGCTACTGCCCCAATTCCGGTGGCGCAGAACATGACGCTGCGCCAGCCCGCATAATCGACCAAAAACCCGCCCAGCGGCGGGGCGATCATTGATCCGATCGATATCGTCATAGTCAGAATGGCGATGATCTTGACCAGCCCGTCCATACCGAAAATATCACGCGCAATGGCGCGGGCCAGCACCATCCCGCAGGCACCGCCTGCCCCCTGTATCAACCGGCTAAGTATCAATTGCCAGATAGAGGTAGCAAAAGTCGTCATGAACCCGCCCGCGGTAAAGAGCAATATGCCAGTGATGAGCACCCGCCGGCGACCAAGCCGGTCAGATAATGATCCATAGGCAAGCGTCATAAATGCCATGATGAAGGACGGAACCGATACGGTGAGCTGGGTTATAACGTCGCTGGTGCCGAATTCGGCCTTTATCGACGGTGTGACCGGCAGGAAAAGATGCTGGGTAAAGGGAAACAGCAGTCCCATTAGACCGAGTGTTGCTAGAAAAATCCGGCCAGGGGTAGCGGTTGGGCGCCCCAACATCGATGGCCGCCTAGAGAGGCCCACTCTCGCTGTCCGCGACATAGGGCAGCCGGATTGCCGGCCCCGTCATGAAGATCTGGAAGGCAATTCGGAACAGCTTTTCGGGCATCTTGTTCAATACGAGGCGCGCCTGAATAGTTGCGGGTCCTCGTTTGCCGGAAGATTTCCACCGATACTCATATAATTTCCAGACCGTTTTTAAATCCCTGATTGAGAGCGAAGTGAGTGATTTATTCCATAGACTTGAGTGAAGATTTTGATCCAAGGAGTGAGCCTATTCAAAGCTATCTCTGGCATAATTTTATTGTCTTAATTCCTGGTGGGCATTTCATTTGTCTCTGTGTAACTCCGGATTAGTTGTATTGAACGCGGTAATACCTGATCTATCTTTGAAGCCTCTATATTTCTACACAGTTTCTGAAGCTTTCGAGCTTGCTTAAGTTGGGATATTGCGGCCAACCCAAATTCTCCATGCTCTTAGAATCTTCGTTATAAAAGCTAATTTCTTGATGGCCGTTAATAAACGTCAAACCTTTCTATCGCCGTCAAGGGTCTTTATCCCGATCAAAGATACTATCACACATGTTGCGCCGATCAGTTGCGATGGGCTAAGGATTTGTCCCAGCACTATAAAGCCTAGTGCGATGCTCCCTATTGGTTCTAAATTCATTATTACAGAGGCTCGGACCGCGCCAATGCATGAAATCCCATAAAAAAATGCAGTGACGCCAATCATGTAAAAAATAGGTACGCTAAAATAACTTACCCAACCCCACGTGTTTTGGGGAAAGTTTGCGTCTCCAACGATAATAAATGCAATTACAAAAATCAGCGCTGAGGCAATATGCATATGAAGTGTAACGGACATGGAGTTTTGTGGGGTAAGGATGCGTGAGCTCAAAAGGGCGTTAGCGGCCATCAAGAAAGATGCAGCTGCAGCGAAGAGGAGTCCAAAAAGGTTCGAGATGTCAGTTGTTACTTTTAGGGCGATAACCAAGCCTGCAAATCCGCCAATTAATCCAAGCAAAAGCCTGCGGGTCAACTGTTCTTGGCTTGTAATCCAAGCATAAAGCCCAGTAAGAAGGGGATAAAAATAGAAAACCAGGATTGCCAAGCCGACTTGGATTTTATCAAACGCAGATAAAAGGCAGTATGCCATTAGACCATTTAATACACCGAGACCAAGGGCAAACTTTCTATCATGCCTGGGGAGGGCGATTTGGCGGCCGCACGATCTCATAAATAGCAACAAGGCAATGAGGGTTATGATCATTCTCCCCGTGATTACAGCCAGGGGACTCGCTCCTGCTTCAAACGACACAACCGCAAATACGTTGTTCCCTGCTAACGAGAGAGCCCCGATTGCAACAATCAGGGATCCAAAAACTGGGCTGGGTTGTTTCATTTACTGACCGAGGATTTAAGCCTAAAGATTCGAATTTTTATGCTTACAGGGATCAAATTTGCTATCTGGTTTTTTCTACGTGCTCGCGGGCAGCATTTCCAAACGCACGAAAAAGTTTATCTGAAAGCTCGTGATAAAGAGGGTGATATTCGGCATGCCATTGTACACCTACCGTAAAGGTTCCAGAGTCAGGAAGAGATATTCCTTCAATCACACCATCCTCAGAAACCGCATCAACATTGATGCCGGGAGCAACTCGGTCCACTCCTTGGGCATGAAGCGAGTTAGTCATAACTTGGGTATCGCCTAAAAGTTTGTGAAAGAGGCCATTTTCAATCAAATCTACCTGATGACGAAGGGCAAACCGCTCTCCTCGAGTTGACAGAGCTCGGTTCATCCTATGGTCATTTTTACCTGGGAGCTCATGTATTCGATAATGCAGGGATCCGCCTAGGGCCACATTGATTTCCTGATGGCCCCTGCAAATTCCAAAAACTGGAATGGTATTATCGACACACCCACGAATTAGCGGCAAGACCGTATTATCGCGCTCAGGGTCGATTTTTTCATTAGGAGGAAAAGGGAGGCCTCCGTAATGATGGGGCTCAATATTGGCCGCACCACCAGTGAGTAACAGGCCATCAATGATACTTAGAATGTCACGTATGAAAACCCTCTCGCGTAAGGCCGGGATCACGAGAGGGACCCCTCCACATAATTCAATCGCAGTCAGAGCGTATTTATGGGAGGATGAATGATTTCCAGACGACATCTCGTTGGGCTGGATAAAATTTGCGGGGATCCCGATTACCGGTTTTGCCTGCGAGGACAACATATCACATCGCTATCATGCTTGAGAGTTAGCAGCAAGATGTGGGTTTAGTCAAACGCCCAATCTGGCGGTGAATAGGTCAAACGACCTTTGTCGATTGGGATGTTAATCGCAATATTATTTAGTAAAACCGTGGTTTGGACTCCTTGTGGGTCGGTTATAATCCAAGAAATTAATTTGCTCGGGTTTTTAGAGAAAATTAAGGTAATATCGCCATCCTCTGAGCTTTCTCTGGGAAGCAGAGCGAGACGGAACTTGGTTTTGCTCTCCTCTACTCGTAAGCTTGCTCGTCCGATTAACTCTATTTTATCCTGAAGCAGAACCCGAGCTGGGGTTAACTTTATTGGCACCTGGTTTACTTCTTTCAGGTTTCGATCAATATAAATCATCCAGGCGCCATCTGCGAAAATCTGCAGCCCATCAGGGCTTTTGTAGTTTATCAGCATCCGTCCAGGTCTGATAATCTCTATGTCTCCAACTGCCGATGTCCCAGTAGAGGTTGTTTGTGTGAAACCTGCTTTGAAGGTCTTTAACTTGTTAAGCCATTTTTCAGCCAATTGAACCAGAATTATTTGACGGGGGTTGAGATTAGATCCTTGTGCTTCAGTGAATGATCCTATGACAAATAAAATAAGCCCGATCGCCACCGCGTTTTTTAGTGACCGATAGAGGTCACAAAACTCATTAGTTTTTTTCACTTCGAACGATCATCAATATTGCGCGCAAGAACCTGCCTTTTGCCCACATGGTTTGCACTGGATATCACACCCTCTTCTTCCATTCTGTCAATTAATCGCGCAGCGCGATTATATCCAATTTGAAGCCTTCGTTGGATATAACTTGTGGAGGCTTTCCGGTCTCTGCAGACAACAGCGACGGCCTGATCGTAGAGGTTATTTTCGGTATCCTTTTTGCTTTGGTCATCTCCAACTGGCCCAATAAAACCTGTCATAGATGTAAAATTCGACTCGGTTTCTTCGGATGTTACCGCGTCAAGATAATCCGGTTTAGCTTGGGCTTTGATATGGGTCACGACGGCTTGGACTTCTTCATCCGTCACTAGGGGCCCGTGCACTCTGGTTAATTTGGCGCCGGCGGCCATATATAGCATGTCGCCTTGGCCCAGAAGCTGCTCGGCGCCAGATTCACCAAGTATGGTCCGACTATCTATTTTGGATGTGACTTGGAAACTAACCCGTGTTGGAAAGTTGGCCTTGATCGTGCCGGTTATAACGTCGACTGACGGTCGCTGCGTCGCCATGATCAAGTGAATCCCGGCAGCTCGTGCCATTTGCGCTATCCGTTGGACGGAAGCCTCGACTTCTTTCCCTGCGACCAGCATTAAATCTGCCATTTCATCAACCACGACAATAATGTAGGGCAAGGGATCCATTTCGAGGGGTTGGTCTTCGTAAAGCGGCTCACCTGTTTCTGGGTCAAACCCAGTGTGAACATTGCGCGTAAGCGTCTCTCCTTTTTTCTTGGCTTCTTGGATCCTGGCATTAAAGCTCGCAATGTTTCTTACCCCAATCGTAGACATTGCGCGGTATCGATCTTCCATCTCCCGGACTGTCCATCTTAGCGCGACAACTGCTTTTTTAGGGTCAGTAACGACTGGAGATAAAAGATGCGGAATCCCGTCATAAACTGAAAGCTCCAGCATTTTGGGGTCAATCATCACAAATCGGCATTTCTCTGGGGAGAGCCGATATAGGATTGATAAAATCATAGTATTTATAGCCACTGACTTTCCTGATCCAGTGGTTCCCGCAATTAACAAATGCGGCATGCGGGCTAAGTCAGAAATCACTGGGCTTCCCCCGATGTCCTTGCCGAGGCCCAGGGTAAGTTGCAATCCTGGTTTTTCATAATCTTTGGAGGCAAGAATTTCTCTTAGCGATACTACTTCGCGTTGGGCATTTGGTAACTCGACCCCCATTACATTTTTTCCAGGTATGACCGCAACTCGAACAGACATTGCAGCCATCGACCGAGCTATGTCATCGGCAAGTCCAATTACGCGCGACGACTTAACTCCCGGTGCAGGCTCAAACTCATAAAGAGTGACCACTGGTCCGGGCCGAACTTTTGTTACTTCACCTTGAACGCCATAATCGGACAGAACAGACTCTAGCAGTTTGGCGTTTATAGATAACGCTTCGTCATCCGCTAAATCGGCATCGATGCTGGCATATGACCTCAATAGCTCCAATGGGGGCAGATCAAAACCTTCCCCTAAGCCTAGGTCTAATTTTCGCTGGCGTGCTTGGGCTTCCCTCTTGCCAGATTTTAGCTTTTGGTTTCTTGGTTCTATTAATTTTTGCTCTGTTTCCACTGGCTGGGTTAGGTCTAAAATATTCCCGTCAACGGGACTTATATGCGCAGGACCAAAGCCGTCATCAATCATTAGCAAGGGTTCTTTTCGTTCTGATAAATTTTGGCCACGTTGCCCCGTTGGACGGGATTTGAATTTTAGCAGAGTGCGATAAATGGACAGGAAACCCTTTCCCATACACTTAACGTAGTGTCCGATGTTAGTTACCATAGTTCGCAACTCTATAGCGGTTGCGCCGCCCGCGCCGACGAAAAATGCGAACCCCAGGAGAAAACCAGCGGCGCCAACTAGACCAGAATTGATCTCAATATAGGTCGCCAAGAATTCTTTGCTGCGCAGGAGGGAAAAGTCTCCAACGGCGCCCCCGTATCCGGCAGCGAGGGGCCAGTTATCGAATTTTGGAATACTCGCTGCCCCGATAGAGAAAGCAATTATGCTAGCAATGAGGCACATCAACCTTAACCAAATTCGACCCAAACTCATGTGGCGGAGTAATTTCCAACCAAAAATTGCAACGGTGAATGTTAATATCAAGATAGAAAGACCTAGTGTTTGGAGGGCGAGGTCGGCAAATGTTGCACCAAACACGCCTAAGGTATTTTTTGGTTCAAAAGAGTTAATCGTATTTAGGGATGCGTCTCTCGGATCGAAACTAATCAGTGCGAGTAGCATAGCACCGCTTAAGCTTAAAAAAATTAGCCCCAGTAGTTCTAAGAACCTTCGTTTGATAAACTTACTTACTCCGGGCGGAAAAAACGGTTGAGAGCTAAGGTTTTTTGACTTTGTCGCCATTTTTGTATTTCCGTTTAAAGAGTTTTAACTAGGCGACTAAGTGCTTCTTCGGTTGTTTTTTTGTCGTGAACTAATGCACAACGTATGTATGAAGAGCCTGGATTTTTTCCTGATTTATTCTCTCTCGACAGGTATTTTCCTGGAATTGTCCGAATTGCCGCCCCTCGCCACAGTTCCAAGGCCGCCTCCTCCCCGTCACCAACATTTAACCAAAGATAAAAGCCCCCTTCTGGGCGATAATAGCCATGTGAGTTTTCAAGGATCTGGTCAGCCAGGTCAAACTTTTGTCTGTAAAGCATTTGATTTTGAAACACGTGCGTTTCATCCCTCCAAAGGGCCGCAGCTGCAGCCAGAAGAGGGTAAGGTGGAGGCGCACCCCCGTAGTCGCGAACTGTTTTGAAGGCCTTTATGAGTTTGGGGTCTCCAGCGACGAAGCCGGAGCGTAGCCCTGGCACGTTCGATCTTTTTGAAAGCGAATTAAAAACGAGAACATTATCCAAAGATCCCCCGAGAGCTGCGCAGGCCTCTAGGCCACCAGGAGGCGGGTTTTGATGAAAGATTTCGCTGTAACACTCGTCAAAAAGGACGATGAAGTTTCTATCGCGGGCCAAATTGATAATATTTTTGAGGGTTTCCAGGGTTGCGACTTTCCCTTGCGGATTGGCGGGAGAGCAATAATAAGCGAGTGCGGTTCTCTCTAACAATTCAGTTGGTTGAGTTTGGAAGTTGGGTAGAAAGTCAGTCTCTAAGGTCGCGTCCACGAAAATAGGCTCTGCTCCAGCCAGGGTCGCAGCCCCGAGGTAAACTTGATAAAATGGATTTGGCATTAAGACAGCTGGTTTTTTCCCGTGGATTTTCTCGGGTACTACGGCTAATGCGATCATAAATAAAGCTTCCCGAGTTCCTGAGACAGGGATGACGCAGTCCTCTCCATCCAGCATAGTTTGGGGCAAGTCGTAGCGCGTTTCTAACCAGGAGACGATCGCACTCCTAAAATCGGGAGTACCTCGAACTAAAGGATATTTCCCCCAAAGCTCAAAATTCTCATTGATTATTTCTCGAACCAGTTGTGGTGGCGGATGCTGCGGTTCTCCCACGGAGAGGGAGATGGGGGTAAAGCTTGGGGCCGGCTGATATGGGTCAAGCAATATTCGAAGCCTGTCAAAGGGGTACCCCCCTATTTCCTCTAACCTATTATTAATCATACGCTTACTTTTTTATAGATATTTTTCCCAACTGTTAATTCTTTCCAAGCTAGTATAACCGTTAACCTAGCAATCGGATCGGTACAATAAACCTTTGTGGTTGCTAATTGAGGGGTTTTATCACAGCTTTTATGAAATTAGGAAAATTTCTCGTGTGACCTTAAGCGGCCAAGTTATTAGCAAGATTTTCAAAAAAAGCCGGGATCGCGTTGGACGCAGATCCCGGCAATTATTGGACAGCGTGTTCGCTGTCGCAGGGAGAGGTTTATGACTTGTCTAAATGACAAGCCATTCAAGTTATTGAATCGTCTCGCCGTGAAGGCCGACATCGAGGCCGTCACGCTCTACTTCTTCTGATACCCTTAAACCGATCACCATGTCGATGACCTTTAAAATTATAAAGCTGGCAACCGCGCACCAAATGACCGTGGCCACGATGCCCCAAGCTTGTGTAATTACCTGGCCGGCATTACCTTCCAAAAGTCCTTTAGTACCACCGATCGCCTCGCTAGCAAATACCCCTGTTAGCAATGCACCCACGATGCCTCCAATCCCATGGATCCCGAAGACGTCCAAAGAATCGTCGTACCCACAAGCTCGCTTGAGCCAGGTTGCGCCCCAGAAACAAATGATCCCGGAGGCGATACCGATGCATAATGCGCCGACAGGGTTTACGAAGCCCGCCGCTGGGGTTATGGCAACGAGCCCTGCTATCGCTCCTGAAATTATCCCTAAGACACTTGGTTTTCCTCTTAAAGTCCATTCTGTAAACATCCAGGCTAGACCGGCTGCGGCTGTAGCGATCTGGGTGACTGCCATCGCCATGGCGGCGCTTCCATTTGCCGCAACGGCTGAGCCCGCATTGAAACCGAACCAACCGACCCAAAGCAAAGAGGCTCCTATTACGGAGAGGGCTAAATTGTGTGGCGCTAAATTCGCTGTTCCAAATCCTGCCCTTTTACCAAGGACGATTGCGGCCACAAGGCCAGCTACACCTGCATTGATATGAACCACGGTGCCGCCTGCAAAGTCTAAAACCCCGTCTTTGCTTAGGAATCCACCCCCCCAAACCCAATGGGTCACGGGCGCGTACACGACTATCATCCAAATTCCGGTAAACCAGAGACAAGCACTAAATTTCATTCTGTCGACAAATGCCCCGATAATCAACGCTGGAGTGATAATTGCGAAAGTCATTTGGAAGACCATAAAGAGCGCATCCGGTATCGTGCCGTTTAAGGCTCCAACTGTCATGCCCGAGAGGAACATTTTGTCCAATCCACCGACGAGAGCATTTCCTTCCGCAAACGCCAAGCTATATCCGATAATCATCCAAAGGATACTCATTAGGCAGCAGATAGCGAAGCATTGCATTAGGACAGAAAGAACATTTTTCTTCCGCACCATGCCCGCATAAAATAATGCTAGGCCCGGTATCGTCATCATTAAAACTAGGGCTGTTGATGTCAGCATCCACGCCGTATCGCCGGAATCAAGCTTAGGTGTTGCAGCTATCAATGGGCTACTGACCAGCATTAAGGCGATTGCGGCCCATAGAGTTTTAACTAAATTACAGAGCGTTTTCATTTTTTTCTCCCGTGCGGATCCGCACTGCGCTTTCAAGATTAAATACAAAAATCTTACCGTCTCCAATTTGATCGGTACCGGCTGCCTTACAAATTGCTTCGACCACCGCCTCTTCCCTTTCATCAGTGACAGCAACTTCTATTTTTACTTTTGGCACGAAGCTTATTTCATATTCTGCTCCTCGATAGATCTCCCTTTGGCCCTTTTGGCGCCCAAAGCCTTTCACTTCGCTAACTGTCAAGCCTTCAACTCCTAAGGTCGTGAGAGCCTCTCGAACCTCCTCCAACTTGAACGGTTTGATTATTGCTTCAATTAATTTCATCTCGTGTTCCTTAAAAATGACCGTGAGACAGTGGAAATCACTGCTTTATCTTCGCCATCAGCCTTGAAAGATATATCCTTATCTCAATTGGCAACCTAGCAACGCCCTCTCGCTCCGTAGTCTCGGTGCTTTTTAAATACCCCTAGCAAGGGCTATGCCAATTGGTGGATTGAGGAAAAAACTAGTAATTTCAATATCATATAAAAGATTTGCCAATCTTTTAAGTGGAATTTCGGTAACCAGGCATCGCAGTCGTGCCTATAAAAAAGGCATTTAATTTTTATGCCTAGAAATTAAACATTTTGAAAAACTTCTGGGCTGGACTTTTAAAGTAAATGTGCGACATATGAAATAATGAACGGTAAGCTCTCACATGAAATCGTTATCGCTGGGGCTGGTCTTGCTGGAATGCCATTGGCTTCCGTCTTGGGTCAGGCCGGGTTTTCAGTGGCCTTAGTGGAGGCCAAGCCCCTGAGCCAACTCATTTCCTCTAAATTTGATGGTCGAACCACAGCGGTGGCGATGTCCTCTAAGAGGATGTTAGAGGTCTTGGGTATCTGGGATACAGTGGACGTTTATGCCCAGCCTATTTTAGATATCAGGGTCGCAGATGGAGGCTCGCCGTTTTTTGTCCATTATACACATCAGGATGTTGATAGCGAGGCGCTCGGCTGGATCGTAGAGAATAGGTTGCTTCGCGCTGCTATGCTTGAGCAGTTGAAAAAATTGCCAAACGTCCAACTTCTTGAAGAATTGGAAGTGTCAGATGTTATCCCAGATCGGATCCTTTGCAACGTGGAGCTCTCTGATGGAAGGATACTAAAAACTCGACTTCTTGTTGGAGCGGATGGTCGCAAGTCGGCAACGCGCAGGCTTTCCGGGATCCAGACAAAGGAGTGGTCTTACAACCAACACGCAATAGTCTGCACAGTTAGGCACGAGCTTCCACATCGAAGTATTGCTCACGAGCATTTTCTGCCTTCGGGTCCTTTCGCCATTTTACCCATGCTTGAGAACCGGTCTTCGATCGTTTGGACTGAACTTAGCTCTTTAGCGTCACATATGATGCAACTAGACTCTGCAAATTTTTTGGCGGAACTTCAAAAGAGATTTGGCCAATTCTTGGGGCCTTTGGAGTTGGAGGGGCCTCGTGGATCCTATCCATTGGGGTCAATGACCGCCTCTTCCTATATCGGTCCACGCGTCGCTCTTGTGGCAGAGGCAGCGCATACAATTCACCCCATCGCTGGACAGGGTATTAATATTGGTTGGCGTGACGTGGCGGCATTATCAGAGGTGGTCGTTAACAGCCTTCGGTTGGGCCTTGACCCAGGGGCTGAGAGAATTTTGCAGAAATACCAACAATGGCGGCGACCGGATAATATCTCTATGACGATCACAACAGATATCCTTAATCGGCTGTTTTCCAATGGGGTGCCTCCATTAGTCGCCGCACGAAATCTCGGTTTGGGACTAGTGCAGCGCCTTCCAGGAGTTAAGAAAATTTTAATGAGGCATGCAATGGGCGAGTTGGGCAAATTGCCTCGCCTCATCCAAGGCTTTGAGATATAGCTTCATGGGTCTCGGGAAAGACCTCTTTTCTCTAGCTCCTCGAGATAGCAATTCCAAATCTGACCATGGTCTCTTCCCAATTGATAAAGATAAGACCAAGAGTAGATCCCGGTGTCATGAAGATCGTCGAAGATAAGTCTAATCGCGTAATTCCCGACAGGTTCTATTTCCATTATAGCTACATGTTTGCGTCCAGAGATAATTTTTTTCTCGGACGCGCCGTGCCCCTGCACTTCCGCCGACGGGCTCTCAACTCGCAAAAATTCTGCTGTTAAGTCAAACTCTGGCTGTCCTGGAAATTTGATCGCAAGGGTCTTTTTGTTTTGCCTGAGTCGAATGCTTTCAGGTGAGGGGCCGACCAAACTGGGTACCTTCTGAGTTATTCGGTTTGATCAATTTGTCGAGCCTCATCTTCGAGCATAATAGGAATACCGTCTTTAATGGGATATGCTAATCCGGCTTGTTTAGCAATTAATTCTTGGGCAGTTGCGTCATAACACAACTTCTCTCCCGTAAGAGGGCACACTAGTATTTTCAGAAGTTTAGGATCTGGTTTGTTAGAAATTCCCGTCATGAGTGTCTCCTGCTAGTGGCTGATCTCACTCTGCCCTCCAACACCCAAGCCGTCCATTTCCATCATTGCCAATAGCAGGGCGACCCGATCTTCATTGGAATTAGCCTCAAGTAGTGCCTGCCTCTCGACCGGACTGAAGGGGATGCTCATGGCAAGTGATGTCACCAGTCGGGTTAATTCG
>CAJXEC010000067.1 GCA_913052165.1 uncultured Rhodospirillaceae bacterium
AATGTTCTCAATTGCCTTAGCCATCGCTCCAATTTTTATTTTAATCTTAGTTGGCTTCGGCTTTCGCCAAATCGGATTTCCAGGCAACGGATTTTGGCAGCCGGCAGAAAATCTTGCTTACTACATTCTACTCCCGGCTCTGATCATCGGGAATTTAGCCATAGCTGATCTGTCCGAGCTACCAGTAGCAAATATCGCAACTACAATTGTAGCTCTTGGATGTTCATCGACTTTAGTGGTCTTCGCTATTCGTCCTTTAATACGAATGAATGGTCCTGCCTTTACATCTGTTCTGCAGGGATCAATTCGGATAAACGCATATATCGCATTTGCTGTGGCGAAGCTCCTGTATGGAGCGGAAGGAATAGTTCTTTGCGCGTTATTTGTGGCTGTTCTAATGCCTGTAGTAAATGTAATTTGTATTGGAGCGCTCGCCCACTACACCAGGTCCGGGACGACAAATTGGTACAAAATCCCCAAACAAATCGTTCAAAATCCGATCATTGTGGCATGCGCCATCGGTTGGGCCTTTAATTACCTGCCAATTTCCACCCCAGAAATTGTCATCCAATTATTAAACATACTTGCGCAAGCGGCTTTGCCTTTGGCACTCCTTTGTGTCGGAAGCGGATTAGTTTTATCACTCGGCAAAGACCGCTATTTGGCTCTTACACTTGCCTGTCTATTAAAGCTAGCGATCATGCCCGTAATAGCAGCCCTGATCATGATATTTATCGGGCTCTCCGGGCTCACATTTGTGATAGTCATGCTGTTTGCTGCATGCCCAGCATCCCCTGCATCTTACATACTCGCGAGGCAGCTTGGGGGAGACGAAAGCCTTATGGCCGGAATTCTTACCGCCGAAACGTTGCTATCCGCACTTGCTATACCCATAGTGTTGTCTTGGGTCGCTGACAGCCCCTTTGCAATTCACTAATCAGAACTGTTAAATTCCTCGTAGAATAAAATGATCTAGGAAGAAACAATGTATTACGATCCAGATATTAATGATCATGGGCTACCCTTTAATCCAATAAAAGGACTAGTTGCTCCTCGCCCAATTGGATGGATTAGCTCAATTAGCAAAGATGGGGTCGGCAACCTTGCCCCTTACAGCTTTTTTAACATGCTTTCATACAATCCAGCTTATTTAATGTTTTCAGCCGGTTGTAAGGAAAATGGTTCTAAAAAAGATTCGGTCGTAAATATAGAGCAAACTGGCGAGTTTGTATTCAACATGGCCCATTGGGATACGCGGACCAAGATGTCTGATACTAGTTGGATTGATGACCCAAAGATTGATGAACTTCTGGAATGCGGCCTGACACCGACTAGAGCGCAGAGAGTCAAAGTGCCTATGGTGAAAGAGGCGCCAGCACACATGGAATGTGTTCATCACAAAACTGTTGAATTGCCGGGACACGATCCAGAGTCTGTTCATCACATGGTAATAGGCAGAGTGGTAATGGTTCACATCAACGATGAATTTATTAATAACAAAGGGCTCGTAGACATCACAAAAATAAAACCCATCGCGCGTCTCGGATACATGGATTATTGCGCGGTAGATGAAGTTTTTTCGATGAAAAAGCGCACGGTAGAGGAGAAGTTAACTCCCAAAGTCGCAGCAGAATAATTATAAAAATTAGGAATTAATATGACAGAACAAGTACGTGCCTCGCACATTCTACTTATGTATGCCGGTTCTTTGCGTTCCAGCAACGATAGAAGCAAAGAAGATGCTTTACAACTTATCGAGGAATTAAAATCTGCAGTTGAAGAAGGGGAGGACTTTTCAGAGCTTGCCAAAACTCACTCAGACTGTCCCTCCGGGACTGAGGGTGGAGACCTGGGCTCTTTCGGACGGGGTCAGATGGTTCCTGAGTTCGAAGAGTCTGCATTCTCTATGGAGGTAGGTGATACCTCAGGAGTAGTGAAGACCGATTTCGGTTACCACTTGATCCGAAGAACAGGTTAAGAAGCCGAGGTCTCGGCCTAAAACTCCGCCTGTTATTTTAAACGATCCTGGCAGCATCGATCAAAGGCCAAAGCAATTCTAACCCAAATAAAATAAGGTTTGGGAAAATACCATACGCTTAAATGGGTCCTGAGGGCATAGTCGTTGCGTTAAGCAGCAGCCTGCCCTACCTCTGCATCACAATTTGCAATCGCCCTTTCGGCTGAGTCCCGCACTGCTTCGGGCTCCAACAAGGCCCATTCACAAACGCGCCTAAAATCTGGACTGTCTGTTAGCAACCAATCTCTGGCTTCCTCTCGAAGCATCCTTGCTTCTCTCGCATCACTAT
Organism: uncultured Rhodospirillaceae bacterium; assembly: GCA_913052165.1. Taxonomy (GTDB): domain Bacteria; phylum Pseudomonadota; class Alphaproteobacteria; order MPNO01; family UBA2964. Next base: position 2,307 of record CAJXEC010000067.1, read on the forward strand.
CGACCGCCTTGCCGTCTATCGCCCTTCTATTAAGGGCATCATGAAAAGCTCGCGCAATTACCGCTCTAAAAAGAGTAACCTCCCCCGCAATCCCCGAAAGATTACTCATTTCCCTAACACTAGGGTCAAAATTCATGCCACATCTCCCAAAGTCCGTCGGCTAGAAGAGCCGAAGCTAAAATATAAAGCCGCGCCCCCCACCCGAGTACGCTTCATAAGCCTAAACCATACGCCTCCGTATGGCGAGAAAAATCGACTCAAAATCGTTATTTTATCCACATCTCTACTCTCGAATTGTATTTTACACCAAACGATGTTCAGTTATTGCACACAAAATTAAGTAGCCGATGGATTTTTGCCAATGATTGACCCTATTAGTTGGGAATTTTCGTACCCATTCATATTAGCCGCCCTTCTCGGAGGTTATTTTCTGGGGTCAATACCTTTTGGCCTGATACTCACGCGCGTGAGAGGCCTTGGTGATATCAGGCATATAGGTTCCGGTAACATAGGCGCTACCAATGTTCTCAGGACTGGTAATAAAGGGTTAGCCGCAGCGACATTGCTTTTAGATGCTGCGAAAGGCGCAATTGCTGTGTTGGTAGCAGCAAAATTTGGTCCTGATATCGAAATAGTGGCATGGTTCGGTGCATTAATAGGTCATTTTTTCCCCGTCTGGCTGCGTTTTAAAGGAGGAAAGGGTGTCGCTACCTCCTTGGGACTGTTATTTGCCTTTACGTGGCCGATTGCTTTTTGTGCCCTAGCGGTATGGATCATAATCGCAGTGGCGACCCGCTATTCCTCTCTAGCGGCCCTTATTTCTAGTCTCTCATGCCCGATCCTAGCTTGGTTTATTTCCACACCACAAATCACAGAATTTTATTCGATTATGGCGTTCTTAATTTGGGTAAAGCACTTGGCAAATATCAAGCGACTACTACAAGGTAACGAATCTAAAATAGGGGCTAATAACACCTAGGACTCCTATTGTTCATTTCAATCAATTGAAAACCATTTCCTTTCCTCCCATTAACCTCAGAAGATGAAAATCAAAAGGGTTTGGGAGGCAGCGAAGCCATTAATTCAGGGAGTTGTAAATTTCCACCCAGCAAGATAGAGAGTTGACGAAGCGGCTGTGTGGTGCGAAGTGTGCAACGAGGACATGAGATCAAATTAAAGGTTTCAATACAGAAATAAAAAAATTTCTAGATTTAAGATCGGGTTAAGTTCGTATCTGTGTTGACCAATTTGAAAAAAGCTTGATTATCTCGCGATCTCAGAAATGAGTCTTATTTGTCAACAAATGGCTGATCAATGGATGTTGTCGTCGTAGAGTCACCCGCAAAGGCAAAGACAATCAACAAGTACTTAGGCTCAGACTTTGCTGTGTATGCCAGCTATGGTCATGTCCGGGACCTCCCCGCAAAAAACGGTTCTGTGGATCCCGAAAAAGATTTCAACATGATCTGGCAGATCGATGACAAATCAAACGCGCATCTCAAGGAAATCGCAAAAGCGGCGAAGGGCGCGACGAACTTATATCTCGCAACGGATCCTGATAGAGAAGGCGAAGCTATTTCGTGGCATGTGCTAGAAATTTTACAAAATCAAAGGGTTCTCGATGGCGTTGATGTAAAACGGATTGTCTTTCACGAGATAACGCAGGAGGCAGTCCTCAACGCGTTGCGATCGCCGAGAGAATTAGATACCGGATTAGTTGAGGCTTATTTAGCTCGCCGTGCTCTGGACTATTTAGTTGGGTTTACACTCTCACCTATTCTCTGGCGTAAGTTACCAGGCAGCCGATCGGCAGGAAGGGTTCAATCTGTGGCCCTTAGGTTAGTTTGCGATCGCGAGCGTGAAATAGAAATTTTCATCCCGACTGAGTATTGGTCAGTTCAAGCTGAGTTCGAAACGACGGGCGGTGAACAGTTTAAAGCGAATTTAACTCATTATAATGGAAAAAAGCTCGATCGGTTCGATCTATACAATGAAACAATTGCTACTCAAGCTAGAGAGGAGGTTGAAAAGAGTAATTTTTCGGTAAAATCCATCGAAAGGCGGTCAGTTTCGAGAAACCCCCAGCCTCCTTTCACGACATCAACACTGCAACAGGAGGCTTCGAGGAAGCTGGGATTCGGGGCACAAAGAACGATGAGATGTGCCCAGAAACTATATGAGGGCGTGGCTCTGGATGGTGAGACAGTTGGTCTTATCACCTACATGCGGACAGACAGCGTTAACATCGCAGCAGAAGCAATCCGCGCGGCCAGGGATTTAATTGTTAATACTTTTGGGACCCAATATATACCCGAAACGCCCAATCAATTCCGCAATCGATCAAAAAATGCTCAGGAAGCGCACGAAGCTATTAGGCCAACCGACATGGGGAGGCTACCCTCAGATATCGCTGCCTTTTTAGATGAAGATGGAAGAAGGCTATACGAATTAATTTGGAAAAGAGCCGTAGCTAGCGCGATGAAACGCGCTGAATTAGAGCAAGTTGCCATTGACATCTCTACCAAGGATGAGATGACTATCCTCAGAGCTACAGGTCAAATTGTAAAATTTGATGGTTTCCTTAAGCTTTACAAAGAAGATAATGATGACCCAAAAGAGGGTGAGGATGAAAACGAGCGTATCCTTCCTGCCATGGCGGACAGAGATAACATCGAAACCTCAGAGGTCGCTTCGGAACAACATTTTACAAAACCTCCGCCCCGATATACCGAAGCCAGCCTCGTAAAAAAAATGGAGGAATTAGGTATTGGCCGACCCTCTACTTACGCCTCCATAATTTCTGTTCTTCAAGATCGAAATTATGTCGCCCTCGACCGTCGCAGATTTGTTCCTGAGGATCGTGGACGAGTTGTCACAGCGTTTTTATCGGGATTTTTTGAGAGATATATCGAGTATGATTTTACAGCCGAACTTGAAGATAAATTAGATCAAATTGCCAAAGGCGATCTAAATTGGAAACTAGTTTTACGAGAATTTTGGTCAGCATTCTTTTCGGCAATTAAAGAAACCGAAAATTTAAAAATCTCGGACGTCATCGACTCGTTGGATGCTGATTTAGGACCCTATTTCTTTTCAAAGGACGAAAGCGGAAATGAAAACAGAACATGCCCACTTTGCAAAACGGGACGGCTTGGTCTTAAATTAGGGAAAAGTGGACCGTTTGTTGGTTGCAGCAATTATCCAGATTGCTCGTACACTTCATCTTTGTCACAGAGCGGAGGACAGGATGGCGAGCTCGGGGCGCTTAGCTTACCAAAGCTACTTGGCGAAGACCCCGAAACTGGCAAAGAGGTAACCCTAAGAAAAGGCCCCTTTGGATTTTATGTCCAATTGGGGGACGCAGAAGGTAAAAGCAAACCCAAAAGAGCCTCCTTAATTAAAAGTCTAAGTCCGGGTGAAATCACTTTAGAACAGGCGCTGGCTCTTCTAGCCCTGCCCCGAGAGATTGGTCCTCACCCCGAAAGTGGCGAGATGATCAGCGCTGGTATTGGACGTTTTGGCCCCTACCTTAAGCTCGGTGGTGCCTATATCTCTCTTAGACCAGATGAAGACATCTTATCAATTGGACTGAATCGAGCTGTAACCGTAATCCAAGAAAAACCTCCTAAAAAATCAGCAGCTCCTATTAAAGAACTAGGACCTCATCCCGAGGACGGAAAAGAAATCAACATATATAGTGGCCGTTACGGTCCCTACGTAAAGCATGGGCGGATCAACGCCTCAATCCCAAAATCTGAGACAGCTGAAAACCTCTCAATGGAGAGAGCATTAGAATTATTGTCGGCTCGCGCTTCTAAGGGAAAAAAAACCAAAAAGTCGGCAAAGAAAGCGAAGTCCGCTAAAAAGGTCGTGAAACGGCAAACTACTTCAAAATCTACTGACAGTTCATTAGAATGATGGCTTGGGCTCCCGTGAGCTCTTCTGAGATCACAGAAAAACCGCTTGACCGAGAGAAATTACTCGAGTTCTTCTCCAAACAGACAGGCCCCTGCGGGAAAAGAGAAATTAAACGCTACTTCCAATTGGATAGCGCGGATGGGTCATACATTACCAGGCTATTGAGAGACCTCGAAAAGGATGGTTTGCTCAAACGAGAGGGAAGCAGACGTTACATTTTATCGGACCATCTTCCTTCAATTGTTGTTGTCGATATCACTGCCATTGATGAAGAAGGCAATCCCGTTCTAGTACCCACTAGGCCTGACTTCGCGGCGCTGAACCACTCGATCCGATTAACTAATGACAAAAGACATGGTTCCGCGCCAGGGGTCGGTGACAGGCTCCTTGTAAAATTATTTAAGAAAAAAGACCAGTTTTGGGGCCGAACCATCCGACGACTAGAGCGCAATCAGGGAAAAATTTTTGGGTTGGTTCGAGAGCATACAGGGGGCGGGCGAATTGAGCCTGTTTCAAGGAAACGCAAAGGAGAGTTCTTGGTCGCCCAAGAAAATTTGGGCGGTGCTAAAGAGGGAGATCTTGTATCCTGTGAGGTTTTGGAAGGAAGGGTATATGGGCTTCCCTTAGCAAAAATTACCGAAATTATTGCTCATCAGGACGACCCCAGGGCAATCGGCGACCTTGTATTAGCGTTAAATGAGATCCCGAACGCGTTCTCAAAAGAGGTCCTCGAATCGATAAAAATTACCTCAAAATTCTCACTCGATGGCCGAAAAGATTTCCGTGAAACTGAACTAGTTACCATTGATGGAGAAGATGCTAGAGATTTCGATGACGCTGTTTATGCGACCCCACTGCAAGGCGGCACAAAAGGCTGGCGAATTCTCGTTGCAATTGCTGATGTCTCTCATTATGTCCCCATGGATAGCGCCCTCGATCATGCTGCACAGGACCGGGGAAATTCAGTCTATCTACCTGATCGCGTGGTTCCCATGCTACCTGAGGAGCTCTCTAATGGAGTATGTTCTTTGGTACCAGGAGCAGAAAGATACTGCATCGCGGTGGAGATTGATATTTCCGAAGATGGCGAAAAGCTAAGTCACAGTTTTCATAGGGGGCTGATGCGTTCAGCTGCAAGGTTGACTTACGAGCAGCTCCAAGAGGCAAAAGACAACGGGCATAAAAAAAGTTTTCCAATTGGGGACGAACGTGTGGACGCCCTATACGGCGCTTATCAAGCTCTTCATGTTGCGAGAAAAGAACGGGGGGCAATAGACCTCGAGATACCTGAGCGCAGAATTATTTTAGATGAAAAAGGCGCCTGTTCCCGCATTCGTTCCAAAAATCGACTGGATAGCCATCGACTTATTGAGGAATTCATGATCTTGGCCAACATCTGTGCCGCAGAGTCACTTATGAAACACGGATGGCCATGTATGTTTCGCGTTCATGAAAACCCTGCCCTCGATCGCATCGAGTCACTTAGGAATTTTCTGAAGACCCTAGGTTTATCCTTAAAAGGAGGTCAATCAATAAGACCAATACACTTTGCAAACTTATTGACAACAGTCATGGCAAGAAAGGATGCGAGAGGGATCCAAGATGCAATTCTTCGGACACAGGCACAGGCAATTTATAGTCCAGAAAACATAGGTCATTTCGGTTTAGCGCTTAAAAAGTACACCCATTTCACATCTCCCATAAGAAGATATTCGGATCTCTTGGTTCACAGAGCACTAATCGGAGCGCATGGCTTGGGGCCAGATAAAATAGAAAAAGACTCAACAGAGAACCTTGGGACCATAGGTAAACATATCTCAATGACAGAAAGACGCGCTGCTTTGGCTGAGAGAGATGCCTTTGATCGTTACTCCGCAGCACTACTCTCTCAACAGCTCGGAAAAAAAACCGGGGCCAGAATCACGGGGGTAGAACGCTTTGGCCTGTTCGTAGAGCTAGACGAATTTGGATCAGATGCCTTATTACCGATTTCTGAACTAGGCCGGGGACGCTTTCGACTCGACGAAAAATCGCGAGCTCTAATCGGGCCAAAACAAAAGGTAAAATATTCATTAGGGGACCAATTATCAGTCTTCATAAAATCCGCAGATAAACAAACTGGGAGCATTAGTGTGTCGCTCTTTTCTTCATTCCGGAACTCTTCCCGAAGAAATGCAAGGTATAAAAAACAAAAACCGAGACGCTAAATTTTTTCGTTCTAAATAAGAATGATTTTGAGACTATCGTCAGGCATCTCACCAGCCCAGAGAGCAGGCACCCTGGTCCAGTAAAAGATTGGCACAAATATGATTACTCCTTGACAGAATGAACGTCGCTAGTATTTTCCAGCATCCGTAACACTCTCGAAGGAATAAAAGTAATGGCGAAGGCTAACTCGATACAAATTAAATTGGTGAGCACGGCCGATACTGGCTTTTACTATATTACCCGAAAAAACCCTCGTACTCTCACAGAGAAAATGGAAAAACGGAAATACGATCCAGTTGCCCGAAAGCACGTTGTATTCAAAGAAGCAAAAATAAAATAGCCTTTTTGGCATTCCCGGGACCAAGAGCATAAGGACCCGTTATCCAGACTTGATGTATTCGTAGTAATCCTCCTCATCATCAATGTCCCTCAAGTGCCTGAGTGTGCTTACTTTCTTGCCTTGAGTATTCCGCATAGTGTCGCTCAGAGCATAAGGGCTTGACCACCGAACATGCTTGTATATCCCCCTTACTAGGCTACCTCTTCGCGCCCCGGTAAGCCAGTAACCTCCATCTAGTGTTGGGCCAAAAACAAAATCATTTCTTCCTAGTGCTCTAATTCCGTTCTCGATATCAGAGGGAAGTATTCCTGGGATATCACTCCCCACAAGGAGAACCGGACTGTAATTATGTTTGACGATGGCACGCTCCATTCTTAACCCTAAATCCCCAAAAGATTGAGTTGTTATTGTCTCTGGGTGACACAAAATTCTATTGACACCCCTAACATTTTTTGGGGTCATACAGAGCTCTAAATCCCAATGCGGGTGTGACGACAGTGATCTAACCAAGTTTGAAAAAGACCGGACATAAAATTGATAAGCTTCATGCATTCCCACGCCAGCAGCCAATCGCCTTTTAACCGCGCCCAAGCGAGGCACCCGAGCGAAAATAATTACAACAGGCCGTCTTCTTACAAATTTCAATTGTAAAACCTCAGGATGCTCGCTGGCGACACACCTAGGAAATAGCTAATTAAACAGCAAAGATTTTTTAATGATCTCCAGAGGTAACCGCCTCTCAAGTAACGTGTGGCAGATGTAATTGCCTTCTCATCTAGAATTTCTAAGCGTGGTTTACCGATCCTTCGTATTATATCGACATCTTCAAATAAGGGCATAGTAGGATTGAATCCACCTACAGCCAGATATAATTTCCGATTAATCAGTAACCCCTGATCTCCCCAAGCCCAACCTAATGATCTGCAACGCAAGCTGACAAACACCTCAACCGATCTCGCAAAAAAACTCTGATCTTCGAGTGCAAACTTAAAAACGCCTGCTTTTTGACCTTTCAAGAATAAATTTATAGCCATCTCCAACCAGTTCGGCCCGAGGTGGGTGTCCGCATGCAGGAAAAGTAGATGGTCGTTTGTGGCTTCCCTGGCGCCAACCGAAAGTTGCAGCCCTCGCCCTCTTCCGGTCTTAATTACCTTAGCTCCAGCCTCCTTAGCAATTTGAACGGATCCGTCGGTTGAGCCCCCATCAACTACGATTACCTCATCCGCTGCAAATTTGACCGATTTTATGGTTCTAAGAAGACCCTCAGCGGCATTCAGAGTTGGAATAATTACACTAATTTTGATCACATTTTTCACCTGACTAATTTAACATGGTAAAGCCCAAATAGGGATCACATAAGTTAAACATTTGGACCCAGGCTCCTGGAAAAATTCAACACAGGAAGGAAAGATCCGAACAAAGTTTAGACACCAACATCACTAAAAAGACATCAGTTAATCGTACACTGCGACATGTAACATTCAGATTTGCGGAATTGGGTCTTGCTGGAAAGAACCATAAAACGATCCACTGATCGTCGCGCTTGTTTTGCGACATCTGTTGACCAGCAAGTCTTTGCATGAAGCACCCCGAATAAGAAAGAGTGTGCTAATCTTTAATTAGAACCTCAGACTGTTCGAAAACCCATTTAAAATTTTCAAACTCACAATTTGCAACTCTTCATAACAAGCTTGATCCTGCTATAGTCTATTGAGCGATGGAACATGCAGCGGATTTATCAGGAATAGCTTTCGTCATAATCACCGCATTGATCTGTGGTATGTTTATGGCGCGTTTAGGTCAGCCTCCACTGGTTGGCTATTTGTTGTCGGGGGTCATACTAGGTCCGACCGGATTTGGGCTGATAAAAAACGAGGGAATAGTAGCTTACTTTGCTGAGCTAGGTATTCTCCTCTTACTATTCATAGTGGGTATGGAGTTGAGTGTAAGAACACTCAAGTTTACCTGGCGGATCGCACTTCCCGCAGTTTTACTTCAAAGCGCTGGTAGCCTCCTAGTTGTTTTTTTATTGGCATGGATAATCGACTTACCTCTAAGCACAGCCGTGCTTCTAGGTTTTGTGATCGCGCTATCTAGCACGGCAGTGGCAGTAAAAATGCTTGATGAGGTTAAAGCCTCCAGAAACAGGATAGGAAGGATCACCATCGCTGTTCTTATCGCCCAAGACCTTGCCTTTCTCCCCATGATGCTGATCGTGGAGAATATGGGTGGTGAGGGATTGGGTTTTGGTGGCGCCCTAAAGTTTGTCGGTGCAGTTGTTCTCCTCGCCCTCCTGATTAGATTTTTACTGCAACAAGGAAGAGCTCATTTACCCTTTTACCGCCTGTTTTCCAAATACCCGGACTTGTCGCCACTGGCTGGGTTGGTCTACTGCTTTGGAGGCGGTGCTCTGCTGGGTCTTATGGGTCTGTCTCCGGCCTACGGAGCATTCTTGGCAGGCCTCCTTGTTGGTAACAGCGCTGAACGGAGGCCCATGTTATTAGTTGTAAGACCCATTCAGACAGTCCTACTTATGGTATTTTTTCTTTCAATCGGGCTTTTAATTGACCTTGGTTTCATTTGGCGGAATATCGGCGTCGTATTATCTCTTTTTCTTATTGTTATGGTCTTTAAGACCGGCCTTAATGTGGCAATATTAAGATTACTGGGTGAGACCTGGCAAAGAGCTTTTTTGGCTGGTGTGTTAATGTCTCAAATGGGAGAGTTCTCTTTCCTTTTAGCCGCCACAGGCCTGACCGTGGGGGCTATTTCCTCCGACGAATCTCGCCTAATAATAGCCGTAACTGCTTTAAGCCTGGGATTGAGCCCCTTTTGGCTCAGTACCACAAGAAGGCTTCAATTAATCGCAACCCGAGGAATCGATGGCTGGAGGGATATTCTTCTCTCTACTTTTGTTAGAGAGAGAGCAATACTCCGTTGGACATTGCGGCGAATAGCTAGACTCAGAAGGTTTATTTTTTACTGCCTGACCGAAATTCGGAAAACATGCCATAAAAAATTACTAAATAATCGAGATAATAATGCCTGATTTTTCCTACGAAATTGCGCAAAATGGTCTCGTCGCTGGAGTTGATGAAGCTGGACGCGGTCCACTGTCGGGGCCGGTAATCGCAGCCGCGGTAATTTATAGTAATAAATTTTTTAATAAGGCATTCTTAAAAAAGATTGATGACTCAAAAAAACTCAAGCCAAACGAACGGCAGTCTTTGGTATCAAAAATTAGAAAGCATGGTTTAAGTGGTATAGGTGCTGCCTCAGTAAAAGAAATCGAGAGGTATAACATTCTTAACGCCACCATGCTGGCCATGCGTCGCGCTGTCCTCGCCTTACCAAAAACACCATCCCTCGCTCTAATCGACGGGAACAAAGCTCCAACTTTGCCATGCCCAACGAAGACTATCATCAAAGGCGATACTCTATCGATCTCTATCGCATCGGCTTCCATCTTAGCGAAAGTGTATCGTGATAATGTCATGAGGGCGTTAGATAGACGTTATCCCGAATATGGTTGGGCTAAAAATGCTGGCTATGGCACTCGGCAGCATTTAGAAGCGCTTAAGAGAAGAGGTATAACTCCCCACCATAGAAAACTTTTCAGCCCGGTTAACAAGATCTTGAGTCATAGCTAAATCTACTTGCTATATATAGATCATAACTTATTGATTCCTCAGTTTTTTCTTGACGTTTAAAGACGCTTGATTCACCTTGAAAAAATGAAGATTAACGACTTTAAAACACGGAATCAGATTTTGCAGGGGGATTGCATAGAAACTCTAAGAGCAATGCCTGACCAAACGTTCGACATGGTTTTTGCAGACCCCCCATATAACCTACAACTTTCAGGAGACCTCCGTAGGCCGAACCACACTAAAGTCGATGGTGTAACTGAAGAATGGGATCGATTTGACGGATTCCAGGCGTACGACACCTTCACACACTCATGGCTACGAGAGGTCAAAAGGGTACTCAAGCCCAATGGAACTCTCTGGGTTATCGGTTCTTACCATAATATATTCAGGGTTGGAGCGATAATTCAGGACCTTGAATTTTGGATTTTGAATGACGTCATTTGGCGCAAGACTAACCCTATGCCCAATTTTAACGGAACACGTTTTACCAATGCCCATGAAACATTAATTTGGTGCTCAAAATCTAGAGAGTCGAAGCCCGTTTTTAACTATCAAGCCATGAAAGCATTAAACGAAGGAACTCAGATGCGTAGTGACTGGGTTCTACCAATATGCGGTGGCACTGAGCGGATAAAAAAAGACGGTAAAAAAACACACCCCACCCAAAAACCCGAAGCACTTCTTTACAGAATTATCTTGTCTGCAACTAATCCAGGAGATTTTATTTTAGATCCGTTTTTTGGCACGGGAACAACAGGGGCAATCGCGAAGATTCTTGGTCGTGACTGGCTTGGTATCGAGCGAGAGCCTGCCTATATAGGGGCCGCAAACGAACGCATAAACAAGATTAAAGTTGCTACCACAGAGAAAGACGTTCTGGTCACTCCAACGAAAAAAGGAGCTCCAAGAATAGCATTTGGATCGCTGGTTGAGCAGGGTCTGCTTCGAGCAGGCGACAAGCTTTTCGATATTCGACGAAGAGTGACGGCGAAAGTCAATGCGGACGGCAGTATCGCGTCTAGAAACATCCGAGGATCGATCCACCAAGTTGGGGCCAAAGTCCAGAACACTCCGGCATGCAACGGATGGACTTATTGGCATTTCGAGTCAGGCGGCCAGACACTTCCTATCGATGACCTTCGTGAGCGTGTCCGGGCCAATATGGCCGAAAGCCTTTTAAATTCAAAAAGACAAAGCCCAACAAGTCACTGATTGTTTTTCAAGACCAACTAAAAATAGGATATTATTGGTCGAGTTTAGTCCTAGCGGAATTTATTAAACAATTAGAGCTTTCACCCTAAGTGTCGCACCGCATGCTGAGCTACTTTTTTCATTAAAGAAGAAAAAGCTTGCTCGCCAAAGTGTTTGGGCAAACACCAAATAAGACCCCCTAACTCAATCCTTTGGGGCAGTCGAACTACTGACAGAGAAAGTTCAAGTTTGAAATGAGTAAACGTGTGACTGATAACGCCCTCTACCCTGGTAGCTCTATTGCCGAATGAGAGTCCTGCAAGTGTCATTTCGGTCTGCTCTTTCCCTTCAACCCATTCAGTGGAGGGAAACTCCATCATTCCACCTAATAATCCTTTTTCGGGCCTCCGTCGTAGTAAAACTTCTCCATCTTCAGTCTGAACCCAATAAACGGTGCCATACCGAACGGGCTTTATCTTCTTCGGCTCCCGCCGCGGCAAGAATTGAGCCTGACCGGATTGGGCCGACTTGCAAGATGCAGCCCAAGGGCACTTATCACATTTCGGCTTCCTGGGCAGACAAATCATTGCCCCTAAGTCCATCAAAGCCTGGGCATAATCACCGGGTCGGCCCTCGGATTTGGAGGGAACAAGCTGCTCAGCTGACTGCCTTAGTTTGTTTTTTGACGAGGGCAAAGGATCCTCTATTCCAAACAACCTGGCGACAACTCTCTCTACGTTTCCATCTACAACGTTAGCAGGCTTATTATATGCAATAGTTAAAATCGCTGCAGCCGTGTATTGGCCAATACCCGGCAGACTAAGCAAAATCGTTTCGCTTTGCGGAAATTTACAATCGTATTGATCTTTTAAAAGTTTTGCACAATTAAGAAGATTGCGAGCCCTTGCGTAATATCCCAGGCCCTGCCATGAATGCAGTACTTCGTCCAAAGACGCATCGGCAAGTGACCTGAGATTAGGCCAACGAGTAATAAAGTTTTCGAAATAGGGGCCGACTGTCGCAACTGTCGTCTGCTGCAGCATTATTTCGCTAATCCACACCCGATACGGATCAGGAGATGCACCTGAGGGAGCTCTCCAGGGCAAATCCCGTCGAAATAAGTCATACCAATTCAAGAGCTGTTTCCGCAAAAAAGCCGCTTTTTTTGGGCTCACTTGGTTCTTGTTCTCCATAGGCTATCAAAGTAGCATAAATCGTGGATTTAAAGTCACGGAATTTTTTTATTGGCGGATACGCGTAAAAATCGGAACAGGCATGGCTTAAGGGCACTTGGCTCATTGATAACGCAATCCACCCAATTCGGTATAAATAATCGGGGTTATGTGCAACCAGAAATTATCAGTCTATGGGAAGAAATCGTTAACCCGGAGTTAGCAAAAGAAGCCGTGC
>CAJXEC010000068.1 GCA_913052165.1 uncultured Rhodospirillaceae bacterium
TTTCTCAAAGCGTCGAGTAATGATGTTTTACCATGATCCACGTGACCCATAACTGTGACGACCGGCGATCGCGGAGAGAGTAAATCGTCGGGGTCCTCCTCACCTTTGAGACCGACCTCAACATCGGAGTCACTCACCCGTCTGGCTTTGTGACCGAACTCATCGATAACGAGTTCCGCAGTGTCGGAGTCTATCAGTTGTTGGGGTGTCGCCATGACCCCAAGCTTTAGGAGCGCACGGATAACATCGACCCCTCTCTCTGCCATTCGATTTGCCAAATCTTGAACTGCAATACTGTCAGGAAGCGTTACTTCCCTGCTGGTCTTTTGTGCTTCTAATGGTTGACTTTGTTGAACCCTTCGAATTCTCTCTCTTTGTCTCTTAACCGATGCTAAGCTTCGTGTCCGCTCCTCATCATTCAGCGCCTGGGTAACCGTAAGCTTTCCCCTGCTTCTTCGACGTGGTTCACCTCGTCTCGCCGGGGGTCTCTTAACCTGATTTCGAGTTTGCTTTACTTTTTCCTCTACATCAGCAACCCGCCTTGGAGCCCGATCAGCCTTTTCTGCTCTAGCTTCTAGCTTTGCTGCCTGCTCAGCTGCACGTTCTGTAGCTTCCTCCTCTTGACGCCGACGTAATACTTCATCTTGCCTGCGGCGCTCTTGCTCCTCTTTGCGATTTTGTTCTTCCCGCTCACGCCTCCTGGTCTCGTCTTCAATTAGAGCCGCCTGGCGACGTGCCTCGGCCTCAGCGGTATTTTTTGCTAACAACTCGTTAGCCGCTTCGTTTTGTTGCGCAGATTGAAGAGCACGCCGACGGGCGGCAGCTTCATCTTTGGTAAGCGTCTTCAGAACTGATGGCTTACGCGATTGAGTACTGTTGTTTTGACCATCAGAAAGCTGAGATGGGATCGCTGTCTCCTGAGGAGACGCCGGAGTTGTGGCCTTTCCAAGACTCCGCTTCCGCCTTACCTCAACTGCTACCGATTTAGTACGGCCATGCGAAAAACTCTGTCTTACTTGCCCTCCATCAACGGTTTTTTTCAATTCAAGACGCGGGCGAGTGCTCAGAACCCGTTTGGGTTTTTCGTCATTTTTCGAATCCTGCTCTGTCATTTTATTATCGCCTCTGCGCCTATCCTTAACATTTGTCGGGGGCGGCAAGGCTGTTTCTAAAACCCGCCAGCCTGCCTGCCTCATCCCTTAATTTATTCGATATCATAGCGTCTGTAATAGCCGCAAATACACCCTCATCTTTTCCAAAAACTTTCCCAACTTCGTATTGGCTAAAGATTTCCAGCACGGCTAAATTTTGTCTTCCCGACAGAAGCTGTTTTCTACTGCCCGTTGATGCCCCTGTTGCCACAATCACAAGAACTGCTTTGCCAGATGAGATTAACGCGCGCGACTTTTCGTATCCGCCAACAGCATAACCCGCCCGTCGAGCAAGCCCCACTATATTTAAACAACTCTGCAACAGCGACAACTCCACCATATCAGCCAAGTCAGCCGGAGCCAAAACAGAACATTTGGCCGCTTTATCAAATTTTCGCCTTGCAAGAGCCTCATTGACTATATCCCTAGCAGCAAGTGTCCACAATCCACGGCCGGGCAACCGTTTTGATATGTCTGCTACAATAACATTATCGGGGCCCACAACAAAGCGAATGAGTTTCGTAACTGGCTCGATCCGCCCACTAACAATACAACGCCTCGCGGGACTGCCGCAGTCTCTCGGCTTTTTCAAATCTCTCTGAGTGAAAACCATACTTTCTATCCCGCATCCCTGTTCCTTTTATAGAGTTTTAAGCCTTGGCAGCGTCAGGCCCTGAATTAACATCAGATGCGTCATCAAACCAATGTGCCCGCGCAGCCATTATTATACTATTTGCTTCCTCCTCTGTGAGACTAAATTCCCGCAAAATTCCGTCTTCGGCGGATATCAATTCATCAGAAGAGAGATCGCCTAAATCGTCGAGGGTTTTGATATCTGTCTTACCTAGCTCAACCAGCATTAAAGCGGAAAGGCCCTCGATCTCGGCGATGTCATCTGAAACGCCAAGCTCCTTTCGAGTCTCCTCAGCTTGCAACTCTCGATCAGCTATATATTGCTCGGCCCGATTTCTCAATTCAGCCACCAGATCGGCATCTAACCCAGCTATGCCGAGCAAATCTTCGACCGGCACATAGGCTATTTCTTCTATCGAGGTGAAGCCTTCCGTAACCAGCAGGTGCGAGAGTACGTCATCCACACCGAGGGCATCAATAAATAGCTGTGTTCTTACCCGAAACTCCTCTTGACGACGTTCAGACTCTTCTTCCTCAGTTAGAATTACGATGTCCCAGCCAGTAAGCTGAGAAGCAAGCCTCACATTCTGGCCTCGACGGCCAATCGCGAGACTAAGCTGGTCATCCGGAACAACGATTTCAATTTGACCGGAATCCTCATCCAAAACAACTCTTGACACCTCCGCTGGCGCCAAACCATTAACGACAAATGTCGCAGGATCCTCTGACCATTGAATAATATCAATTTTCTCACCTTGTAATTCACCAACGACGGCCTGAACTCGGCTCCCGCGCATTCCGACGCAAGCCCCTACCGGATCTATGCCAGAGTCATTTGAAATTACTGCAATCTTCGCTCTACTACCCGGATCCCGCGCTACTGATCGCAATTCGATAATACCGTCGTAGATTTCAGGCACCTCTTGCGTAAACAGGCCTGCCATAAATTGGGGATGAGTTCGAGACATAAAAATCTGAGGACCTCGAACCTCCTCTCTGACGTCGTAAATGTAACCCCTCAGACGATCACCTGGCCTGTAGCTTTCGCGCGGTATTATTTCTTCTCGTCGCAAAACAGCTTCAGCGCGACCCAGATCTACGGTGATATTTCCAAATTCTATCCTTTTTACAATACCGTTAACAATTTCTCCTACTCGATCTTTGTATTCGTTGTATTGCCGAGATCTCTCGGCTTCCCTCACCTTTTGAACAATGACTTGCTTGGCTGTTTGTGCAGCAATCCTGCCAAAATCAATCGGCGGAAGCGGTTCTGTTAAAAAATCCCCAACATCAGCATCGGGGTTAAGTCTTTTTGCCTCAGCAGTTGATATCTGAGTCGTATCATTCTCGATAACCTCCACTACCTCTAGGTAACGAGCTAACTTTATCTCTCCACTTTTGCGGTCAATCTCGGCCCGCACATCATTCTCGAGGCCAAAACGAGTTCTGGCTGCCTTCTGGATAGCCTGCTCCATAGCGTCGACAACCTCTTCTTTGTCTATGCCCTTATCACGGGCCACATCCTCTGCAACCCTGAGCAGTTCAAGCTTATCAAAACCAAAACCGCCAATCGCATTATCTTCAAAATCTTTATCCACTTTGTTTACCCTCTAATGTAGCAGCCGCTTTCCAATAACGTTGCGTTGCCTCGATCAAGTCATCAGTTAACACCAGTGACTCACCATGAATATGTGAAATTTCTATCTGCTCGGATACGCCGTTACAAAAAAACCCGACACGTACACCCTCAATCTCTAGCAAAGACTCCACAAAATTGGGATCTCCGGAGATGAGATCCCAAGTATTTAACTCAACTTCAAACCGAGCAAACTTCTCGAAATTGGCCTGGTCAATGCCAGGATAGCTTTCCTGAAAAGTGTAACGGTCGGTTATCGGATCATCTGAATTCAACATTGCTGCGATAATTTTACTGTCGTGAGCACGATCGCCCGCCGACACGGCTAGTTGGTCCAACCAACCAATCCTTATTTGCAAACGTTGTTTTTGCGAGCCATGCATCGCCAATCGTACTAACTCTCGACATGCTTCTACACGTGACAAAGATATTAAGCTCTCTTGAAGATATTCTTGTTTTACGACCCTCAATTCGAATTTTCACACCTCTGTTTTTGATCAACAAAAAAGGCGGGCTCATGGCCCACCCACTCGAAAAATGACTAATGATCAGCCAGTACGGACAGTCCTCTCTTATATCCTGAGTCCAGACAGTTTCGCAAGGGTGTAGAATAATTCAGCCCCGTGAGAGGAGACAGCGCCTAAATCTAAAATAAGCGCATGATCTTCCAGCAGCCTTTGCCTTCAGTTCGTAACGCGTCTCTGGCCAGTCCGGGGAGCGCTCCCTCCAATCACTCGGCTGTTTCGCAGTCCACCTGAAAGAACCGTTAGAGAGCACCACATTCAATATCTCAAACTGATAATCAGCAACATCAGATGCAATTCGTAAAATCCCATTTGGTTTCATCACTCGGCCGAGATCACGAAGTAAGGATTGGTTTATTAGCCTCCTTTTTTTATGTCGGCTTTTGGGCCATGGATCCGGAAAAAGTATAAAAATTCTGTCCACAGTTTGATCAGGTAAGTTATCGATTAGTAATCGTCCATCCCCACCCCATAAACAAATATTTTTAATAGACTCTTTGCTGATCCCCGAAACTAGACTGGCAACACCGTTTAAAAAAACCTCGCTACCTATGAACTCTACCTCTGGGTTATTTTTCGCCTGCCAAAGGAGGTGCTCCCCTGCCCCAAAACCAATTTCTATCCAAAGGGGGACCTCAGCTATCGCTTTTTTTTTACCTGAGCCGAACTTATCTGTAAGGCAGGCTGCAACCTCTCGAACAACTCTTTGCGCTGGGAGCGCAAAGGCCTCCCCTTACGACGGCCATAAATTTGTCCAGAATAAGTAAAATTAGCTTGCCGTTCTAAAAACTGTTTTGACATTTCCTGACCGCGTGCCTAGAAAGCCGATTTGAGCTCTTCTGATAGGGGTGTGCCTTCCCAAGAAAAACCGCCGTCCTCCTCCATCGCCCTGCCAAAATGGCCATACGAACTAGTTCTCTCATATATCGGCTTGTTCAGGCCAAGCGTCTCTCGAATACCGCGAGGACTGAGATCAACCATTTCTTGCAGAACATTCGACAATTTGTGCTCATCAACCAAACCGGCGCCCTGTGTGTTAACATAAACGGACAGAGGCTTAGATATTCCTATCGCATAAGAAAGTTGAATTAAGCAGCTCTCCGCCAAGCCGGCAGCCACAACATTCTTGGCAAGGAATCTCGCAGCATAGGCGGCAGAGCGATCCACTTTGGTCGGATCCTTACCAGAAAAAGCTCCTCCTCCATGAGGGGCTGCTCCCCCGTAAGTGTCCACGATAATCTTACGTCCCGTAAGACCACAATCCCCATCGGGCCCGCCTACCACAAAACGCCCGGTAGGATTAACATAAAACTCTTCCTCTGGGCACATCCAACCCTCAGGCAAAACTGACTCGACATGAGGACGCACCAATTCGCGTATATCACTTTGGCTCAGTTCCTCAGAGTGCTGGGTCGATACCACAACAGAGGACGCCCCCACGGGTTTTTGATTCTCATACCGCAACGTCACTTGGCTCTTAGAATCTGGCTCTATTCCTTGCGCCTCCCCGGAATGACGCGCCGCCGCGAGAGACCTCAAAATTTCATGCGCAAAATAAATTGGGGCTGGCATTAACGCTTCTGTCTCGGCACACGCGTACCCAAACATTAACCCTTGATCTCCTGCTCCCTCATCCTTGTTACCAGACGCATCCACACCTTGAGCAATATCCACGGATTGCTGATGAAGCAGGAAATCGATGTCAACTGTTTTCCAATTAAAGCCCACCTGACCATACCCGATATCCTTGATTGCTTTACGCACTAGACCATCAAGCATCACTGCATTCACTGAGCCTGGGCCCCTCACCTCACCCGCCACCACCACTTTGTTAGTTGTGCAAAGGGTCTCGCATGCTACTCGAGAATAGGGATCAGCGGACAGGAAAGCGTCCACAACGCAATCTGATATCCTATCACTTACTTTATCAGGGTGGCCTTCTGAGACTGACTCGCTCGTAAAAAGATAAGAATTACTGACCAAAACCAGACTCCTTTTATTGGACTTGCGGCGTTACGGCGCCGATTGCTGCATGTCTAACTATACCCTTGTAAAGCCCCAACCACCAGGTCAGTGCTCTTAGATTTGAAAAAAACTTTTTTTATCGTGATCGGCCGCGGGGCCATTCGGCGCAACTTAATATTTTCACAGTAAAAAAATAACACGCTAGGTCTTTTTACAACAGGTTGACAATTTTCCGAACCGCCCGAAAAGAACCGCAATTAGTAAAATTAAAGAGATCAATAAAATAATAAACCGCTCTCCAACTTGCGCGTAAAAGGTAGCAGGCAGCGTTGGTGGCAAATTTACATCAATAAAACCAGAAACCCCCACCTCCAAACTGTCAATCACGCGTCCCCAAGGGTCAATTATACCGGAAATTCCGGTATTTGCTGCGCGCACAACTGGCAGGCCGAGCTCGACCGCGCGCATCCGTGCCAAAGCAAAATGTTGGCGGGGACCGGGGCTGTCTAGGAACCAGGCGTCGTTGGTTATATTTACGATCCAATCGGGCCGAGACGCAGCCGCAACCTCATGAGCAAAGATGATTTCATAGCAAATCATCGGAAGAACCTTTCGGAAGCCCGAGAGCATAATGGGAGTCGGTTTTGAACCCGAAGTAAAATCTGTGCGCCCACTAGTGATTTTTGAAATTCCCAAGAAATCTCTGAATGGAATATATTCACCAAAAGGAACCAAATGATGCTTGTCATATTTTGCCCTTACCTCACCCCTATCATCTAAGATAAGAAGGCTGTTAAATAATCGCAATTGGCTCTCAGAGTCCCCAGCAGTGGTCAAAGAACCCGCCCAAAGCAAGCCGCCCGCAGGGATAATATTGCCGATTACACTGCTGAGATTTGTATTTGGCGTAACCAGAAATGGTATGGCCGTCTCAGGCCAAATAATGTGTTTGATACCAGCTTCACCAGCTCCTTTGGAGAGTTGAACCAATTTATCTAAATGCTGGTCTCGCAGCCTGGGATTCCACTTCAAATCCTGTGGTATGTTCGGTTGAACAATTCGCAACCGCGTATCGCTTTGTCCTGGTTTTGGCGCCTCGTAAAGACGAATAAATCCAAAAATCCAACAGCCAGCAATTAAACCAAAAAAAACTAGAGAAGCAATCAAGGTACGCCGCTCGCATTGCAGAATAAACACCGCTGGCCAGAGAAAAATCAACACTGTTACGAAGCCTAGTCCGTAAACACCAACCACACTAAGCCCTTGCAAAAATAGGGGATCCCAGCTCCAAATGACTCCTATAGGGTTCCATGGAAAGCCAGACAATATGTGAGCACGGGCCCACTCACACAGGGTCCATGAAGCCGTGAATGCCAGCAATCTTGAAAATCCTCGTTCTGCAAAATACGATATCCCTGCCGCAAGCCCGACAGAACAGGCAAGAAGAGCGGGTATCAATGACAGCGCCAATGGGATCATCCAGGCAAATTTTTCACTCTCCACGATGAGTGATAAACTGATCCAGTAAAGTCCGGCCAAAAAATATCCAAATCCGAACCACCATCCATCTGCAATAGCGGCCCTAAGTGATTTCGCCTCATCAATCAAACAGAATAAAATTGGAAAACTTACCCACAGCAGCGGCAATAAAAAAAAAGGCGGCAAAGAACCAGCGGCCAGCATACCAGCCAAGCAGCTAAGTAACCCCCTACGCCAACCCTTCAGTTCCTTTATCATGGCCACGACGCCACTCAAATTAAGCGCCAAATTAGGAAATATAGCTCTCAACTTGATTGGTTATCATTAGTTGGAAGCGGGCTTGTGATCCTCATCCTCCGTATCCTTCTCGGATCTGCGTCGAGGATTTCAAATTCGACCCCCGAGCTATGGGTAATGACTTCACCTTTTGCAGGGACGCGACCAGCCAAGAAAAATACTAACCCACCCAATGTATCGATATCTTCCTCGCGCTCTGCCGGGACTAAAAATTCTCCGATACGTTCTTCGAATTCAAGTATATTCGTTCTCGCATTTACATCAAAAAGGCCGGGCCGCATTTCAATGAACCCAGCGCTATGATCCTCATCATGTTCATCCTGGATCTCACCGACAATTTCCTCGACCAAGTCCTCGATCGTCGCCAGACCATCAATACCGCCAAATTCATCTACGACGAGGGCCATATGGACCCTCCGCACACGCATTTGTAGCAACAGCTCTAGAATGGGTGTAGACGGAGCCACAAATAGAACAGGCCGCACTAAATCCTCGAGCTCACTCGGCTCGTCTTTGCTCCAACCTTCCAAAACGTCCTTGATATGGATCATACCGGATGTGTTATCGAGGGTTTCACGATATATCGGGATCCTGGAGTGTGCTTCATCACTCATCAAACTGACTAAATCCGAGAGCGAGGTTGTTATTTCTACCGCGATAATATCAGCGCGCGGAACCATAATGTCATAAACTGTTAGCCCATGCAGGTTCAAAATATTTCTCAGCAACCTCAGTTCATCGGAAGATGCGGGAAGCTCCCCCGCAACCTCCTGTTCCTCAATAAGTTCTTCAATAGTATCGCGCAAATCTCCTCCATTTGAACGTGAGCGGGGGAAAATGCGTCTCCACCAATCTATCGGGGCCCAATTTCCAGGGCTTTCATCCCCGTGGTCTTGTGGACTCTCTTGGCCCGATTTTGTTGAACTTACCATCAGATAACCTCAGAAGGTGACCTAGCTGCCGACTTGAAGAAATAAGGATCACTGACCCCAAAATTCGCTAAAACCTGGGTTTCCTTCGCCTCCATAATTGCGGCTTCCGTCTCATCAAGGTGATCATAGCCTAGGAGGTGAAACACCCCATGCACTATCAAATGGGAGAGGTGGTCATGAAGAGAAACATTCGCTAATCCCGCCTCCCGACTAGACACACCAAATGCCACTACGACATCGCCCAACAATCGCGAGCCGCCGCCGATAGGGCTGCATTCTTGATTCGGAAACGCCAAAACATCAGTTGCCGAAGCGACCCCACGCCATTCCCAATTGAGATTTTTGACCATTTTATTATCTGCTAAAACAATGCTAATTTCACAGTCTAAATTGCCCAAACCCTCTAAGGCCAAGACTGCGGCGGCAGACTCCCTGCAACAGACCTCTGCGTCCGGCAACGCTCGGGTCCATTCTTCACACTCCACTTTTACAAAAGTT
Organism: uncultured Rhodospirillaceae bacterium; assembly: GCA_913052165.1. Lineage (GTDB taxonomy): Bacteria > Pseudomonadota > Alphaproteobacteria > MPNO01 > UBA2964. Next base: position 9,116 of record CAJXEC010000068.1, read on the forward strand.
TTCGCGACAAAAAGTTCCATAACAGTTTTATCTCAAGTCTCACTTTCCACGCGACGCCGATCATCTGCGTCGTAGGCTCTTACAACCTTAGTGACTAAAGAGTGACGAACAATGTCGTGTTCGCTAAATTTCACAGCTTGGACCCCCGCGATGTTTCTCAGTGTTTCAACGGCATTCTGGAGCCCTGATATTGCTCCCCGTGGCAAATCAACCTGGCTCGGATCCCCGGTAATCACCATCCGAGAACCTTCCCCCAATCGAGTCAAAAACATTTTCATCTGAGTGCGTGTCGCATTTTGAGCCTCATCCAAAATAATAAAGGCATGCGCTAATGTTCGACCCCTCATAAACGCGAGTGGAGCCACTTCAATTTCACCAGAGGCAATACGTTTGACGACCTGCTCCGCCGGCATCATATCGTGCAGAGAATCATAAAGTGGGGCGAGATAAGGATCTATCTTATCCCTCATATCGCCGGGCAAAAAACCAAGCCGTTCCCCCGCCTCTACTGCGGGACGCGACAGTACTATTCTATCTACTTTTCCTTTCAATAATTGTGCTACAGCATTCGCCACTGCCAGATAGGTCTTGCCAGTACCCGCGGGTCCAATTCCAAATACCATCTCTGATTTTTGAAGAGCGCGAATGTAGGTCACTTGTCCTGGTGATCGGGCCTTTATGTGTCGCTTTGAGGTAATAAGGGTCACCTCTCTTCCAGTTTCTGTCATGCCCGAAGTGCTTTCTAATTCTAAATTCGCGAGACGCAAAGCAGCATCAACTTCAGAAGCATCGACTGACATCCCCTCTTTTAACCGCGCATAAAGCGAATCCAGGGCGGAACGCGCTATATCAATGGACCTCTCGTCACCAGAAAGTGAAACTCTATTCCCGCGGGAAGAGATACGAACCCCCAAAGTTTCCTCGATCCTAACTAGATTTCTGTCATGTTCGCCAAAGAGGACTTGCAGTAATTTATTATCCTCAAATTGCAAAGTCAGCGGTGGAGCGATTAAGCTGTGATTTCCCCTAGGGCTCAAACCGGAACCTCTGGAGGCTTCACCTCCTCTTCTCGAACTAACTCGGCGGTTAATGAATTTTGATTAGCTTTTGTAATTCTGACCAGCACAATCTTACCTAACAAAGAAAAAAATTCTTTCGGGGAGACTCCAACATGGACCGATTGATTATGGGGACTTCGTCCCGCCAGCTGGCCTGACAATCGTCCAGTGCGGTCAAGCAAAATTTTGGATAAAGAACCGACAAATTTTTCGTTGAAACTTTTTTGATGTTGGCCAAGTAAAACTTGCAGTCGTGCTATGCGCTCTGTTTTTGATTGCTCTGACACCTGATCCTGATCATCAGTAGCAGGAGTCCCCGGTCTGGCGCTATACTTGAACGAATAGGCTTGTGCAAAACCAACTCTATTAGCCAGATTTAATGTTTCTATAAAATCTGCTTCTGTTTCACCAGGATGACCAACAATAAAGTCCGATGAAATGGCGATATCGGGACGTATCACTCTTATTTTAGAAATAATTTTTTCATAATGCTCAACGTCATGGCGTCTATTCATTCGCTCCAGAACTCTATCGGAGCCCGATTGGACTGGCAAATGCAAGTAAGGCATAAGGCTATCCACCTCCCCAAATGCATTAATCAATGCGTCAGACATATCCCTGGGATGAGAGGTAGTAAACCTGATACGGTCAAGACCATCTATCTCATCTAGGGCTTTGATAAGACCGCCCAGACCCCCTGAGCAACCATTATAAGCGTTTACGTTTTGTCCCAATAACGTGATTTCTTTCGTACCGCCCTCAACTAAGGTCCTTGCTTCCTTGATTACTGCCGATGCGGGACGTGAATATTCTGAACCTCTCGTATAGGGCACTACACAAAATGAGCAGAACTTATCACATCCCTCCTGGATCGTCAGAAACGAAGATGCCTTATGAGATACCGGCGATGGCCAATTTTCGAACTTTGTTTCGACTGGAAAATCGGTGTCGATAGCTCGATTATGGTCGGGACTCGCTTTTAATAACTTTGGCAATCGATGCAAAGCTTGAGGGCCAAGAACAAAATCGACGTTCTTGGCCCTTTCAAGAATTTCTCTCCCTTCCGCCTGAGCAACACAACCGGCCACGACGACCTTGGCTCGACGATTAGCCCTCAATCGACCTAGCTCTGAATACATCTTTTCAGACGCTTTCTCACGGATATGGCAAGTATTGAGTATTATAAGATCTGCGTTTTCAGGTTCGTTTTGTTGCTCGAAACCCTCTGCAGATAAAGAGTCAAGCATCCTCTGAGAATCGTAGACATTCATCTGACAGCCGAAGCTTTTGATAAAAACGGTTTTAGGCAAGTGTCATATCACTGGAGAGAGATCTATGGTAATGAGGACAACTCATCAGCACGCTAAATTCGAGGCATGGAAAGACTTAAGAACAGTATCACCCAATACCAAAGTGTCAACAATTTGCATTCGATATCCAATACAAACGCCCGGACAACCAAGAAACAGCGTTTATCCCTGACATCTTAATGGATATCATTGAGTAGCTAATCAGTGGCACAACAGACTTCAAAACTTCTGGTAGATCTTAGAGTTTGATAATACTAAAAGAATGTCATAAATAGGAGAAACTATCAGGACATGCGGTCCAAAATGCCCCAAAATCATGTAATCGATCACGAATTAGATATCACCCGCGATGTGTGTCCCATGACCTTTGTCAGAGTAAGATTCATGATTGAGAAAATGGAGCATGGAGAAATTTTAGCTATTCGGCTTTGTGGTGATGAACCTCTCAAAAACGTGCCTGACTCTCTAGTTGAGCTTGGACACAGCATCCTATCCCTCGAACCACAGGACGAGAAAATCGGCAAAAACACACACGTACTAAGAGTTCAGAAAAAATAAAAGCCTCAAATATCCGATCGCATAAATTTAGCAAGATCTGCTCGCATAGTATTAGCATCAGTGCGCGTACCATCCTTGTTTTCATAATAATTCGGCCTTACCCCGACCTTTTTCAGACCATGTGCCTCATAGAGTCGAGCGGCTGCGTCGTTATCAATCGCCACCTCTAAAAAAAACCATCGCGCCTTTTCAACCGAGGCCCTCGCCATTGCACTCCTGATCAGTGTTGTTGCAATTCCTTGTTTTCTGTAATCCCGAGCTACTCCTAGCGATAGTAGCTCGCATTGATCAGCCGCAACACGGCAGAGGGCGAACCCAGTAACTGAATCGAACCGGAGAGAACGTGCGACAAAACCAAAACTGCCAGGCATTTGAAGAATCTTTTTAAGAGTCAGCTCATCCCAGCAGTCAGAAAAACATTGTGCATGAATTCGGGCTACAACAGTAAGTTGGTGCGGGAAGATTTGTTCGATGCCGTAACTTGGAACGGGATAGTGTTGGCCACGCTGTCTCTCCAATTAAATTACCCCACTTGCTTTCGAGCTAAGTTTACCTGGGGGGCATTGATATAGAGCGCGTTTAGGCTTCCCTGCGACTTACTTGAACCCTTTCTTACGGCCAGTTCGGCGATTAGGCCTACATAAGATTTTCGGCAGTCCGGAATAATTTTTACCTTCTTTTTTAGCTGATTGTTAAGTCGGATTTGCACTGAGCCGTCACCAGTAATGATTGACCGCGAGCCAACTAAATTTCGCAGTATAAAGCTTTCATCAGCCGAGACAGGTTCACCGGCATCTTCCAAAGAACCTGATCGCAGCTTGAATTTCTGTAAAAAGAAATTTGACCGCCCGGAGTTCAAAATTACCCACAAATTGCTTGGGTCATTGCTCGTGACCTCTCTTGCGCAGGCGAGGGCAGCCGCATAAAAAGTGGTTACGCCATGGACATTGCAGTTCAAGCCAATAGATAGACCTCGAGCGGCAGAGAGCCCTACGCGCAAACCGGTGAAAGAACCAGGACCAGTCGCGACTCCAACTACATCAATATTCTTATACGCTAGTCCTGTCTCCAAGAGGGCTTGATCTACCATTGGCATAAGCACTTCCGCGTAGCCGCGATTCATGTTTTTTGCGAGAGAATATTCCAACTTGTCATCCGCCCACAGCGCCACAGCGCATGAGGAACCAGTTGTATCAATCCCAAGACCTAGCATGATTTCTTCAGATCAAATTATTAATTAGACGTATTTTTACCCTCATATACAATGTGGGTATGACACTACAAGAAATAAATGCTTCTGATTTTGGCGTCGGTATCGAATTAGCCTATGCTACCCACAATAACTTTACTGGACGGCCAATTTATATTCATCCGTTTTGTTACCTTCACAAAGATGCACTGATAGCCCTAGTTAGAGCCCGTGATGCCGCAAGTTTTATTGGTTTTAAACTTCTAATATACGATGCCTTTCGCCCGACCGAAGCTCAGCAAAAACTCTGGGACCATACACCTGATGAAAAATTTTTAGCACATCCCCAAAAGGGCTCACCTCATTCCCGAGGTGTGGCAGTGGACTTAACACTTGCAGATGCCTCGGGAGTGCCCTTGGATATGGGATGTAAATTCGATACATTCAATACGATTTCCTATCATGGAGCCACGGAAATTTCCGAAGAGGCTCGAAAAAATAGATTAACTCTCTTGGGGCTGATGACTGAGTCCGGTTGGGACTTTTTTAGAAATGAGTGGTGGCATTACCAGCTATTCTCGCCAGAGGAATATCCTTTGATAAACGATGAATCTTTACCGAACAAAATGATGAGTTGAGAGTTCTGGTGCTATCAACTTAACAAAAACACGATTAAAATATAGCCCTTATTAGTTTTCAGTAGCTGCCGAAGAATCAAGCAAAGGGAAACAAGCCAAGCCATGAGCTCAATTTTGACAAAAACCAAACTTCTTTTCTTCAAAATCGGCCTTGGTATGTGCGGCCTGATCATGGGGATGGATACAGCATGGTCGGCTTCATCAGCTGTCGTTCTCATGTATCACAGATTCGGTGAGAACCAGTACCCCTCCACCAATATACGAATCAGTCAATTTGAGGCGCATCTCAGCATA